>JAGWMU010000009.1 GCA_028873095.1 Pseudomonadota bacterium | reverse complement strand
CCCGGCTACGCCATCGAATACGACTACTTCGACCCGCGCGGCCTGCAGCCGTGGCTGGAGACCAAGGCGATCCCCGGCCTGTACTTCGCCGGCCAGATCAACGGCACCACCGGCTACGAGGAGGCCGCCGCGCAGGGGCTGATCGCGGGCCTGAACGCCGCGCTCGCCGTGCAGGGCAAGGCGCCGTGGCACCCCCGCCGCGACGAGGCCTACGTCGGCGTGCTGATCGACGACCTCACCAGCAACGGCACCATCGAGCCCTACCGCATGTTCACCTCGCGCGCCGAGTACCGGCTGCACCTGCGCGAGGACAACGCCGACCTGCGCCTTACCGAGAAGGGCTTCGAACTGGGCGTGGTGCCGCAGGCGCGCTTCGATGCGCTGCGCGCCAAGCGCGACGCGGTCGAGCGCGAGCTGCAGCGCCTGGGCGCGTTGTGGGCGACCCCGGCGAACGCGCGCGGCGCGGCGGTCGAACGGCAGCTCGGCATCGCGGTCAGCCGCGAGACCAGCGCCATCGACCTGCTGCGCCGGCCCGAGCTGGACTACGCGAAACTGGCCGGCGTGCCCGAGCTGGGCCCGCCGGTCGAGCGCGACGACGTCGCCGCCCAGGTCGAGGTGCAGGTGAAGTACGCCGGCTACCTGGAGCGCCAGCGCGAGGAGGTCGAGCGCCAGCGCCGCCACGAACACACCTCGATCCCCGCCGGTTTCGATTACGACAAGGTGCGCGGGCTTTCCGCCGAAGTGCTGCTCAAGCTCAAGCGCACGCGGCCGGCCACGCTGGGCCAGGCCGCGCGCGTCAGCGGCGTCACGCCGGCCGCGATCTCGCTGCTGCTGGTGCATCTGAAGCGCCGCGACGCGGCCTGATGCCCGAATGCGGATGGCTCATGGCATGATGCGCACTTCGAGCAGCCCGTGGAGCCCGCATGATGGAAATATGGATTGGCCGCGACGGCGAACGACACGGTCCCTACCCGGAAGATGACGTGCGGCAATGGCTGCAGAGCGGCCGACTGAGCCGCGACGACCTGGCGTGGTACGAAGGCCTTGCCGACTGGCAACCCTTGTCGGTGCTGTTCCCCGATACCGCCGGCAGCGCAGCATCACCAGCAGTCCCGCCGCTGCCGCGGACCACCACGGCCGCGCTGGAGGATCACGCCGGTTTCTGGAAGCGCGTGGCCGCCTATATCCTCGATGCCATCGTCCTGTATTTCCCCAGCCTGCTCATCCAGAAGATGATGGGGGGCGACGCGGCAGAAGCGGCGTTGCGAAAGGCACAGCTGGCTTCGCCAGGCGATCCCCATGCGATGCTGGCGGCGTTCAGCCAGTACTACACGACGATGATGCCGGCCATGCTGGCGATCAGCTTGCTCACGTGGGCGTACTTCGCCGTGTGCGAAAGCTCCGCCTGGCAGGCCACCATCGGCAAACTGGCGCTGGGCATCCGGGTCACCGACCTGCATGGCGCACGGATCAGCTTTCCGCGTGCGCTGGGCCGCTACCCGGCGAAGTATCTCAGCGCGATCATCTTCGGGATCGGCTTCCTGATGGTCGCCTGGACCCGGCGCAGGCAGGGCCTGCACGACATGATCGCGGGCACGCTGGTGCTCAACGGCCGCGCCAGCGAATTCGGCGACGGCAAGACCGGGCCTTCCGCCAGCGGCGGGTCGTTCCACGCCTGAGCCTTGCTGCGCCAACGGCACCGGAGCAGCACTTCGGCGCCGATTCTTCGTGCCTCGAAGGCACCGGCCTGGGCATGGCGCAGCAGGTTGCTGTCATCATCGATCGCCTGATCGCTTTCACCCGGCACCGGTTGCCGTCGCAAGGTATTGAATGTCATCCATGCTCAGCATCGAACAACGCATTGCCCAGGACATCGCCGCCAAGACCGAACAGGTGCGCGCGGCAGTCGACCTGCTCGACGGCGGCGCCACCGTGCCGTTCATCGCGCGCTACCGCAAGGAAGTCACCGGCGGCCTCGACGACACCCAGCTGCGCCTGCTGGAGGAGCGCCTGCACTACCTGCGCGAACTGGAGGATCGGCGCGCGGCAATCCTCGCCAGCATCGAGGAACAGGGCAAGCTGAGCGATGAGCTGAAGAACGACCTCCTCGCCGCCGACACCAAGGCGCGCCTGGAGGATCTTTACCTGCCGTACAAGCCTAAGCGCCGCACCAAGGCGCAGATCGCCCGCGAGGCCGGGCTGGAGCCGCTGGCGCTGGGCCTGCGCGAAGACCCCACGCGCTCGCCGGAAGCGTTCGCCGCAGCATTCGTCGATGCGGAGAAGGGCGTCGCCGACGTGCGCGCCGCGCTGGACGGCGCGCGCGCGATCCTGATGGAGTCCATCGCCGAGGACGCGCACCTCGTCGGCGAGCTGCGCGACTGGCTGTGGGAGAAGGGCCAGATCCGCGCAAAAGTCGTCGCAGGCAAGGAGAACGAGGGCGCGAAGTTCCGCGACTATTTCGACCATGTGGAAGCCATCGGCAAGATTCCCTCGCATCGCCTGCTGGCGCTGATGCGCGCGCGCAACGAAGGCGTGATCGAGCTGGACCTGCAGCCCGCGCCGGACGCCGAGCAAGGCCTTCTGGAAGGCGAAGGCCGCGTGGCCGCGCACGCCGGCATCCATGACCGCGGCCGGCCCGCCGACGCCTGGCTGCGCGAGACGGTGCGCCTGACCTGGCGCGTGAAGCTGCACCTGCACCTCACGCTGGACCTGTTCGGCCGCGTGCGCGAGGGCGCCGAGGACGAGGCGATCCGCGTGTTCGGCGACAACCTCAAGGACCTGATGCTGGCCGCGCCCGCCGGCGCGAAGACCGTGATGGGCCTCGACCCAGGCATCCGCACCGGCTGCAAGGTGGCCGTGGTCGATCCCACCGGCAAGCTGCTCGCCACCGACACCATCTACCCGCACGAACCGCGCAGGCAGTGGAACGAATCGCTGGCGGCGCTGGCGCGGCTGTGCCAGAAGCACGGCGTGGACCTGATCGCGATCGGCAACGGCACCGCCTCGCGCGAGACCGACAAGCTCGCCGGCGAGCTGATCAAGGGCCTCGCCAAGAGCCACCCCGAGCACAAGCTGTCGAAGATCGTGGTGAGCGAGGCGGGCGCCTCGGTGTATTCCGCCTCGGAAACCGCCGCGAAGGAATTCCCCGATCTCGACGTGAGCCTGCGCGGCGCCGTCTCCATCGCACGTCGCCTGCAGGATCCGCTGGCCGAGCTGGTGAAGATCGAGCCCAAGGCGATCGGTGTGGGCCAGTACCAGCACGACGTGAACCAGGTGAAGCTGGCGCGCGCGCTGGACGCACGCGTCGAGGATTGCGTCACCGCCGTCGGCGTCGACGTGAACACCGCTTCGGCGGCGCTGCTTGCGCGCGTGGCCGGCCTGTCCGCGCTGGTCGCCGAGAACGTGGTGAAGCATCGCGACGCCAACGGCCCGTTCGCCAACCGCAAGGCATTGCTGAAGGTGCCGCGTCTGGGCGACAAGGCGTACGAGCAGTGCGCCGGCTTCCTGCGCATAGCCAATGGCGACAACCCGCTGGACGCCAGTGCCGTGCATCCGGAGGCTTATCCGGTGGTCGAACGGATCATCGCCCAATGCGGCCGCGCGGTGAAATCCCTGATCGGCGACAGCGGCTTCCTGCGCAGCCTGAAGCCCGAGCAATTCACCGACGATCGCTTCGGCATGCCCACCGTGCGCGACATTCTCAGGGAGCTGGAAAAACCCGGCCGCGATCCACGCCCGGAATTCGTTGCGCCGAGCTTTGCCGACGGCGTGGACGACCTGAAGCAGCTGCGCGCGGGCATGATCCTCGAAGGCCGCGTCACCAACGTCGCCGCCTTCGGGGCGTTCGTCGACATCGGCGTGCACCAGGATGGCCTGGTGCACATCTCCGCGCTGTCGCACACCTACGTGAAGGACCCGCGCGACGTGGTGAAGGCCGGCGACATCGTGAAGGTCAAGGTGATGGAGGTCGACCTGGCGCGCCAGCGCATCGGCCTGAGCATGCGACTGGATGACGAGCCCGGGCAGGCGCGCGAAAGCCATGCGGCCCAGGGCAATGAGGGCGACCGGCGGCACGCTCGCAACGGCAGCCGGGGAGCCACCCCAGCGGCCTCCAAGGCGCTGCCCGCGCCCGTGAACAGCGCATTGGCCGACGCCCTGGCTCGGGCCGGCAAGCGCTGACCAGGCACCCGGATATCTCGCGCTGCGATGCAGCATGCGCTTCCGTATGGCGTGCATTAACGTAACGCCCAGATAACAAGGCCATCCCGGCCCAGGAGTGTTACCCATGCCTCGCACCCGACACCTCGCCGGCGCCATTGCCGCCTCCTTGCTGTTCAGCGCGGCGGCCGCCGCCACGGATTTCAGCCAAGTCTTCGTCTTCGGCGACAGCCTCAGCGACAACGGCAACATCTCGCTGGCTGTCGCGCCCGGCATCCAGCCGCCGCTGCGCTTCACCACCAATCCCGGCATCACCGCGATCGAGCACGTCGCCGACAATTTCGGCCACACGCTCAGCCCGTCGTTGCTTGGCGGTACCGACTTCGCCTGGGGTGGCGCAGGAGTGAACACCAACTCGCCCGGCACGCCCTCGGCGGTGCCCACCCTGACCAGTCAGGTCGATGCCTATCTGGCAGGCGGGCCGGCCAGCGGCACGGCGCTGTATTCGATCTGGGGCGGTGCCAACGACATTTTCTATCATGCCACCGCCGTTGGCGCGGGCGCTGTCGCGCAGCAGCTGATCGCTGCCAATACCGCCGGTCTGCCGCCCGCCATTGCCGCGCAGGTCGCCGCGCAGATCGATGCGCAGGTGCTGGCGGGTGCCGGCGTCAGCGCATTCGAAACGGCGGCGCAGGCGCAGGCCAACGTCGCTGCGGCCGCACAGCAGGAAGTCACCCTGATCGGCCAGCTGCAGGCCGCCGGCGCGAAGAACATCCTGGTGTTCAATCTGCCCAATATCGGGCTGACGCCGGATGCCACCGCGCAAGGCCCGGCAGCCGCCGCATCGCTGACCGGACTCAGCCTCATCTTCAACGGCCAGCTCAACACCGGCCTGTCGCATCTGAATACCGGCATCATTCCGATCAATGCCTACGGCCTGTTGTCCGAAGTGATCGCCAGCCCGCAAGCCTACGGTTTCGCCAATGCCACCGACCCGGCCTGCGGCGCCGGATCCAGTTCGGTGCAGTGCGGACCGGCGGGCTCGGGGCTGCCCTACACCTATGCGGCCGGCACCGACCAGAGCTACGTGTTCGCCGACGGCGTGCATCCGACCACGGCCGCGCACGCCCTGCTCGGCCAGTACGTGATCTCGGTGATGCAGGCGCCGGGGCAGATTTCGCTGCTGAGCGAGTCGGCGTTGAATGGCGTCAATGTGCAGACGCACGCCGTCCGCAACCAGATGCTGATCGACAGCAACGGCGGCAAGACCCGCACCTTCGTCAACATCGATTACAGCCGCCAGGACTTCGATGCGGGCAACGCATCGCCCCGGACCACCAGCAACGATTTCAACCTCACGCTCGGTGCGGACGTGCGCGCCACTGACCATCTGTCCGCCGGCCTCGCCCTCGGCACCGGCCAGAGCCATGCCTATTTCTCCGGCGGCGGCGGCTACACGCTGCAGGACATCACCGGGCTCGGCTACCTCACCTACCACGCCGGCGGCGGTTACGTCGGCAGCTATTTTGACTTCGGCGAAAACAACTTCAAGGATGTCCATCGCAGCATCCAGCTGGGCGCCCTGCAGCGTACCGAGAGCGGCAAGCCCGATGGTTCGCATTTGGGTGGCGGCCTCAACGGCGGCTGGTGGTTTGACGTCGAGGGCATGCGCACCGGGCCTTTTGCCAACGTCGAGTGGCAGAGCGTCAAGGTCAATGGCTTCAGCGAAAACGGCAACGACAGCTCGGCCATGTGGTTCGGCAGGCAACAACGCGACTCGCTGCTGACCACGCTTGGCTGGCGCCTGGAAGGTCACTGGAATGTCGGCAACACCGTGCTTTCGCCGTACGCCGAAGTGGCATGGAATCATGACAACAAGGCTGACCCGGGCACCATCGATGCCGGCCTGAACAGCATGAACGGCACCTTCGCCGTGACGGGCTTCATGCCGGACAAGACCTGGGGTACCGCCGATCTCGGCCTGTCCGCGGTACTCACCCCCAGCGTGACCAGCTGGATCGGCTACAGCGGCCGTTTCAGCGACAGCAGCCAGACTTACAACAGCGTCAACATGGGCGTGAGAATCAAGTTCTGAGTCTGCGTGCGGAACCCACAAAGGCCGTCCGCGCGACGCGGACGGCCTTTTCTTTGGTTCCAGGCCCGCAGCCGGCCTCCGGAGCGGCGGGATATTGACGGCGACAGCCGCCGCAGCCCCGGCATCTCGATGCATCGAACTGCGGCGCCAGGCATCCCGGCGCCTTTCGGCGGCTCTTGCTGCGGAGGCGATGGTGCTGCCGGGTAGCACGGCCACGGCGGCTACGCGCCATGCCATCGGTCACGAGGCAAGGCCATGATGCGCGATCGATCCGGCCGGCTGGCCGGATGCTTCGTAGTTTGCGTGGTTTGCCGCTTTCCCTCCCCCCGCGACGGCGAGAGGAGGAACGGCCGCATGCGCCGCGGATCGCGGACTTACTTGTTCTTGCCGTTGGTCGCCAGGCTGAGGATTTCCAGCCCCTGCGCCTGCAGTTTCGCCGCAGCATCGGCATCCAGTACCTGCACGTCGTTGCCGACCTGATGCTGTTTCAGGATCAGGATGCCGTTGTCGCTCCACCCGGCCCGATCGATGGCCGAGGGTTTCGCATCCCGGTTGGCCCTGATCTGCTGCACGATCACCCACGGCTTGCCGTCCTTGTAGGCGTAGTCGGTGCTGGTGAATGTCTTGTCGGTGTAGTCGACAAGCTCGCGGATGAATTTCACCTTGCCGTCCTGACGGAACAGCTGCCAGCCGCGCGAGGCATCCTTTTCCAGCTTGGTGCCGTGACTGACCTTCATCGCGCCGAGCTGCTTCTCCTCTGCGGTGAACCCGGCCAGCGCCTTTTCGCCCGCAGTCTGCTGGGCGACCAGCTCGATCGACACCACATTCTTGTTGCCATTGGTCAGAACCGGCGCCTGGATCGGCATCGTGTAATGACGCTCGCCATCGGTCAGCACGGCCTGCACCACGTACATATCGTTCGGCTTGACCTTGATCGGATCGAGCGTCAGCTTGAAGGACTGCGGGAACGGACCTACCGGGGTCACCATTTCGGTCGCCAGCGGCGGCGCACCGGCATTGGCCGTGGACGATACGTCAACCAGGTTGATCACCAGCGAGGCCTTGGACGACGGTTGCTCGGGACCGCGCACCGAAACCGTGCCGCTCACCTCGTTCGCGATCTGGACGGCGGCGGCCGTACTCGCCGATGCGGGTGCAGCGGAGCCTGCCTGCTGCGGGGAAGAAGGAGCATTGCAACCGGTCAGAACCAGTGCTGCGGCGGACATCAGCGACAAAACCATCTTGCGCATGGGGGAAACCTCGATCGACGTGAAAGCATGCACGAATGTGGTCAGACGCTTGTACGCCATGACTTTTTCGCGGGGGAAGTTTCAAGCATAGCCCAAAAGATGCGACGCGGAAAAGTCAACCGGCACAAGTCACTGCCATCCGCATGCGTATGTTATTGCGCCTGAGGACCGCGCGATGTCCGCTGAAGGGTCGCGCCTCGCGGCATCCCCTCATCGCCGACTTGCCCTTGGCCGGATCGCCGGCGCCACGGAAGACGCCACGGCCGCGCTCAGCCGCGCCGCAATGCCCGGAATGCGATATCGCGCCGGCAGAAGGCGCCCTCGTAATGGATCTTGCCGACGGCGTCGTAGGCGCGTCCGCGAGCAGCGGCGATATCCTGGCCCAGCGCGCAGACGGTCAGCACGCGTCCGCCGGCGGTCACCGCACGCCCCTGGGCATCGAGCCGGGTGCCGGCGTGAAACACTTTCACATCGGCGTCGACGACGGCATCGAGGCCGCCGATCGCGTCGCCGCTGCGCACCCTGCCGGGGTAGCCGCCGGCCGCCATCACCACGCCGATGGCCGGACGCACGTCCCAGCGTGCCCGCGCATGTTCAAGCCGGCCATCGAGCGCCGCATCGATCAGTTCTACCAGGTCGGACTTCAGCCGCAGCATGATCGGCTGGGTTTCCGGGTCGCCGAAACGCACGTTGAACTCGATCACCTTCGGCGCACCGCTCTTGTCGATCATCAGGCCGGCATAGAGGAAGCCGATGAACGGCGCGCCCTCGCTGGCCATGCCGTGCAGGGTCGGCGCGATCACTTCGCGCAGGATGCGCTGCTCGACTTCCGGCGTGACCACCGGCGCCGGCGAATAGGCCCCCATGCCGCCGGTGTTGGGCCCCAGGTCGCCCTCGTCGCGCCGCTTGTGGTCCTGGCTGCTGGCCATCGGCAAGGCGTGGCTGCCATCGCTCATCACGATGTAGCTGGCTTCCTCCCCTTCGAGAAATTCCTCGATCACCACCCGCGACGAGGCATCGCCGAAACTGCGGGCGCCCAGCATGTCGTGCAGCGCCAGTTCGGCGTCGGCCTGCGTCAGCGCCACCACCACGCCCTTGCCGGCGGCCAGGCCGTCGGCCTTGATCACGATCGGCACCCCATGCTTGCGCACATGGGCCAGCGCCGGATTCAATTCGGTGAACACCGCGTAACGTGCCGTGGGGATGTTGTGGCGGAGCAGGAAATCCTTGGCGAACGCCTTGGATCCTTCCAGCTGCGCGGCCAGTGCGCGAGGTCCGAAGATGCGCAAACCGGCGGCGCGGAAGCGGTCGACCACGCCAGCCACCAGCGGCACTTCGGGGCCAACCACGGTGAGGCCGATCTTCTCCGCCCTGGCCAGCCGCAGCAGGCCGTCCAGGTCGTCCGCGGCCACCTCGGCGTTGCGCACCCCGCGCTCGTGCGCCGTACCGGCATTGCCCGGCGCCACGATCACCTCGCTGACCCGCGGTGATTGCCGCAGCTTCCAGGCCAGCGCGTGCTCGCGGCCGCCGCCGCCGATGACGAGAACTTTCATGCTTGATTCCGATGCGAAAGGTGAGGCGCGGCAATACAAATGCGCCGGGCGCATTGTAGGGCAGGTCACGAGGCGCGCCATGCTCCGGCCGGCCGGCAAGCGGCGCAGCTCCGCCCGGTGCGCGACCTGCTGCGGCCGTTTCCAAGCCGTCGCACAGCCGCGAACAGGGCGCACGCTCAATCGTGGTGCAGCAGCAATTCCATCAACGCCGCTCGCGGCAGCTTGCCGGTTTCGTTGCGCGGCAACGCCTTGACCAGCCGCAGCGGCCGCGGCAGGAACAGCGGATCGACCGCACGGCGCAGCGCATCGAGAATCGCCTGCTCATCGAGCCCCGGCGCCACCGCCAGCGCGGCAATGCGATGGACGCCCAGCGCATCGGCGCCGTCGAGCTGGAACACGATGCCGTCCTGCACACCGGGAATCGCCAGCAGGCGGCGACCCAGATCCCCCAGCGAGGCACGCTTGCCGGCGATTTCGAGCATGTCCGAATGCCGCCCGCGCAGGCGGAAGCAGCGGCCGCCCGCGGACAGGCTGACGATGTCCGCCAGGGTTGTCGCCACATCCAGCTGGGGCGCCTCGACCTGGGTGCCGTCCGGCTGCGGATGCAAATGCACGTCGTCGTACAGGCTCCAGTCCTCGCCGATGGCGGGACGGCGGCTGGCGAATACGCAGGTCTCGGTGGAACCGAACACCTCCAGCAGCGGCGCGCCAAAACGCTGCTCGGCATGCCGCGCCAACTCGACCGACAGCGGCGCGGTTGCCGACACCATCGCCGCGAGCGGCGGCAACGCCATGCGCGACTCGACCAGTGCGCGCAGATGCACCGGCGTGGTCACCAGCACGCGCGGCGCCGGCAGGGCAGCCAGCGCAACGGCGACGTCGGCCGGGAAGAACGGCCGCCCGGCATGCACGCCGACGCCGCCGAGCAGCGGCAGCAGCACCGACATCTCCAGGCCGTACATGTGCTGCGGCGGCACCGTCGCAACCACCTCGAAATGCCCACCGACCGCCGCGCGCAGCATGGCCAGATTGCCGCTGGTGCTGGCGTGCAGGCTGCGCCAGGTCTTCAGGTTGGCGCCCGGCGTCCCGGTGGAGCCGGAGGTGTAACCGATCGCCACCACCTGGCTGGCCGGGACCAGCGGCCACGCCGTGCCGGCTTCCTGCGATGGCGCGGCATCCAGTGCCGGCAGCCGCCGGTAGCCGTGCGGTGCCGGGTCGAGCGCCTGCTCGCCCAGCGCGTAACACCCCGGATGCGCCGCCATGACTTCATCCACCGCCTGCGGCGCGCGCGAGGGCGGCAACAGATTGGCCTGGCCGCGCAGCGCGATCGCGCAGAACGCGACCAGGAAGGCATAACGATCCTCGCACAGGTTCACCGCCGCCGCGGCCACCGGCAAGCTGGCGGCTACCTGATGCACGTGGGCCAGAAATTGTGCGGCGCTGGCCGGCTCGCCATCGCGCCAGGCCAGCACCCGGCCCGGATCGGCCATGCCCAGCAGCGGCAGCCGCGATGGCGCCTCGTGCTGGTAGATGTCATAAACGATGGCCACGCACTGTCTCCCGGACTCTTCGACGCTCCTCGACGGGGGATGGCATCGCGCCGGCCGATGAACGGCGGCATGAACGACGCGAATCATCATCCCGCCGTCGCATGGCGACTGCCGGTCCACCCCCCGCATTCAGCCGCGAATGATAGCTCCCGACATGGCATCACGGATCACCGTGGGGCTGGCCAGCCCACCCAGCGGGGCGTCCAGCAGCCCGTCCAGGCTGTCCTCGAAATAGCTTGCCACGGTTTGCGCCGAACGTGCCGGCGGCTGGCCGTGGGGGTTGGCGCTGGTCGACACCAGTGCACCGCCGAATGCCCGGCACAGCGCCGCGGCGGGCGCATGGGCCGTGACCCGCAGCGCGATACCGGCATGGGCGCCGGCGATCCATCCGGGCACCTGCGCCGAACGCGGGAAAATCCAGGTGTTCGGCCCGGGCCAGCTCGCCCGAACCTGCCGCATGACCCCGGCCGGCACCGCGGCAAGCTCGATGTACGGTTCGACCTGCGCGAAGTCCGCGGCGATCAGCAGCACCCCCTGCGTGGATGGGCGCTGCTTCAGGGCGAACAGCCGTTCGAACGCGATGCGGTCATGCGGATCGCAGCCGAGGCCGTACACTGCCTCGGTGGGATAGGCCAGCACGCCGCCCTGGCGCAGCAGCGCGGCGGCGGCGGCGAGCTCGCCGATGTCGAAGCGCTGCAGCACTCAGGCCCCGGATGTCGCTGCCGCGGCCTTGCCGGTCGCAGCCTTCTTGGCGGCGGCCTTTTTCGTCGCCTGCTTCTTGGCGGCGGTTTTCTTGACAGCGGTTTTCTTGGCGGCGGCTTTCTTGACGGCCGCTTTCTTTGCCGCGGGCTTCCTGGCGGTGGCCTTTTTCGCCGCCGGCACGGCCTTGTCGTCGGCGCTTTTCTTGGCAGCGGCCTTCTTGCCGAAACGGCCCTTGCGTGCCGGTGCGGCAGCGAGCAGTTCCAGGCACTGTGCCTCGGTCAGCGTCTTGGGCTCCTGTTCCTTCGGGATCCGGGCGTTCTTTTCGCCGTCGGTGATGTAGGCGCCGTAGCGGCCGTTCAACACCTGCACGCCGTTGCCGAAATCGAGGATCAGCCGGTTGGCCAGCATCTGCGCCTTTTCCTGCACGATCTGCAATGCGCGCGGCAGCTCGATCGTGTACGGATCGTCCTCGGGCTTGAGCGAGGCGTAGGTGCTGCCCTGCTTCACGAACGGACCGAAACGGCCGATGCCGACGCTCACCGGCTCGCCATTTTCCGCCTGACCGAGCTGGCGCGGCATCTTGAACAGCTCCAGCGCGTCGGCCAGGGTGATCGTGTGCATGCTCTGCCCGGTGCGCAGGCTGGCGAAGGCGGGCTTGTCCTCGTCCTCCTTGGTGCCGATCTGCGCGAACGGCCCGTAGCGGCCGAGGCGTACCGATACCGGCTTGCCGGTCTTCGGGTCGACGCCCAGGTCGCGCGCGCCGGTGGCCTCGTTGCGGTCGACCGACTCGGTCTTTTCGTCCACCTGCTGCTTGAACGGCAGCCAGAAGCGTTCCATCAACGGTACCCAGGCTTCCTCGCCGCGGCTGACCGCATCGAGTTCGTCTTCCATCTTCGCCGTGAAGTCGTAATCGACGTAGCGGGTGAAGTGCGCGGTGAGGAACTTGCTTACCGCGCGACCGACGTCGCTGGGCTTGAAGCGGCGGCTGTCGAGAAAGACGTATTCGCGGTTCTGCAGCACCTGGATGATGCTGGCGTAGGTCGAGGGGCGGCCGATGCCGTGCTCTTCCAGCGCCTTGACCAGGCTCGCCTCGGAATAGCGCGGCGGCGGTTCGGTGAAGTGCTGCTCGGCGACGATCTCGTGCAGCGGCACCTGTTCCCCCACGGCCAGGCGCGGCAGACGGCGGCCTTCGTCGTCGTCGTCCGCCTTTTTCTGGTCGCTGCCCTCCTCGTACACGGCCAGAAAACCCGGGTCGATCACCGTGGTGCCGCTGGCGCGGAACGAGGCGTCGCCGCCGGGGACATCCTTCAGCGCGAACTCGACCGAGACGGTGTTCAGGGTGGCGTGGATCATCTGGCAGGCGACCGTGCGCTTCCAGATCAATTCGTACAGCTTGCGCTGGTCGTCGTTGAGGAAGGCCGCGACCGACCTGGGCGTGTGCATCGCCGAGGTAGGACGGATCGCCTCGTGCGCTTCCTGGGCATTCTTCGACTTGGTCTTGTAGACCTGCGGCGCATCCGGCAGCGCGTGCGCGCCGAAGTCGCGGACGATCAGCTGGCGCAATTCGGCCAGCGCGTCGTCGCCGAGCATGGTGGAGTCGGTACGCATGTAGGTGATCAGGCCGACGTTGCCCTCGTCGCCGAGCGCCACGCCTTCGTACAGGCCCTGCGCGATCTTCATCGTGCGGCTGGTGGTGAAGCCCAGCTTGCGCGCGGCCTCCTGCTGCAAGGTCGAGGTGGTGAACGGCGCGGCCGGACGACGCTTGCGCTCCTTCGAACCCACATCGCTGACGGTGAGGCGGCCGTGCGCCGCCTGCTTCAAGGCATGCCGCGCGGCCTGCGCACCGGCTTCGTCGGTGAGATCGAACTGCTCGAATTTCTTGCCGTTGAGCCGGCTAAGGCGGGCCGTGAAATCGCCCTCGGCATGCTTGAGCTGGGCCTCGATGCTCCAATATTCGCGCGCATTGAACGCCTCGATCTCTTCCTCGCGCTCGACGATCATGCGCAACGCCGGCGACTGCACGCGACCGGCGGACAGGCCGCGCTGCACCTTGCGCCACAGCACCGGCGACAGGTTGAAACCGACCAGATAATCCAGCGCGCGGCGGGCCTGCTGCGCGTCGACCAGGTCGTGCGACAGCTGCCGCGGATCGGCCACCGCGGCCTTGATCGCCTTGGGCGTGATCTCGGAAAACACCACCCGATGCATCCGCTTGCCCTCGACCAGGCCGCGTTCCTTCAGGATTTCGCTGATGTGCCAGCTGATTGCCTCGCCTTCGCGATCCAAGTCGGTCGCCAGATAGATGTCGTCGGCCAGCCTGGCGGCCTTGGCGATCGCGTCGACATGCTTCTGGTTGCGCTCGATCACCTCGTAGGCCATGGCGAAACCGTGCTCGGTATCGACCGCGCCTTCCTTCGGTTTCAGGTCACGGACGTGACCGTAGGAGGCGAGTACCTGGAAGTCCTTGCCGAGGTACTTGTTGATCGTCTTGGCCTTGGCTGGCGATTCGACGATGAGCAGGTTTTTTGCCATGAAGCTGGATTTCCGCAAACGGACCACCGTCGCCAGGCGACGGACATGTATATCTAGTTGAGCCACGCCGCCGCGTCGGATGTCAAGCTCGGGCGTGCCAGACGCAACCGTCGCAACGCGTTGCCGGCAGTCAACGACTGGCCGCACCTGCGGGCAACCGCTGGTAACGGTTGCCCGGCAAGGCTTCGATCCTGCCCTCCAGTTCCAGCATCAGCAGCATCGAGGCCAAGACCGCGGCCGGCTGTCCGGTTCGTTGGACAAGTTCGTCCATTGTCGCCGAATCATGGCCTATCTCAGCCAACAAGTGTCGATATTCCGGACTTTTTTGCCAGGCAGCGTACGCCACCGGACGCTTTTCGGTGGCTTCAGCCGCCGCTTGCCGAGGCGTTTCGCCAGCGTCCGCGGGCTCCAGCCGCGCCGCCAGTTCTGCGCCAAGCATGCGCGCTGCGGGCGCCAATGTCTCGATGATCTCGGCGGCACTCTCCACCAATCGCGCGCCATCGCGGATCAGGCGATGGCAGCCGCGAGCCAGCGGGTTGTGGATCGACCCGGGCAGCGCGAACACTTCCCGCCCCTGTTCGCCGGCCAGGCGCGCGGTGATCAGCGAACCCGATTGCAGCCCGGCCTCGACCACCAGCGTACCCAGCGCCAGCCCGGCAATGATCCGGTTGCGGCGCGGAAAGTGATCGGCACGCGCGGGCGTGCCGGGCGGAAACTCGCTGATCAGTGCGCCCTGCCCGGCGATTCGCCGGGCCAGGACATGGTGCTTGCGCGGATACACCCGATCCGGGCCGGTGCCCATCACCGCCAGCGTCATCGCGCCGGCCTCCAGCGCCGCCAGATGGGCCGCACCGTCGATGCCGTCGGCCATGCCGCTGGTGATCACGAAGCCGGCCTGCGCCAGCGTCCCGGCAAACGCACGGGCATGAGCCAGTCCGCTGCTGCTGGCGCTGCGCGCGCCGACGATCGCCACCTGCGGGTACAGCAGCAAGCCGGCGTCGCCGGCCACGAACAGCGCGGCCGGCGGCTGCGGGATATGTTCCAGTTGCGGGGGGAAATCCGCATCGGTGCATCGAAGCAGCCGATGGCCGGGGGCGTCCAGCCACGCCAGATCGGCCGCCAGCCGGGCCTCGTCCGGCCGCGCCAGCCAGGCTCGCGCCGCTTCGCCCAGTGGCGCCGGACAAGCCCTGAGCCGTTCCACTACCGTGCCGATGTCCCCTGCGGCCGCCGCCAGTCGCTCGCGCAGTCCGCCCGGGCCCAGGCCCGGCGTGCGCAGCGCGATCAGCCATGCGCGCCGTTCATCGCTCTCGTCCATCCGCGCAGTTTACGCAGCGGATCCCCGCGAAAACGGCGCGGATGACCGCGCCGTGCTGTAGGAAAAGACCGATAGCTTGCGCTATTCCGGCATGCGCAGGCGGTCGCCGATGTGCACCGGCCGCAGGCCATCCATGATCAGGCCGTAGCTGACCCGGTCGAACGTGCGGAACACCATCACGTGCCCGACGTACTCGTCCGGCAGGGTGACCCGCTTGCCGAAACTGCGCCTCATGCTGCTGCTGGCCACGTCGTCGTGGATGTTTTCGCCGGGCTCGTAGATCGTGTAGGTCTGGCCATTGTCGACACCGTCTCCGGCACCGATCGACAACGCCACCACCTGGCGCGAGCCGGCGGCGTCCAGCGCATCGGCAAACGCGATCACACGGGCATTGGCCGGCACCGACTTCGGTGCATGCGGGTAGTAGTAGGGGTCATACGGCGTATCGTCGATCGGCATGATGCGATCGCCGGTACGGATTTCCTTGGTCGCATCGAGCAGCAGCAGAGTGGACGGATCGCCCATCCGCAGCGTCTCGGCGGTACCGATCACGCTGACCTCGACGCCCAGATCCTTGCCGCGGCCGTAATGGCCGTCGTTGCGGGAATCCTCGCTCCATGGCGCGTTGACCATGGCCGCATTGCTGTCCAGCAGATGGCCCACGATCTCGGCATGCTTCGGATCGCCCTGGTCGAACCCCCGGAATATGTGGCTTGGCCGCACGATCGCCCAGCGCTGGCCCGGTTCCCCATGCAGGCCGCGTACATAGATGTTCTGGCCCACCGTGCCGCGCAGGCGAGCCTCTTCCAGGCCGACCACGTACGGTGCGGAACTGACGGCTTTCGAATCCATGACCCGCATGTTCTTGAGGAACAGGCTCAGTTCGGACAACGGGATCGCCGGCACGGCCGCACGTTCGGCATGCACGCTCGGCTGCAGGGTCAATCCCGGCCCGCCGTTGATGAAGGACAGATTGAGCACGTCGCCGGGATAGATGAGATGCGGGTTGTGCACCTGCGGATTGGCCTGCCAGATTTCCGGCCATAGCCATGGCTTGGAAAGGAACCTGGCGGAAATATCCCAGAGGGTGTCGCCCCGGCGCACGGTGTAGCTGTCGGGGTGATTGGCTCGCAGTTGCGCCCCCGCCGCGTAGACAACGACGGTGACCAGCATGCCGGCCAGCAACAGGATAATTTTTCTGATCATTGGCGGGAATCCCCCTTCCCCAGATGCTCGGCCGAGTGTAACCGAATGGTTAACGCGCGCAACAGGTGCAAGTTGGCAAAAATCGACTGCACACACGTGGTTGCCGACGTACAATGAGAAACATTCTAGATCGCGTCGGGGTGGCTTTTTACCAAGCCGCCCGCATTTTCCGACGCCGAGGTGAAATCCATGTCTCTGCTGCCCATTCTCGAATTCCCCGATCCCCGCCTGCGCACCCGCGCCGAGCCCGTCACTGCCTTCGACGCCGAGCTCAGGCAGTTCGTGGCCGACATGCTCGAAACCATGTACGCCGCCAATGGCGTCGGGCTGGCGGCGACCCAGGTCAACGTGCATCGGCGCGTGCTGGTCGCCGACATGAGCGACGACCGCCAGCAGCCGCTGGTCCTGATCAATGCGCAGATCCTCGAAAAGGAGGGCACGCAGGTCTATCAGGAAGGCTGCCTGTCGTTTCCCGGCCTGTATGCCGACGTCACCCGCGCGCTGCAGGTGAAGGTCAAGGCCCAGGATGTCGAGGGCAACGAGGTCGTGGTCGAGGCCGAAGGCCCGCTGGCCGTCTGCATCCAGCACGAGCTGGACCATCTCGACGGCAAGGTGTTCGTCGACTATCTGTCTTCGCTCAAGCGCACGCTGCTGCTGAAGCGGCTCGACAAGCAGCGCAAACAGGCGGCGGGCGCTTGAGCCGTCCCGCATCGCGCGAGCGCCCGCTGCGCCTGGTCTTCGCCGGCACACCCGAGTTCGCCGTACCGTGCCTGGACGCATGCCGCGCCAGCGGCGCCGGGGTGGCGGCGGTCTACACCCAGCCCGATCGCCCGGCCGGCCGCGGCCGCAAGCTCACGCCGAGTCCGGTCAAGCAGGCCGCGCTCGACGCCGGCATCCCGGTCGAACAACCCGATTCGCTGAAATCCGCCGCCGCCCGCGCGACGCTGGCGGCGTACCGGCCGGACCTGCTGGTGGTGGTCGCCTACGGCCTGATCCTGCCGCGCCAGGTGCTGGCGATGCCGCGGCTGGGCGGCTGGAACGTGCATGCCAGCCTGCTGCCGCGCTGGCGCGGCGCGGCGCCGATCCAGCGCGCGATCCTCGCCGGCGACGAGGAAAGCGGGGTCGGCCTGATGCAGATGGAAGCCGGCCTGGATACCGGCCCGATCCTGCTGGAACGCCGCACGCCGATTGCCCGCGACGACACCGGCGGCACGCTGCACGATCGCCTGGCGGCGCTCGGCGCCGAGGTGCTGGCCGAAGGCCTGGCCCGGCTGTTGGCGGGCGCAGCCTTGCCGGCCCGTGCGCAGGCCGAGGCCGGCGTCGTCTACGCGCACAAGCTGGAGAAGTCCGAGGCAAGACTCGATTTCAGCCGGCCGGCGATCGAGCTCGAACGCCGGGTCCGCGCTTTCGACCCGTGGCCGGTGGCCGAAGCGGAGATCGCCGGCGAGCCGCTGCGGATCTGGGCGGCGCGGTCCATCGAACGCGCTCATCGCGCCGTCCCGGGCAGCCTCGTCGCGGCCGGCCGCGACGGCATCGATCTGGCCTGCGGCGAGGGCGCGCTGCGCGTCACGTCGGTGCAGCGCGCCGGCGGCAAGCGCATCGGCGCGCTCGATTACCTCAACGCCCGGCCCGAACTGCGCTCCGCCCGATGAAACAGCCTCGATGAAGACCGATACCCGCGCGCTCGCGGCCAGGGCGCTGGCGGAAGTCGCCATGCGCGGCGCCTCGCTGCGCGACGCGATGGAGCGCCACGCGCCGCGGCTGGCCGACCCGCGCGACCGCGCGCTGCTGATGGCCTTGCTGAGCGAAGGCGCGCGCTGGTGGCTGCGCTTCGATGCCGCGGTCGACGGCCTGCTGGAAAAGTCCCTGCGCCGCAAGGATCCGGCCATCCACGCCCTGCTGGTGCTGGGCCTGGTCCAGCTGGAAGTCCTCGAACTGCAGGACTATGCGGCGGTCGCGGCCACGGTCGAGGCCGCCCGCAGCCTGCAGCGGCCGCAACTGGCCGGGCTGGTCAATGCCGTGCTGCGGCGCTGGCAGCGCGAACGCGCAACCCTGCTGGCCCGGCTCGACACCGAACCGCAGACCCGCCACGCGCACCCGGCGTGGCTGGCCGCCGCGCTGGCCCGCGACTGGCCGGGGCAGGCCGAGGCGGTCATGCTGGCCGACAATCGCGAACCGCCGCTGATGCTGCGCGTCAATCGTCGGCGCAGCGAGCGGCAGGTCCTGCTCGGACAACTGCACGCCGCCGGTCATGCGGCCACGGCCCATCCATGGCTGGCCGACGCGCTGGTGCTGCCGCACAGCACCGACGTCACCCGCCTGCCGGGCTTCGAGGAGGGCGCGTTCGCGGTGCAGGACGGTGCCGCCCAGGTGGCCGCCGACCTGGCCGACCTGGGCGCCGGCCTGCGCGTGCTCGATGCCTGCGCCGCACCCGGCGGCAAGGCCTGCCACCTGCTCGAACGTGCCGACATCGACCTGACCGCGCTGGAGTTCGACGCGCCGCGCGCCGAACGCATCCGGCAAAACCTGATGCGCCTGCGCCTGGACGCGAAAATCGTGGTCGGCGACGCCGGCGCGCCGAAGGGCTGGTGGAACGGCCGGCCGTTCGACCGCATCCTGGTCGACGCGCCGTGTTCGGCCACCGGCGTGCTGCGGCGGCGGCCGGACGTGCGGCTGCACCGGCGCGAAAGCGACATCGCCGCCATGCAGGCGCAGCAGCGGCGGATCCTGTCCGCACTGTGGCCGTTGCTGGCGCCGGGCGGGCGGCTGGTCTACATCACCTGCTCGGTGCTGCGCGCGGAGAACGAGGCGATCGTCGCCGAACTCGTGGCTGCCCACGCCGATGCGAAGCCCGTGGCGTTCACCCTGCCGGTCGGGCAGGCGGCCGCGCCCGGCTGGCAGATCCTGCCCGGCGATGGCGACCTGGACGGCATGTATTACGCGGTGCTGCAGAAGCAATCCTGAAGTCCACGCCGCAGCGATCGTGCAGCTGCGCGCCGGGCTATGCTGGCGCCTTCGTGCGTGCCATGGGAGCCTGCCCGCCGTGAAGCCTTGCGTGCCTCTGTCGGCTGCCCGCCCGCTGTGGCTGCGCAGCGCCCGCCGGGAGCTGCTGCTGTTCGGCGTGTTCGCCCTGCTGCTGCTGGGCGTCGGCATCGGCCTGCGCGATCCGTGGCCGTCCGACGAACCGCGCTTTGCGCTCGCCGCGCGCTGGATGATCGAACACGGCCAGTGGCTGTTTCCGCACCGCGGGCACGAACTTTATCCGGATAAGCCGCCGCTGTTCATGTGGCTGCAGGCGCTGGCCTGGCTGCTTACCGGCAACTGGCGCGTGGCGTTTCTGCTGCCGTCGCTGATCGCCGGCCTGGGCTCGCTGGCGCTGGTCTACGATCTGGCGCGCCGCTTGTGGAACCACCGCAGCGCGCTGCTGGCGGCGACCACGCTGCTGGTCACCATCCACTTCACCTACCAGATGCGCGACGCGCAGATCGATCCGCTGCTGCTGGGCTGGATCACCCTGGCCAATTACGGCCTGCTGCGCCACCTGCTGCTGGGGCCGTCCTGGCGCTGGTACGCGGCGGGCTGTTTCTTCGCCGGCGTCGGCGTGGTGACCAAGGGCGTCGGGGTGCTGGCGTTGCTGCTGCTGATTCCCTACCTGGCGGCGCGCCGCGGCCAGTGGCGGCAGCTGGCGGCGGTGCCGACCGGCGGCTGGCGCTGGTTCGGCGGCCTAGCGTGGTTCCTGGTGCCGGTGCTGGCGTGGCTGCTGCCGATGTTGCTGGCCGCCCGCGCCGACGGCGATCCGCAGCATGCGGCGTACGTGCAGAACATCCTGTTCCGGCAGACCGTGCACCGCTATGCGGCGCCGGGCCCCGGCCACCTGCAGCCGCCGACTTTCTTCCTCGGCATCGTCGCCGTCGACTGGCTGCCGCTTTCGCTGTTGCTGCCATGGGCACTGCCGGCATGGTGGCGGCGGCTGCAACGCCACGATGCGCGCTACCTGCTGCCGCTGGGCTGGGTGGTGCTGGTCGTGCTGTTCTTTTCGCTCAGCCCCGGCAAGCGCGATGTCTACATCCTGCCGGCGCTGCCGATGACGGCACTGGCACTGGCGCCGCTGCTGCCGGGCCTGCTGCGCAAGCGCGGCGTGCGCATGGCGATCTTTGCATTGACCGCGCTGCTGGGCAGCACGCTCGTCGTTGCCGCGACACTGGCCATGCTTCGGCATCCGGCCTGGGCCACCCGGCTCGCGCTGAACCCGCAACTGTGGTGGCTGCTGCTCAGCGTGGGGCTGGCCGGCGTGGCGATCGCCGCGCTCACGCGGATACGTCGCGCGGCGCCGGGCTGGCTGGCCTTCGCCGGCACCCTGTGGGTGCTGTACGGGCTGTGGGGCTACCCCGTGCTCAACGGCGACCGCTCGGCCGCCGACGTGATGCTGCGGACACGCCGCATCGCCGGGCCGCACGCCACCATCGGACTGGTCGCCTGGAAGGAACAGAACCTGCTGATGGCACAGGGGCCGGTGGTCGAATTCGGTTTCCTCGAACCCTGGCCGCAGCAGTATGCCCAGGCCGCCGCGTGGTTGCAGGCCGCGCCGGCGCAGCGCTGGATCTTCAGCCTCGATGCGGCCATGGGCGATTGCGTGGACCGCCGGCACGCCCGCTACGTGGGCCATGCCAACCGGCGCGAATGGTGGATGTACCGGGCCGATGCGGTGGTTCCCGGTTGCGTGCCGGCCGCGGGCGGCGGCGACCGGAACGCCACCGATTGAGCGAAGCTCAGCGCGCCGCCAGCAAGGCGGCGTAGGCGGCCTCGGTACTGTCGACGAAGCGGGACAGGCCGAACGCTTCCTCGGCATGCCGGCGCGCCGCGGCACCCATCACCGGCAAGGCGTCGCGCTGCTGCAGGAGTTGCTGCAGCAGCCGCGCCATCGCCGCGGGATCGCGTGGCGGCACGCACCAGCCATCCACCTGCGGGCGAATGTTTTCCGGCAGGCCCGCATAGTCGCTGACCAGCACCGGCTTGCCCATCGCCATCATCTCGCGGCAAGCGAACGAGATCGTCTCCACGTCCCAGGACAGCACGAAGCCGGCATCGATCGCGGCCATCGCCGGCCGCACATCCGCCAGCAACCCCGGCAGGTGCACCTGGTCGGCCAGCCCCAGCTCGGCGATACGCTGCAGCCGGCGCATCTCCGGCGGCCGGCCGGCGATCAGCAGATGCACCCGCCGGCGCGGTGCCGGCGGCAGCAGCGCCAGCGCTTCGACCAGATCCATCCAGCCCTTGTAGTCCGCGGTGCCGGCATTGCTGCCGAGCAGCAGCGCGTGCGGATCGGCCACCCAGCGTTGCCGCTGCGCCTGCGCCTGCGCCGCCGGCCACGGCGCGAAGTGCGCGATGTCCACGCCGTTGTGGACGGTGGCCAGCCGGCAGCGCCGATACGGCGAGGCGGCCAGTGCGCGATGCGTGTAATCGCACACCGCAATCACCAGATCCGTGCCGCGCCGCGCACGCCACCAGTGGCCGATCCCGGTCATCGGCTTGGAGTTGTGCTTGGTCAACACGATGCGCGGCCGGCGCGGCAGCGCGCGCATGGCGGCCATCACCAGCCGATGGTCGGCCGAGCCGTTCACGTGCACCAGATCGAAATCGTGTTCGCGCAGCCGCGCGGAAAGCTGCCGGCGCGCATGACGGCGTGCGCGCAGCCGGTTCAGTCCGTTCGGAAACGGTTGCGCCAGCGCATGCACCCCGGGCAGAAGGCTGGCCTCGCGATGCAGCCGGCTTCCCGGCGGCGCCGCCACATGCACCCGATGCCGCGCCGCCAGCGCCCCGGCCAGGGCCAGCACATACGTGGTGTGACCCCCGCCGTCGCCATCATGGAAATTGGTGAACAGGAGCTTCAAGACGGCGGCCCGCACGGGGATGAAATGGATCGGGAGCGGCACCGGGCCGCGGCCAAAAACCTGAACCCGGTCACTATGCCTCGGCCTGCCCCGCATGGTGGCGAAGGCGGCCTAAAGTATCATGCGGTTTCGCACGACATGCGCCGCCAGAGTGGAATCCTTTGTTGCAATCCACGAACACCCTTGTGACGGAAGGCATCGGCATGGATGAAAAGTGGCGCGGCCGGCAGCTCGGAGCGGTATCGCTGCTGGCGGCCCTGATGCCGCTGTCGTTCACCGTTTCCGGGCACGCCAAGGTGCTGCCTTCGGTGCTGCTGCTGCTGAGCGGACTGGCGCTGTTGTGGCGACACGCTGCGACACGGCGCAGCTACCGCCATGCGTGGCCGGTCATGGCCGCGTGCGGACTGGGCCTGCTTTATCCGGCGCTGAACATCCTCGGCCACGGACTGGGCTGGAAACAGTTCGACCGGCCCTCGCACATCCTGCTCTACCTGGCGACGGCGGCGGTCTTCAGCCTGCCGCTGCGGATGCGCTGGGTCTGGCTCGGCTTCAGCCTGACGGCGATCCTGCTCGGCACCGTCTGCATCGTGCAGCACGACGTGCTCGGCATCCGTCGCGCCTATGGCCTGAACGGCGGCGGCTGGGGTGCGATCGAATTCGCCATGGTCCTGCTGGTGCTGGCGCTGCTGGCATGGATTCGCGTGCTGTTTGCCCCCGGCGACCGACTGGAGCGAGGGCTGCACGTCGCCGGTGCCGTGTTCGGCATGTATGGCGCGCTGTTGACCCAGAGCCGCGGTCCCTTGCTGGCCTTCATCCCCATGCTGCTGTTGCTGCTGCTGCTCTATGCGCGCCGGACCCGCCACTGGCTCCGTGCCCTGCTGCTGCTCGGGGCGATCGTCGGCGGCGGCGCGCTGGCCGGGGCAAGCGTGCATGCGGTGGTGCTGCACCGGCTCGCCGCCGTGGCCCCGGAAGTGGCGAGCTACGATCACCGCGACGATGCCAACGGTTCCGTGGGCGAGCGCCTGGAGATGTGGCGCACGGCCGGCCACGCCTTCCTCGCCCATCCGTTGAGCGGCGTCGGCATCGACCAGTTCGGGGCGTATGCGCGCCGGCAGATCGCGGCAGGCCACGCCAACCCGGTCATCGCGAAATACGACCATCCCCACAATGAGTACCTGGATGCGGCAGCCACCGGCGGGCTTCCCGGACTGCTGGTGCTGCTGCTGATATTCGGCGTCCCTTGCGGCTATTTCGTCCGTCACCTACGGCATGCCGGGGAGCCCGCGATGATCGCCGCGACGCTTGGCGGCCTGGTCGTGGTGGGCATGTATGCGCTGTGCGCGCTGACCGACAACGTGTTTTACCGCGCCATGCCGCATTCGATGTATTTCTTCCTGGTGCTCGGGCTGGCCGTGATGATCGGCCGGCTCGCCACGCAGCGGCAGGTCATGCATCGTGTCTGATCGGCCGGTCGCATTGCGCATCAACCTGATCGGCTGGAACAACGATCGCGGCCTGGGCCACGACATCCGCCTTTTGCGCGATGCGCTCGAGGCGCTGGGCCACGAAGTGCATCTGACGACGGTCGGCCCGGGCCGCCGCCAGACCCTGGCCGCCCTGGGGCTGCGCCTCCGGCTGCTGTGGCAGTGGCTGCGCCGTGGCGGCCGCTCGTCGTGGAAGTTCGACGCCAGCATCACGCTGGAACACGTGCGCCCGGCTTTCCTGGGCGTGGCGCGGCGCAACCTGTTCATTCCCAATCCGGAATGGCTGTCGCCGCGGGACGAGCGCCATCTGCACCGGTTCGACGCCTTGCTCACCAAGACCCGGATCGCGACGTCCACCTTCCGGGCGCGCGGCTTCGATACGCGCTACATCGGCTTCCGCAGCACGGATTGCCGCATGCCGGAGACGCCGCGGCAAATGCGCTTTCTGCACCTGGCCGGCGCCAGCCGGATGAAGGGCACGCAGCGGCTGCTGGCGCTGTGGCGGCGCCACCCGGAATGGCCGCCGCTGCTGGTGCTGCAGTCGCCGCAAACGGCGCAGGCGGTCCCGGACCTGCCGGCGCCGGGCAACCTGGAGCACCGGGTCGCCACGCTCAGCGACATCGGCGAGGTACGCCGCCTGCAGAACGGCCACGTGTTCCACCTGTGCCTGTCCGAGACCGAAGGCTGGGGGCATTACATCACCGAGGCGATGAGCTGCGGCGCGGTGGTGATCACCTGCGATGCGCCGCCGATGAACGAACTGGTGCGCCCCGAGCGCGGCCTGCTGGTCGCGGCCGCCGCCGCCGGTGCATTGAACGCGGCAACGCGCTACCAGTTCGACGAGAGCGCACTGGAAGCGACGATCGCACGGATCCGCACGATGGATGCGGCGCAATGTGCGGCCATCGGCGCCAGCGCACGCGCGTGGTTCGAGGCGAACGAGCGGACCTTCGCCGGCTTGCTGCGGGAGGCGCTGCAGCAACTGCTGCCATCGGATGCCGCGGCCGCAAGCGACAGGCGTGAGCCACGTTGCTGATGGACGGCAGGCATCGCCGTGGAGCCGCTCGGCGGATCGGCCCCGGCAAATCGGCCTGATCGGATCGGCTAGAATCGGCCCCATGCCGACCCTGCCGCTGACCCTCGCCGTCATCACCCACAACGAGGCCGACAACATCGCGCGCTGCCTGGACAGCGTGCCGTTCGCGGCCGAGAAGCTGGTGGTCGATTCGGGCAGCGACGACGACACGGTGGCGATCGCGCAGGCGCACGGCGCGCGCGTGGTGCGGCAGGACTGGCTCGGCTTCGGTGCGCAGCGCAACTTCGCCACCACCCAATGCAGCCACCCGTGGATCCTGGTGCTGGATGCCGACGAATACCTCACGCCGGCGCTGTCGGCGGAATTGCAGCAGCGCCTGCCGGCGCTGCTCGCCGGCGATGCCGCCGCCGCGTATCTCAGGCGCAGCACGATCTACATGGGCGCGCCGATGCGCTGGTATCGCCCGGCCGTGGGCGAACGGCTGGCACGGCTGTACCACCGCGACCGCGCGCGCTGGACCGATGCCCGGGTGCACGAGTCGCTGCGTTTCGACGGCGCCGCGCCGACGCTGCGCGCGCCGTTCAACCACGTCAACAACCCCACCCTGCCGCACAAGCAGCTGAAGGTGCTGCGCTACGCCGAGCTGAAGTGCCGCGACTGGCGCGACAAGGGCAAGCCGGTGCGCATGTGGCAGGCGCCGTTCGTGTTCGCGCTGGCCTTCCTGAAGGACTACGTGTTACGGCTGGCCATGCTGGACGGCTGGCGCGGCTTCATGATCGCGTACACCGCCGCCGGCTACGCGCTGTACAAGCGCATGCGCTATTACGAGATGGTCAACAACCCCCCATCGGTCGCGTCCGCGACCGATTTATTGAACAGGCATCACCTTGATCGCTAACGCACGGGTTCGCCACGCGGCTGATCAAGCGAACCCGCACGGCGCCTTCGCCTCCTCTCCCTATGGGAGCGGAGTGAGGTGAGGGTACGGGGCTCGCCGTAACCTTCATTTTGCGGCTCTTGCAACTCACAACTCACAACTGCCTATGCCTTCCAAAAAGCGCTACCTCCTGTACGGCTCCGAGCGCTACGCGCTGGCGATCCTGCGCCCGCTGCAGGCCGCGATCCGCGCGCGCGGCGACGAGGCGGCGTGGTTCTTCGACGGCCCCGGGGCGGAAGATCTGATCGACGGCGAACGCCTGCTCGGCGTGGCCGAGGTGCGCCGCTGGAACCCGCTGGCGGTGCTCACGCCGGGCAATCACCTGCCGCACTTCTTCCCCGGCGCCAAGGTGGAGGTCTTCCACGGCTTCGACGCGGGCAAGCCCAGGCACATCTACATCCGCGGCTTCTTCGACCTGTACTGCACCACCGGCCCCCGCGACACCGCGCAGTTCCAGGCCCTGGCCGACAAGCTGGGGCACTTCCGCGTGGCCGAAACCGGCTGGCCGAAGCTCGATCCGTTCATGCGCGAGATCGCCGGTCCGCTGCCGCCCGTGCGCCGGCCGCCGACGATCCTGTACCACTCCACTTTCTCGCCCTCGTGGAGCGCCGCCGAGACGCTGTACGACGAGGTCAGGCGCCTCTCGCGCGATGGCCGCTGGCGCTGGATCGTCACCTTCCATCCGAAGATGAATCCCGAGACCGTGGCGAAGTTCAAGGCGCTGCAGAACGAATACCTGCGTTTCGTCGAGAACGACAACATCCTCGAACTGTTTCCGCAGGCGGACCTGATGTGTTCGGACACCTCCTCCGCGCTCAGCGAGTTCCTGCTCACCGGCAAGCCGGTGGTGACGTTCAGGAACCGCCGGCCCGGACCGCAGCTGATCGACATCGACACGCCCGCGCAATTCGAGCCGGCGATCGAACGCGCGCTGGCGCGGCCGCCGGAACTGCTGCAGGCCATCCGCGACCACGCCGATGCGATCCATCCGTACCGCGACGGCCGGTCCAGCGAGCGCGTACTCGATGCGATCGATGCCTTCGTCGCCGCCGGTGCGCGCAATCCGCGGCGCAAGCCATTGAACTTGTGGCGCAAGCTGAAGCTGCGCCGGCGCATCGGCTACTGGGGGCCGGCCTGAATGGCACTTGCCTAGGTGCCATTCGGAGCCAGCCGAAGCGTGCGCCCGGTGGTCTTGCGCCGACCCGGCGCAGGCTAGAATCGTCCACGTCGCCGCCAAGAGCCCGCCCGTGTCATACAGCACCTACAGCCGTTTCGAGCACCTGCGTGCGATGTGGCCCTGGCTGCCACTGTGGATGCTGGCCGCCGGGATGGCGATCTTTTCGCATGGACCGATGCCGCTGTATTCCACCCGCACGCTGGCGGTGGCGTGGGAGATGTGGAGCCACGGCCAATGGCTGGTACCGCATCTCAACGGCCATCCCTACAGCGAAAAGGCGCCGCTGCTGTTCTGGCTGATCAACGCCGGCTGGTTCGTGTTCGGCGTCAGCGACGCGTGGCCGCGCGTGCTGGAACTGCTGTTCGGGGGCGCCCAGCTGGCGCTGCTTGCGGTGCTGGCGCGGCGCCTGTTTCCGAACCGGCCGTGGATGGCCAAGGCTGCGCCGTGGATGCTGCTGGCCCTGGGCTTCGCGTTCCTGTTCGGCCTGCAGATCATGTACGACGTCCTGCTGGCGGCCTGGACGCTGGCCGCATTGTTGTGCCTGACGCCGAAAGCGCATCGCAGCGAACCGCGCTGGCTGCTGTTCGGCCTGTGCATCGGCGCCGGGCTGCTGACCAAGGGGCCAGTGATGCTGCTGCACGTCGTGTTCCCGTGGCTGCTGGGCCCGTGGTGGAGCGACTGGGCCAGGCAGCACCGCGCCCGCTGGTACGGCGGCGGCACGCTGGCCGTCCTGCTCGGTGCCGCGTTGCTGCTGGCATGGGCGTTGCCGGCCGGTTTCGCCGGCGGCGCGGCATACCGGCAGGCGCTGTTCTTCACCCAGACGGCCGGTCGCGTGGTCGACAGCGTGGCGCAGGCGGCCGACCTGCAAAACCATGCGCAACCGTTCTGGTGGTACCTGCCGGCGCTGCCGCTGCTGCTGTTTCCGTTCAGCGGCTGGCCGCGGATGTGGGTGGCGCTGGCGACCTTGCGCCGACCGCTGGAGCCGGGCCTGCGTTTTGCGCTGAGCTGGCTGCTGCCGGTCTTCGCGACGTTTTCGCTGATCGGCGGCAAGCAGCTGTACTACCCGCTGCCGGAATTCGGGGGCGCCGCCTTGCTGATGGCCGCCGCGATCGCCGTGCTGCGCGAGCGCCGGCCGACGCTGGCCGACAGCGACTGGCTCGGCACCTGGCCGCTGGCGGTGGGCGGCATCGGCTTTGCGCTGTTCCTGTTCCTGCTGCCGATGCTGGTGGCCAGCCACAGCCTGCACGGCGATTGGCCGGAGGCGGCCGCGCCCTCGAGCCGCTATTTCAGCGTGGTGTTCGTCCTGCTCGGCGGCCTGCTGCTGCTGCGCGGCCGTGGCGAACTGCGGCGGCTGGCGGTGGCCGGACTGATCGGCGCGCTGACCCTCAATACCTTGTTCACCCTGACCTTGTGGCCCCGCTACGACCTGCGGCCCTCCGCGCAGTTGCTGCACGACGCGGACCGCCGGAACCAGCCGATCGCCTACCTCGGCGATTACGCCGGGCAATTTCATTTCGCCGGCCGGCTGCGGCATCCGATCGTCTCGCTGACCGAAGGAAAAAACCTGCAGGATTTCGCGCAGGCCCACCCGAACGGACTGATCGTGGCGCACCCGGACCGGCTCGATGCCGACGATCTGCGCTACGCGCTGCTGGTGCAGCCGTTCCGCTCGACCTGGGTGGTGATCTGGCCGGCCACCGCCCTGGCCGACCTGCGCGCCGGGCACGCCCCGCCGGAACCGGCGCAGCCGACCCAGGTCTATCCGGCGGACGACTGGCGTCACCCCACGCCGCCATGAATGCGGAACTGATCGCCAACCTGCGCAGCCAGTGCGGCGGCCCGCGCGACGGCGCGCTGCTGCGCTTTTCGCTGGGCCACGCCTTGCTCGGTGCCGGCGATGCCGCGGCGGCGGCGGTCGAATTGCGGCACGCCCTGGCGTTCGACCCGGCCTATTCGGCGGCATGGAAGCTGCTCGGCAAGGCCTGCCTCGGCGCGGGGCAGCCGCAGGCGGCCGCCGAGGCCTGGCGCGACGGCATCGCGGTTGCCGCGCAGCGCGGCGACAAACAGGCCGAAAAGGAAATGACCGTGTTCCTGCGCCGCCTGGAAAACCCGAAACCGTAGGAACGCACCCTGTGCGCGATCATGGCCGCATCGCAGCCTGGTTTCGCCCACAGGGTGGGCTCCTACGAATCGGGGGGTGTTCCCCGGAGCGCACCCTGTGCGCAATGCAGGCGCCGGCGGCCATAGGAACGCACCCTGTGCGCGATTGCTCTTTGCACCAATCGAGACAAGAGCAATCGCGCACAGGGTGCGCTCCTACGCGCCAGAGCGATCGTAGGGGCTGGGTCGGTCGTCGGCCGAATAGCGCTTGTACTGCCACTGGTACTGCGCAAAGGCCAGCTCGACACAGGTCTGCACGCCGCCGTTGAGCGCGCCGCAGGCGACGCCGAGTTCCGCGTCGGCCAGCCCGGCGGGCGCCGGCAGCAGATGGATGCGATAGCCCGCGCCACGCGGCAGGCGCTCGGCAAACGCGAACAGCACGGTGGCGCCGGTACGCGCGGCCAGGCGCGGCAGCAGCACCATGGTCAGCGCCTCCCGGCCGAAGAACGGGGCGAACTGGCCCTCGCCGGCGCGCGGTTTCTGATCCGGCAGAATCCCGACCGTACCGCCCGCGGCCAGCCGCTTGTACAGCGTGCGCACGCCGGCACCGTCGGCACGCACCTGCTCCGGCGCCAGCGCACCGCGCACCTTGCGCAGCAGGCCTTCGACCGCCGCCATGCGCGGCGGTCGATACAGGATCGCCATCGGCGTCTTGCGGCACAGCCAGTAATTGAGCAGCTCCCAGCAACCCAGGTGCGGTGCGGCGATGATCACGCCCTTGCCGGAAGTCAGCGCCGCGTCGAACAGCGCTTCACCGCGCACCTCGCGAACCAGCTCCAGCGCATGCCCGGCGCCGGCGCCCCAGATTTTCGCGAGCTCGCTGACCGATTTGCCGCTTTCGATCATCACCTCGCGCAACAACGCCACCTGGGCGGCGTCATCCAGCTGCGGCCGCACGATGCGCAGGTTCACCGCGGTGGCCTGGACCATGCGCCCGCCTCGCCACAGCACGCAACGGCCCAGCGCACTGCCGAAGCCGTGCAGCAGGCGCAAGGGCAGCCGGCCCAGCAGGCGCAGCAGCAGATAGATCAGGTACATGTCGGCACGCATCCCTGCAGTTTACGGTGACGGCGGAGAAATCTCCGCATAGCATGGCGTTCCGGCCCTCCCTGATCGTGTCCCCATGATTGCCCTGATCCAGCGCGTACTTTCCGCCCGCGTCGATGTCGGCGACGAAACCGCCGGCGCAATCGGCCCCGGCCTGCTGGCGCTGGTGGCGGTCGAGCCGGACGATGGCGAAGCCCAGACCCGGCGCATGCTCGAACGCCTGCTGGGTTATCGCGTGTTCACCGACGACGCCGGCCGCATGAACCGCTCGCTGGCCGACAGCGGCGGCGGCCTGCTGCTGGTCAGCCAGTTCACCCTGGCGGCCGACACCCGTTCCGGCATGCGCCCGGGTTTCGCCCGTGCCGCGGCGCCGGAAGCTGGCCGACGCTGGTTCGATCGCCTGGTCGAACTGGCCCGCGCAGCGCATCCGGCGGTGGAAACCGGCCGTTTCGGCGCCCATATGCAGGTACACCTGGTGAACGACGGCCCGGTGACCTTCTGGCTGCAGGCCCGGTGAGCGGGCCTGGGGCATGGCGCCCGGGCGGTCGAGACCGGAAGATCGTCGCAAGCCTGTGTGCTGGCGCAGATTTTGCGTGATGCCGTTTGAATCTTTTTGGCCTTGAAACTGGTCATAAAAGAGGCACATCGTTATAATGTCCGGTTCTTGAACCCCGCGGTGGTCGGTGAATGAACAGCAAAGCTCCCCACGAGCAACAGTCGGAAATCAAAGCCCTCATCTCCAAGGGTCTGGAGCAGGGTTATCTGACGTACGCCGAAATCAACGACCACCTCCCCGATGACATCGTCGATCCGGAGCAGATCGAAGACATCATGGCGGTACTCAAGGGCGTCGGCATCGAGGTGCACGATGCGGCGCCCGACACCGACACCATCGCCGACGGCGCGGCACCCGGCAACACCTCCGGCGACGACGACGCCGCCGCCGAGGAAGCCGTGGCACTGCTCTCCGCGGTGGATGCCGAAGTGGGCCGCACCACCGACCCGGTGCGCATGTACATGCGCGAGATGGGTACGGTCGAGCTGCTGACCCGCGAGGGCGAAATCGTCATCGCCAAGCGCATCGAGGAAGGCCTCAGCCAGGTGCAGACCGCACTGGCCAGCTTCCCGCTGACGATCGAACTGCTGCTGGAAGAATACGACCAGCATCTGGACGGCAAGCGCCGCCTCAGCGAAATCCTGGCCGGCTTCCTCGATCTGGAAGAGGCCGCCGACCTTGCCCGCAAGGAAAAGGAAGCCGCCGCACTGCTGGTGCCGGAACCGGAGCCCGGCGACGAGCCCGACGAAGACGCCGACGAGGTGGAAGTGGAAGAGGAAGCCGGCCCGACCGGCCCCGACCCGGAGGAAGTCAAGCGCCGCATGGAGCTGCTGCGCGACTACTACGCCAAGTTCCAGAAGGCCGCGCCCAAGGCCGCCAGCATCACCGACAAGAAGATCGTCAAGCTGCGCGACCAGATGGCCGAGGAGTTCCTCAAGCTCAAGCTGCCGAGCGCGCTGATCGACGGCTTCGTGCGCAAGCTGCGCGAAGTGGTGGGCGACATCCGCCACCACGAACGCGTGCTGATGGACATCTTCGTCAAGCAGGTGAAGATGCCGAAGAACGAGTTCATCAAGTCCTTCCCCAGCAACGAGGGCAACCTCGAATGGGCCGCCGAGCTCGGCCGCAAGCGGCAGAAGTGGTCGCCGAACATCAAGGCCCATCGCGAGGCGATCGACGCCGAGCAGGAAAAGCTCGCCATGATCGAGCGCAAGCTGTTCCTGCCGCTGATCGACATCAAGGACATCAACCGCGCCATGGCCAGCGGCGAGGCCCGGGCACGTCGCGCCAAGAAGGAAATGGTCGAGGCGAACCTGCGCCTGGTGATCTCGATCGCCAAGAAGTACACCAACCGCGGCCTGCAGTTCCTCGACCTGATCCAGGAGGGCAACATCGGCCTGATGAAGGCGGTGGACAAGTTCGAATACCGCCGCGGCTACAAGTTCTCGACCTATGCCACCTGGTGGATCCGCCAGGCGATCACCCGCTCGATCGCCGACCAGGCGCGCACCATCCGCATCCCGGTGCACATGATCGAGACGATCAACAAGTTGAACCGCATTTCCCGCCAGATGCTGCAGCAGTTCGGCCGCGAGGCCACGCCGGAGGAACTGGCCAAGGAAATGGAGATGCCCGAGGACAAGATCCGCAAGGTGCTGAAGATCGCCAAGGAACCGATCTCGATGGAGACCCCGATCGGCGACGACGAGGACTCCCACCTGGGCGACTTCATCGAGGACGGCAACGCCAGCTCGCCGATCGACTCGGCCACCGAGACCGGCCTGATGGAGACCGTGCGCGACGTGCTCGCCGGGCTCACCCCGCGGGAGGCCAAGGTGCTGCGCATGCGCTTCGGCATCGACATGAACACCGACCACACGCTGGAGGAGGTCGGCAAGCAGTTCGACGTCACCCGCGAGCGGATCCGCCAGATCGAGGCCAAGGCGCTGCGCAAGCTGCGCCACCCCAGCCGCTCCGAACA
>JAGWMU010000170.1 GCA_028873095.1 Pseudomonadota bacterium | reverse complement strand
TCTCTTGGCCACGCAAGAGAAAAGTAACTCGGCTGCCGCAGGCAGACGAAAGCTTTTGCCCATGAAACTCTTCGTCCGGAACACAGCAAGAGCATCGCGCACAGGGTGCGCTCCTACGGGTGCAGGCGATCGACCGCTCTTCGCTTTGAATGTGGCAAGAGCAAGAGCATCGCGCACAGGGTGCGCTCCTACGGGTGCGGGCGATCGACCGCTCTTCGCTTTGAATGCGGCAAGAGCAAGAGCATCGCGCACAGGGTGCGCTCCTGCGGACGGATGAAAGCGGGGGCGACGGCGCGCGGCCATCAATGCCGCGCCGGCAGCCCCAGCGCGCGCACCGCGTTCACCAGCCAGCGCAGCTGCACGCCGTGGCGAGTGTCGTAGTCGGCTCCGGAATATCCCCACCAGTCCCAGCATGCCTGCGGATTCAAGGGCGCGAAACTTGCGCGGGTCTGAGGATATAGCACCGCCACGGCGTAGACGTCGGCCCAGCGGTTGAAGCCGGCGTCCTCGACGAACGCCTCGCCCACCGCGGCGGCGTTCTGCTTGCAGCCATGCAACGCCACCACCACGCCGCACGTCTTGCCGGCGAGGCAGGCCGGCGGCAGGTAGACGTAGCCGGTGTCGGCCATGAATGCATCGGCGCCGCCGGGGCGCAACGCGTCCTGGTCGAACGTGCGCAACTCGCCGCGCGCCCGGGTCGCCGCCTGCGCCGGCCGGCCGAACATCTGCGCGAAGATCGCACCGGCGGCATCGAAGCCGCAGTGCCCCAGGTAGGGCGCCACCGATTTGTCGCAGTCGTCGCCGCTGGCGGCCACCGGCAGGTTGTGGGCGAACGCGCGCTGGCCGTCGTCGCGCACCTGCATGCCCTGCAGGCCCGGCGTGCCGTCGCGCAGCTGCCGGTAGAACCGCGCCGCCGCCTCGGCCACCGCCGGCGCCACCAGCGCGTCGTCCTTGCCGTGCAGCAGGTAGACGCGGGCATGGGCCAGATCCTTCAGCGCACCGATCTTACCCGTCGCGGAACGCTTCAGTGCCCGCGCCACCAGCGCATCGACATCCACTGCCGGCACGCCTTTCATGCAGGTGGTCAGCGCGAGCCTGAGCTGGTCAGCGGCACAGCCATACGGGCCGCCGGCGACCAGCGCGGCATTCGGGAACAGCTCCGGATAGGCCAGCTGGGCCTGCGTCGCCATGTATGCGCCCGACGACAGGCCGACCACCGCGACACGCGCCGGGTCGAGCTTCAGCCGGGGCAGCGGCGGCGGCCCCGCCATGCCGACCGCGCTGACGCAGGCCAGCGCCAGACAGATCGTACGCACGCAGGTCTTCAGGTGCATCGGCAGCCTCCGTCGCTATCGTGGCATGGCCGCTTGCACCCTCGCCCGCAAAGGTGGAGGCGCAAGCGTGCCGCTGATGCCCGCATCATGCATCAGAATGTATAGCGCGCCGACAGCGTGACCATCCGCGGGGCGCCGTAGAAGCCGGTGTAGATGCCCAGCACGCCGATGTTGTAGCCGGTGGTGCGGTAGGACTTGTCGGCCAGGTTGGTGCCCTGCAGGCTCAGCGTCCACGGCCGGTTGATCCGCCAGATCAGGCCCGCGTTCCACAGGCTGTAGCCGCCCTGGGCGATCAGCGGCGACAACGTGGTTTCCGGGAACACCATGCCCTGGTAGGTGTAGTTGACGCGCGCGGTGAGGCTGCCGCCGTTGCCCAGCTGACGCGTGTGCTCCAGCGACAGGCCGCCGGCCCACTTCGGCGCATTGGTGAACCGCTGCTGGTCGGCGATGTTGACTCCGCCGCTGAGAAACTCGGTGTACTTGGTATGCAGGTAGGCGAACTGGCCACTGAGGGTCCAGCTGTCCGACGGTTTCCAGGCGAACTCCTCCTCCAGGCCGTCGATGTGGCCCTTGCCGGCGTTGGTGAAGTCGCCGAAGAAACCCTGGCTGCCGTTGGGCAGGGTGTAGGAGGTGAACACCGACAGCTGGATGTTCGAGTAGATGTTGTGGAACAGCGCCGTGTTCATCATCAGCGCATCGTCGAAGAAGGTCATCTTGCTGCCCAGCTCGAACGACTGCACCTTCTCGTCGTTGATCGGCCGGCACGATGCGGGAACCGCCACGCAGTTGGCGCGGATGTTGTAGCCGCCCGAATGGAAGCCTTCGCTGTAGCTGGCATAGAACTTCATCTGGCCATTCGCGCTCCAGTCCAGCGAGACTTTCGGCGAAAGATTGCTGGTGGCATGCGAGCCGCTGAAGTCGGCCAGCGTGGCGATCGGCGTCTGGAAGCTCGCGTCCGCGTAACCGAAGTTCCGGATCACCGCGGTCTTGGTCTCATGCGTGTAGCGCAGGCCCACATCCAGGCTCCAGCTCGGGTCGATGTCCCAGCTGAAATCGCCGTAGCCGGCGTAGCTCTTGGTGCCCATGCGCCCGCCGGTGCTGCCATAGAGCGAATAACCCAGCGTGCTGTACGGCGGTGAGCCGAGGAAGATGTTGTGGATCTCGCCATTGGCCGTGCCGTCGAAGTAGTACAGGCCGGCCACGCCATGCACGCTGCCCCCGGCGTCGTAGTTGGCCTGCAGTTCCTGGCTGAACTGATGGTCGCTGTACACCGCGTTCACGTCCGCGATCTTCTCCGGCAGGGTGTCGAAGTCGATGTTGGTATCGGTGGAGGAGCCACGCACCGCGGTGACCGACTTCAGCGACCAGTCCTCGCTGGCGATCCAGTTCATGGTGAGCGCGCTGCCGTACATCTTGGTGTGATTCAGCTGCGCCATGCCGCTGCGCGTGTTGAAGTCGCTCGACAGCGGCGCGTAGGCCGGGTCGAACTTGTTGGCGATCAGCATCTTGGCGCCGCGCGGATTGGAGTTGTCGCGCACGCCGTCGAACTCGATCTGCGCGTTGAACGTGCTGGAAGGAAAGAAGCCCAGCGTGGCGCGTGCCGCGTTCGTGTTCTTGTTGCCGTTGCGGCTGCCGCTGAGCAGATCGGTGCCGAAGCCGTCGTTGTGCTCGCTGGCCACCGCCAGACGCCCGCGCCAAACCCGATCGGCGCTGGCGCCGCCCACGCTGGCCTTGATGTCCTTCTCGCCATGCGTACCGGCGGTGACTTCCAGCGAACCGCCGGTTTTCAGCGGCAACGGGTTGGAGATGTACTTGATCGCGCCGCCGATGGTGTTCTTGCCGTACAGGGTGCCCTGCGGGCCACGCAGCACCTCGATGCGGCTGACGTCGAACACGTCGAGCGCCGCACCCTGCGGGCGGGCCAGATAGACGTCGTCCAGGTAGATCCCCACGCCCGGATCGAAGCCCCAGGTCGGGTCGGCCTGGCCGACCCCGCGGATGTAGGCGGTGAGGGTGGTGTTGGAGCCTCGCGCCGCATAGATCTGCAACGAGGGAACCTTGCCCTGCAGGTCGCTCAGGTTCTGCACGTTCTGCTTGAACAGCGTGGCGGCGGTGAACGCGCTCACCGCGATCGGCACGTCCTGCAGGGTCTCCTCGCGCTTGCGCGCGGTGACGATGACCTGGTCGAGCTGCTTTGCGTTGGCCGGTTTGGCGGCGGCGGTGCCGGCATCGCTGCCCTGCTGCGCGTAGAGCGGTGCCGCACAGAACAGGCTGGTGGCCACGCCAATGGCCAGACTCAGGTTGGTGCGCTTCATGATTTCCCCTCGCAGTGGTCGCAGCCATCGACGATGGATGCTGATGCGACCGAGAGTAGGCGAGCGACCTCGAGTCGGCACTTGTACCTTCGTACAGTGCCCTCGCGCCGGGGGCGCGCGGATACTCGGGACCAACGTCGATCCCGACAGTCCCCGAGGAACCGCAGGATGGCATTTCTGATCGTGCTGGCCGCGCTGTGCTTTCTGATGTTCGCGGCCTATCGCGGCTACAGCGTGATCCTGTTCGCGCCGATCGCCGCGCTCGGCGCGGTGCTGCTGACCGAGCCCGCACTGGTCGCGCCGATCTTCACCGGACTGTTCATGGCCAAGATGGTCGGTTTCCTCGAACTGTATTTCCCGGTGTTCATGCTGGGCGCGCTGTTCGGCAAGGTGATCGAGCTGTCGGGATTCTCCAAGGCGATCGTGGCGGCCACCATCGGCCTGGTAGGACGCAGCCGTGCGATCCTGTCGATCGTGCTGGTGTGCGCACTGCTGACCTACGGCGGCGTATCGCTGTTCGTGGTGGTGTTCGCGGTCTACCCGTTCGCCGCGGAACTGTTCCGTGCCGGCGACATCCCGAAGCGGCTGATCCCGGGCACCATCGCGCTGGGCGCGTTCACCTTCACCATGGATTCGCTGCCCGGCACGCCGCAGATCCAGAACATCATCCCCACCGCGTTCTTCGGCACCACCGCCTGGGCGGCGCCGTGGCTGGGCACGATCGGCGCGGTCTTCATCCTGCTCGTCGGCCTGGGCTATCTGGAGTGGCGCCGGCGCAAGGCGGCCGCGGCGGGCGAAGGCTACGGCGACAACCTGGTCAACGAACCGGCGGCGTTTGAGCACGGCAAACTCGCGCATCCGCTGATCGCGCTGCTGCCGCTGGTGCTGGTCGGCGCCGGCAACAAGCTGCTTACCGGGCTGATCCCGCGCGTCTACGGCCGCACGCAGTCGTTCGTGCCGGCCGTGGTCGGCCATGCGAAACCGGTCGTGCAGGAAGTCGCGAAGATCGCCGCGATCTGGGCGGTGGAAGGGGCGCTGCTGCTGGGCATCGCCGGCGTGCTGCTGACCGCGTGGAAGCCCGTGACGCGGCGCTTCGCCGAAGGCAGCAAGGCCGCGGTCGGCGGCGCCCTGCTGGCGTCGATGAACACCGCTTCGGAATACGGCTTCGGCGCGGTGATCGCCGCCCTGCCCGGCTTCAAGCTGGTGGCCGACGCGCTGCACGCCATCCCGAACCCGCTGCTGAACGAGGCGGTCACCGTCACCGCACTGGCCGGCATCACCGGCTCCGCCTCCGGCGGCATGAGCATCGCGCTCGGCGCGATGGCCGACACCTTCGTCGCCAACGCGCACGCCGCCGGCATTCCGCTGGAAGTGATCCATCGCGTGGCCGCGATGGCTTCCGGCGGCATGGACACGCTGCCGCACAACGGTGCGGTGATCACCCTGCTGGCGGTCACCGGGCTGACCCACCGGCAGGCCTACAAGGACATCTTCGCGATCACCGTGATCAAGACCCTGGCGGTGCTGGTGGTGATCGCGGCGTATTACCTCACCGGCGCGGTGTAGGGTGGTGTTGCGCGCTCGGCGCCCCCGCCGGCGAGGGGGGTATCCCGCATGACCCGGTTCCCGCCCTGCGTAGGAGCGCACCCTGTGCGCGAATGCTCTTGTCGATGAACATCCGCAAAAAGGCTTTCGCGCACAGGGTGCCCCCGGCACAAACCGTGCTTATCCTGAAAGCCGCTGCTGAAACCACGGGCAAGTTGTCGCACAAGTCCGTATAATCCTCGGGTTAATCCTTCCGATAACCCACGTGGTGGCTCCAAGCGCCGCCCGAGTGCTTTCCATGTCCATCGAGAAACTGCGCAACATCGCCATCGTCGCCCACGTCGATCACGGCAAGACCACGCTGGTCGACTGCCTGCTCAAGCAGTCCGGCACGTTCTCCGAACGCACCGTGCTGGCCGAGCGCGTGATGGATTCGAACGACCAGGAAAAGGAGCGCGGCATCACCATCCTGGCCAAGAACACCGCGATCGAGTGGAACGGCAACCGCATCAACATCGTCGACACCCCGGGCCATGCCGACTTCGGCGGCGAGGTGGAGCGCGTGCTGTCGATGGTCGATTCGGTGCTGATCCTGGTCGACGCGATGGACGGCCCGATGCCGCAAACCCGCTTCGTGACGCAGAAGGCGTTCGACATGGGCTTCAGGCCGATCGTGGTGATCAACAAGATCGACCGCCCCGGCGCGCGCCCGGACTGGGTGCTGGACCAGACCTTCGACCTGTTCGACCGCCTCGGCGCCACCGACGAGCAGCTCGACTTCCCGGTGGTGTACGCCTCGGCGCTGCACGGCTACGCCAGCCTCGACAGCGATGCCCGCGAAGGCGACATGACGCCGCTGTACGAGGCGATCATGCAGCACGTGAGCGCGCCGCGCGTCGATCCGGACGGCCCGTTCCAGATGCGCATCAGCCAGCTCGA
>JAGWMU010000169.1 GCA_028873095.1 Pseudomonadota bacterium | reverse complement strand
CCTCACCGACTACGGCGCGTTCGTGGACCTGGGCGGCATCGACGGCCTGCTGCACATCACCGACATGGCGTGGAAGCGCGTGCGTCACCCGAGCGAAGTCGTCAACGTCGGCGACGAGCTGGAAGTGCGCGTGCTGAAGTTCGACAAGGAGCGCAATCGCGTTTCGCTGGGCCTGAAGCAGCTGGGCGACGATCCGTGGGTCAACATCTCGCGTCGCTATCCGGTGGGCTCGCGCCTGTTCGGCAAGGTCTCCAATGTCACCGACTACGGCTGCTTCGTCGAGATCGAGCCGGGCGTCGAGGGCCTGGTCCACGTGTCCGAGATGGACTGGACCAACAAGAACGTCAACCCGGCCAAGGTGGTGCAGGTCGGCGACGAGACCGAGGTCATGGTGCTGGACGTGGATGAAGAGCGTCGCCGCATCTCGCTGGGCATCAAGCAGACCCGCTCGAATCCGTGGGAAGCCTTCGCCGCCATGCACAAGAAGGGCGACAAGGTTTCCGGCCAGATCAAGTCGATCACCGACTTCGGCGTGTTCATCGGCCTGGACGGCGGCATCGACGGCCTGGTGCACCTGTCCGACATCTCCTGGCAGGTGTCCGGCGAAGACCTGGTGCGCAACTTCAAGAAGGGCGACGAGATCGAGGCCGTGGTGCTGGCGGTCGATCCGGAGCGCGAGCGCATCTCGCTGGGCATCAAGCAGATGGAGCAGGATCCGTTCGGCCAGTTCATGGCCGCCAATGCGCGCGGCAGCATCGTCAACGGCACCGTCAAGGAAGTCGATGCGAAGGGCGCCGTGATCGACCTGGGCGAGGGCGTGGAGGGTTACCTGCGCGCCAACGATATCGCCAAGGAGCGCATCGACGACGCCACGTTGCATCTGAAGGTGGGCGACAAGGTCGAGGCCAAGTTCACCGGCATGGATCGCAAGGGCCGTCAGTTGGCGCTCTCGATTCGTGCGAAGGATGAGGAAGACGCGCCCGACACGGCGGTGGATTACTCGTCCGCGGCCAGCGGCACGACCAAGCTTGGCGCACTGCTCAAGGAGCAGTTCAACAAGGTCGACTGATCGTTGCAATCGCCTGACGCGGGGCGGCACGTCGCCGCCCCGTCGTTTCATGTCACGGACATTGGGGCCCATGACGAAATCCGAATTGATCGAGGCGCTGGCCAGGCGCCAGACCCACCTTGCGTTTGCCGATGTCGAAATGGCAGTCAAGAGCGTGATCGAACAGATGAGCCATGCGCTGGCCCATGGCGAACGCATCGAGGTGCGCGGTTTCGGCAGTTTTGCGCTGCACTACAGGCCGCCGCGCATGGGCCGCAACCCGAAGACGGGCGAGGCGGTGGCCTTGCCCGGCAAGCACGTCCCGCATTTCAAGCCGGGCAAGGAACTGCGCGTACGCGTCAATCTCGATCTGTAACCGACGACCGGCCGGAACACGGCCGAGCGGATCTCCGAAGGCAGGCGGCGAAAGCCGGACCTGCCTTGTTTTTTTGCGCGGATGGCGAAGCCGCCGATGCCTGGCGTCCGCAGCCGCCCTGCGATGGCCTGCACGGCGTGGCCTCGCAGCCTGTGCCTGTCCCGGTCAATCGGGTAAAGTCTCGTCATGAGACTGCTCGCGATATCCGCCCTCCTGATCTTCATCGCTGCCGGCGTCGTGCTGGGGGCGCTCAATGCCGGTCTGGTCAGCTACGACCTCGCATTCGTCCAGCTGCGATTGCCCAAGGGTGCCGCCCTGCTCGGTTCGCTGGCGATCGGCTGGTTGCTGGGCGGGTTGACCGCATGGGCCGGCGTGAGCTCGCGCCAGCGCCGTCTGCGCCGCCAGCAACGGCGCGGCGACCACAAGAAACCGCCGGCCAATCCATGAACTTTCCGTCCGAGCTGGTGCTGCTGGTGCCGGCGGCTTTCGCTCTTGGCTGGTGGGTTTCGCGCCGGGCCGGCGCGAACCGCTCCGGGGCCGAAGTCAGCGAGCTTTCCTCGGATTACTTCCGGGGCCTGAATTACCTGCTCAACGAGGAGCAGGACAAGGCGATCGAGGTCTTTCTCAAGCTCGCCGAATACAACCGCGACACCGTGGAAACCCATCTCGCGCTCGGCAACCTGTTTCGCCGCCGCGGCGAGGTGGACCGTGCGATCCGGCTGCACCAGCATCTGGTCTCGCGGCAGGGCCTGTCCGCCGCGATGAAGACGGTCGCCCTGCTGGAGCTGGGCGAGGATTACATGCGAGCCGGCTTGTTGGACCGCGCCGAAGCCCTGTTCGCCGACCTCGTGGCGATGGACGCGCACGCGCCGTCGGCGCTGCATCATCTGATCGCGATCTACCAGCATGAACGCGACTGGCACAAGGCCATCGAGCATGCCCGCCGGCTGGAAGTGATGACCGGCGAAGACGAAACGCCGGTGATCGCCCAGTTCTTTTGCGAACTGGCCGATCGTGCGCACCAGCATGGCGCGAGTGCCGAGGCGGGCGATTACCTGCGCAAGGCCTTCGAGTGCCAGGCCGACTGCGTGCGCGCCTTCATGCTGACCGCGCGCCTGCAATCGGAGGAGGGCCGCCATGCCGAGGCGGTCGAGGCTTACGAAGCGGCGATCAATGCCGACATCGCCTTCACCCCCGAAATACTTCCGCCGCTGCTCAACAGCTATGCCCGCTCGCAGCAGATGGAGCGCGCGGAGGTTTTCCTGCGCGACATGCTGGGCCGTTATCACGGTATCTCGCCGGTGTTGGCGCTGGCCCATCTGTACCGGCAGCGCGACGGCGAGCGGGCGGCCATCGATTTCCTGACTTCGCAGTTGCGCCAGCGGCCGTCGGTGCGCGGCCTGATGGCGCTGATCGACGCGACGATGGACAAGGCCGAAGGCGAGGTGCGCGAAAACTTCCTGATCCTGCGCGACCTCACCCGCAAGCTGCTGGAGGGGCAGGCGATGTACCGCTGCAGTCGCTGCGGGTTCGGCGCCAAGGCCCATCATTGGCAGTGCCCCAGCTGCAAGAGCTGGAGCACGATCCGGCCGATCCACGGCGTTGCCAGCGAATGACATGAAGGCGTTCACGGTGCTTGGATGGTTGCTGGCGGCCATGCTGATCGCGCTGCTGCTCGCCCGTGGCGCGATCGTCTATGCGCATCGACGCGGCATGCTCGATCAGCCGGGGCAGCGGCGTTCGCACCAGCAACCCACGCCGCGCGGCGGCGGCATCGGCCTGGTGCTGGCGATGCTGCTCTGCCTGCCGGGCGTATTGCGGGGCTTTCCGGCGGCGTGGCCGGCCAGCCTGGTGGCGGGCCTCGTCGCTGCGCTGGCGCTGGTGGCGCTGGCGGGCTGGCTGGACGATCACCGGCCGCTGCCGATCCTGCCGCGACTGGGCGTGCAACTGCTGGCGGTCGTCGGATTTTCCATTTCGCTGATCGCGACCGGGTTGTCGTGGTGGTGGCTGCCGTTGCTGCTGGGGGCCGGTGTCTGGAGCGTCAACCTGCACAATTTCATGGACGGCATCGACGGTCTGCTGGCGCAGCAGGCGATCTTCGTGGCCGGCGGCCTGGCTTTGCTGGCCCGCGGGGCGGCGCAGCCGGCGCTGGCGATGGCCGCCGCCGCCATGGCCGCCGCCGCCCTGGGCTTCTGGTTCACCAACCGTCCGCCGGCGCGGATTTTCATGGGCGACGTCGGCAGCGGCAGTGCCGGACTGCTGTTGTTTGCCTTCACCGCGATGCTGTGGCGGGTGGATCATGCCCTGCTGTGGCCGGCGCTGGTCCTGTCGTCGGCCTTCGTGACGGATGCCGGGCTGACCCTGCTGTCGCGAATATGGCGCGGCCGCCGCTGGTACAGCCCCCACCGCGAACACCTGTACCAGTGGCTGGTACGATGCGGGCAGACCCACGCGCGGACGGATGCCGCCTACCTGGCCTGGAACCTGCTGGTTGCCGCGCCGGTGGCGTGGTTGGCCTGGAGTCATCCGTCGCGGGCGCTGCCGGTTACCATCGGCGTCTATGTGGTTGCGGCAGCCGTGTGGCTGGCGCTGAAACGTCGCACACTGCGGCACATGCTGGCCAAGGATCGCCATGTCATTGCGTAAACTGGTCGGTTTCATACACCCCCGCATCGCCGTCGTGGCCCACGATCTGGCGATGACGCTGCTGGCCTGGTGGATCGCCAAGCTGCTGCGCTACGCGTTGCGGCCCGACGACGTCATCGGCTTTCAACTGCTGGAATTCCCGATCGTGCTGCTGGTGCAGGGCGTGATCTTCCGGTGGACCGGGCTGTACCGGAGCGTCTGGCGCTTTGCCAGCCTGCCGGACCTGTGGAACATCCTGCGCGGGGTGGTGCTTGGCTCGCTCGCCATCGGCCTGTCGCTGTTCATGTATGACCGGCTTGAAGGCGTTCCGCGTTCGGTGTTTTTCCTGTATCCGGTCGTGCTGGCGGTCCTGCTCGGCGGCCCCCGGCTGGCCTACCGCTACTGGAAGGACAGCCGCAGCGACCTGTTGCGCAACCAGGCCGTCAAGCGGGTGCTGATCGTCGGCGCCGATCGTGCCGGCGAGGTGCTTTCGCGCGATCTTGGCCGCGACGGCCGTTATTCCGTGGTCGGTTTCGTCGACGACAGGCCCAGCCTCCGGGGCGCCAGCATCAATGGCCATCCCGTGCTGGGCCGTTTCGGGCAATTGCCCGACGTGGCGCGCGAGGCGGCGGTCGACATGCTGTTGATCGCGCTGCCGGCGGCCTCGACAGCCGAGATTCGCCAGGTGGTGTCGCTGTGCGACGAGACTGGCCTGCCTTACCGGACGATACCGCGGCTGGAAGACGTGGTCGCCGGCCGGGCGCAGTTCAACCAGATCAAGGAAGTGGCGATCGAGGACCTGCTCGGCCGCGACACGGTCGAGCTGGACTGGACCACGATCCGCGAAATGCTCACGGCGCGGCGGGTGCTGGTGACCGGCGGCGGCGGATCGATCGGTTCGGAACTGTGCCGGCAGGTCGCCCGCCTGGGGGCGCAGTCGCTCATCGTGGTCGAACAGAGCGAATACAACCTGTACCGGATCACCCGCGAGCTGCGCGCGGATTTCCCCGAACTGATCCTCGACGGCATCCTGGCCAATTGCGGCGACGTGGCGGCCATGCGCAAGCTGTTCCTGGAGGCGAGGCCGCAGGTGGTGTTCCATGCGGCCGCCTACAAGCATGTGCCGATGCTGCAGGCGCAGCTGCGGGCGGCATTTCGCAACAATGTGCTGAGCACGCGCGTGGTGGCCGACCTGGCGTGCGAGGTCGGCGTGCAATGTTTCGTGCTGATCTCCACCGACAAGGCGGTCAATCCGACCAGCGTGATGGGCGCCTGCAAACGCGTCGCCGAGATCTATTGCCAGAATCTCGATGCCCACACCGACACCCGTTTCATGACGGTGCGGTTCGGCAACGTGCTGGATTCGGCCGGTTCGGTGGTGCCCTTGTTCCGGCAGCAGATCAGCGACGGCGGACCGGTCACCGTGACCCACCCGGAGATCACCCGCTATTTCATGACGATTCCCGAGGCCTGCCAGCTGATCCTGCAGACCGCGAGCATCGGCCAGGGCGGCGAGATCTTCGCGCTGGACATGGGCCAGCCGGTGAAGATCCGCGATCTGGCGGAGCAGATGATCCGCCTCGCCGGCAAGAAGCCGGGAACCGAGATTCCGATCGTCTATACCGGCCTGCGTTCCGGCGAGAAACTGTTCGAGGAACTGTTCCATCCGCAGGAAAACTACAGCGCGACGGAACACACGAAGATTTTTCTGGCACAGCACCGCGAAGTGTCGTGGGAGCTGTTGCTGGCGTTGCTCAACAAGGCCGCCGAGGCCGACGCGGTTTTCAATGAGGAAGAACTTCGACGCTGCATATCCAGCCTGCTCCCTTCGTTCCGCTGGAGCGAAGATGCGCAGCCGGACAACGTGGTATCGATCCGTCGCATCAGTTCGGAGAATAGTGAGTGAAAAAACCTTTGCGCAAAGTGGTGTTTCCGGTGGCCGGTCTGGGCACGCGCTTTCTGCCCGCGACCAAGGTGGTGGCCAAGGAAATGTTGCCGGTGCTGGACAAGCCGCTGATCCAGTACGCCGTCGACGAGGCGGTCGATGCCGGTGCGGACACGCTGATTTTCGTCACCAACCGCTACAAGCACGCGATCGCCGACTACTTCGACCGGGCCTACGAGCTGGA
>JAGWMU010000168.1 GCA_028873095.1 Pseudomonadota bacterium | reverse complement strand
CTGGTGCTGATCTACCTGCTGGTGGTCGGCCAGTTCAGGAGCTACCTGGTGCCGCTGATCATCATGGCGCCGATCCCGCTGACCGTGATCGGCGTGATGCCCGGGCACTGGCTGCTGGGCGCGCAGTTCACCGCCACCTCGATGATCGGCATGATCGCGCTGGCCGGCATCATCGTGCGCAACTCGATCCTGCTGGTGGATTTCATCAACCATTCGCTGGCGGCGGGGCTGGCGCTGGAAGAGGCCGTGATCGAGGCGGGCGCGGTGCGCGCCAAGCCGATCATCCTCACCGCGGTGGCGGCCATGCTGGGCGCGTTCTTCATTCTCGGCGACCCGATCTTCCAGGGCCTGGCGGTGTCGCTGGTGTTCGGCGTGCTGGTCTCCACCGTGCTGACGCTGCTGGTGATCCCGCTGCTGTACTACGGCTGGCTGCACCGCCAGGCCGGTCGTGGCGGCGGGTCCGTCGATGCTTCGCCTAGCCATCCCGAGCCGGTATGGGATTGAGGCCGCGATCGTGAAGGAGGTTTGCGATGAGCGAAATCCAGGAATTCACCCTGACCCTGACCCAGCAGGCGGACTACGTGTTCCGCATCGAGTTCGACGACACGCCGATACCGGCGTTGCTCACCGACGAGTCGGCCCCGCTGGGAGGCGACAGCGGGCCCAATCCGTCGCGCATGCTGGCCGCCGCGGTAGCCAACTGCCTCAGCGCCAGCCTGCTGTTCTCGCTGCGCAAGTTCAAGAACGCGCCGGGCGCGATCGTGACCCGGGCGCGCGCGCGGCTGGAGCGCAATGAGCAGGGGCGCCTGCGCGTGGCCCACATCGGCGTGGCGATCGAACTTCCGGATGCGGCCGAAGGCTACCACCAGGTCGATCGCCTTCTGCAGCAATTCGAGAATTTCTGCGTAGTCACCGAGAGCGTGCGCGCCGGTGTCGCGGTGGACGTCACCGTGCGCGACGCGGCCGGCAGGCTGCTGCACGACAGCGCCGCCGTGCATTGACCGACCGCACGCGGCTCGCCAGGGTGTCGCGCCGGTTCCGGGCTACCATGCCGACAGGCTGCGCAGCTTCAGGCGGCGCGCCGTCCGGCGCAGGATCTCCAGCCAGGCCGCGGCGACGCCGAGCATTCCCGCGCAGGCCCCCAGCAGGGCGAGATCGGGCACGGCGAGCTGCATCACCGAGCGGAAGAACGGAACGCCGATCACCACCGCCAGCATCGCCAGCACGCCGGCGAACATGCGCGGCAGCCAGGGGTTTGCGGCGCTCAGCCGGGACAGCAGCGGGCGCGACAGGTCGCGGTTGGCCAGGGTCAGCAGATACACGCCCAGCACCAGCGCCATGAACACCGCGGTGCGGCTTTGCGCGGGATCGGCGCCGCGGCCGAGCAGCAGGGCATGGCCCAGCAACAGGATGCCGGCGAATCCCGCGCCCTGCAGCACCGCGTACCAGAGATTGGCGCTGGCGAACGGCGAGTCCGACGCCGGCCGCGGCGGACGGGTCATGCTGCCGCGCGATGCGGGTTCCGACTCGAAGACGACGGAACAGGCCGGGTCGATCAGCAGCTCCAGCAGCACGATATGCACCGGCATCAGCAGCACCGGCCAATGCAGCATGGTCGGCACCAGCGCCAGCGCGATGATCGGCATGTGCACCGCGAACACGAAACGGGTGGCCTTGGTGATGTTGTCGTAGATCCGCCGGCCCTGGCGGATCGCGGCGACGATACTGGCGAAACTGTCGTCGAGCAGCACCAGCGCGGCCGCCTCGCGCGCCACGTCGGTGCCGCGCTCGCCCATCGCGATGCCGACGTCGGCGGCCTTCAGCGCCGGCGCGTCGTTGACGCCGTCGCCGGTCATCGCGACCACGTCGCCGCCTTGCCGCAATACCTGCACCAGTCGCAGTTTCTGCACCGGCTGCACGCGCGCGCAGAGGTCGACGCGCTGCATGCGCTCGCGCAGCGCGGCATCGTCCAGCATCTCGATTTCCGGGCCGGTGATGACCTCGGGGCGCTCGCTCAGGCCGACCCGGCAGGCGATCGCGCGCGCGGTGGCCGGGTGATCGCCGGTCAGCATGATGATGCGCACCCCGGCCGCGCGGCACTCGGCGATGGCGGCGGGCACCTCGGGGCGCGGCGGATCGATGAAGCCGATCAGCCCGAGAAAGCGGAAGTCGAAATCGTGCTGGCTGGGCGGCCGCTCGCGGCCTCGCCACTCGCCGCGGGCCACGCCCAGCACGCGCAGGCCGCGCGCGGCCATGGCCTCGACCTCGCGCTGGATCGCCGCGCGCTGCTCCGGCGCCAGATGACACAGATCGGTGACCGCTTCCGGCGCGCCCTTGGTGGCCAGCAGGTGCCGCGTCCGCAGCTCGCCCTGGAACACGCGCGTCATCGCGAGGATGTCGGGCGACAGGCCGTACTCGAATTCGGCGGACCACTCGGCATGGACATGTTCGGTGTCGGCCAGCCAGCGCAAACCGAAGCCCTGGATCGCCTTTTCCATCGGGTCGAACGGGTCGCTCGGAGTCGCCAGCATGGCGAACTCGACCAGTTCATGGAACGGCTCCGGCAGCTCGTCGGCGCCTTCGTCGCGAAATGCCGCATCGGCGACGGCCAGCTCCGCCACCTGCATGCGGTTCTGGGTCAGGGTGCCGGTCTTGTCCACCGCCAGCACCGTGATGGCACCGAGCGCCTCCACTGCCGGCACGCGCCGGGTCAGCACCTTGTGTTTCGAGATGCGCCAGGCGCCCAGCGCCAGGAACACGGTGAGGATCACCGGTATCTCCTCGGGCAGGATCGCCATGGTCAGGGCGATCCCGGACAGCACGCTTTCCAGCAGGCTGCGGCCGTCCCAGAACCAGTCGAGCAGGCAATACGCGGCGGCCAGCAGCAGGCCGCCGATGGTCAGGTTGCGGATCAGCCGGCGCGAGGCCAGCTGCAGGCCCGAGACGGCTTCCGCAGTCGCCGCCAGCGCCTGGCCGATGCGGCCGACGGCGGTGGCGGTCGCGGTGGCGCCGACTTCGGCGGTGCCGACGCCCCTGGTCACCACGGTGCTGGCGAACAACCGGTCGCTGCCTTCGCCCGGCAGCTTGGTCGCCGGCACGGCCTCGCCGGTCAGCAGCGACTCGTTGACGTCCAGATGTCCGTCGAGCAGCGTGGCGTCGGCGGCGATGCGGTCGCCTTCATGCAGCACCAGCAGGTCGCCCGGCACCACGTCGCGGCCGGGGATGCGGAGCTCCCGTCCGTCGCGGATCACCAGCGCGCGCGGCGCGGACAGCTCGCGCAGCGACTCCAGCGCTCGCTGCGTCTTGCGTTCCTGGGCCAGGGTGATGCCGATGACCACGAACACGAAGGAAAGCAGGAACGCCGCCTCGGCACGATCGCCCAGCGCCAGGTAGAGGCCGCCGGCGACCAGCAGCATCAGGAACATCGGTTCGGCCATCACGCCGGCGACGATCGCCAGCAGCGACTTCGGGGCGCTGCCGGGCAGCAGGTTCGGGCCCTGCGCGGCGAGGCGGCGCGCCGCCTCCTCGCCGTCCAGTCCGCGCAGGCCGTCCGGCCGCGGCGGTTTCGCCGGGCTCATGCCGCCCACCGGCGTGCGCGGTTCAACGACATATCAGGACGGGGATCTCGCTCTCCAGCAGCACCTTGTGCGTCTCGCTGCCCAGCAGCAGCCGGGTCATGCCGCGCCAGCCGTGCGAGGCCATCACGATCAGGTCGCAGTGCTGCTCGCGCGCCGTCTGGACGATGGCGTGGTAGGCGCGGTCGTCGACCAGGTAGCCGCTGCCGCAGGCGATTCCCGCCGCGCTGGCGGCGCGCCGCACTTCCGCGAGGTAGCCCTCGGCGCGCTGCGCGGCTTCCTCGGTGTAGCTGATCTCGGTCGCGACCAGCATGTCGGCCATGTAGGCGACGGTGTGGAAGGGCTGCACCACATGGAACGCATAGACCCGCGCCTGGCAGGTCGCGGCCAGTTCGATGCCCAGCTTGACCGCGTGCATCGACAGCTCGGAGCCGTCGACCGGAAGGAGAATGTGCTTGAACATGGCGAGTTCCTCGAAATGCCCGATGGTGCCTGACGCCAGCCGGCGAGTTCGCCGGTCGCATCGTGTGCATCATGCGAACTGCGGATGCCCGGTGCATTGATTGACGTCAAGCAGCCTCACGATTCGTGACCGGGATCGCGGGAGCCGCGAACCGGCGGATTCCCTTCGTGCCGGCCCGGCGGAAATGCACGACATGCCGGAATGTCCCGGGTTGCCTGCTGGCGGGCTGCCGACGCCGCGATCCTCATGAAATCCGGCAGGCTGCGAGTACACTGGCCGGGTCGGGGCCGCCTGCAGCGAAGTGGGCATGCGGCGGCGCGGTACGGGGTCATGAGTTCACGGCTGCCGGCGTCGGCGTCGGCTTCGACATGCGATATGCCGACTGGCGGTTCGGCGTGTCCCGGCAACGGCACCGGGATCCCATGGGCGGATTGAGGAACCAGCATGCCAAACCGGCTGATCCGGCCATTGCCGACCATCCGTGTGCTGCAGGTCGAGGACAACCGGCGCGATGCCGAGCGGGTGCTGGCCGAACTGGACGGCGACGGCATCGCGTACGTGGCGCAGCTGGTCGACGATGAGCTGCGCTTCGCCGCCGCGCTGCGCGAGTTCAAGCCGCACATCGTGTTGTCCGACCTCAGCATGCCGGGGTTTTCCGGCCGGCATGCGCTCGAGCTGCTGCGCCAGCAGGACGAGGACCTGCCGTTCATCTTCGTCTCCTCCACACTGGGCGAAGAAGCGGCGATCGACGCCTTGCGCAACGGCGCCACCGATTACGTCCTGAAGGAGAATCCGGCCCGGTTGGCCAGCGCGGTGCGCCGCGCGCTGGAAGAAGCGGAAGCACGCAAGGCGCGTCGTCGCGCCGAAACGGAACTGGTCCGTGCGCAGCGTTTCGAGAGCCTGGCGATGCTCGCCGGCGGCCTCAGCCACGATCTGCGCAACCTGCTGCAGCCGCTGCTGCTGGCCGGCGACAGCCTGCAGGATTACCAGGACGATCCGCGCCTGGCGCGGCTGGGCACGCTGGTGCGCGACTGCGGCAAGCGCGGGCTGGACATGGTGCACTCGATGCTGTCGTTCGCGCGCGGTGCGCGGCGCGCGGAACAGCTGCGGCTGGGCGCGCTGTTCAATGCGCTGGACCTGCTGATGCGCGGCAGCGTGCCGCACGCGGTGTCGATGGAGCTGGTCATCGACGATCCGCAGCTGTCGTTCGAGGGCAACCATACCGAGCTGCAGCAATGCCTGCTCAACCTGTGCCTGAACGCGATCCAGGCGATGCCGGACGGCGGCCGGCTGCGCATCGAGACCGCGCAGACTAGGCTGGGGGCGGATTTCTTTCTGCCACGGGAGGAGCCGCGGGAGGGTCGCTATCTGCGCATCAGCGTGAGCGACACCGGCGAGGGCATGGTACCGGAAGTGCTGGAGCGCATGTTCGAGCCGTTTTTCACGACCAAGGCGGATGGCACCGGGCTGGGGCTGCTGTCGTGCCAGCGGATCGTCGACAACCACGATGGCCTGATGCGGGTGGACAGCGCGCCCGGCCGCGGCACCCGCTTCGATCTCTACATTCCGCTGGACCAGCAGCAAGCGGCGAAGCCGGAGGATCCGGAACACCTGGAGGGGGCGGCCGAACGCGTGCTGGTGGTGGTGGAGGAGGCCGCCCAGCTGTCCCTGCTGGCCAATACGCTCGATGTCTACGGCTATCAGGCGCACACCAGCCAGAGCGGTACCGCCGCGCTGCAATGGATCGAGGCCTGCGGCTTGCCCGAGCTGGTGGTGCTCGACGCCGACATGAACCTGCTCACCGGCGTGCGCACGCTGGCCGCCCTGGTCGATCAGGGCTATGCCGGCGCGGTGATCCTGCTGGCGCGCCCCGACGCCCCGCCGGACCTGCACGGGCTGCCGCTGCTGGAGCGGCTCTACATCATCGACAAGCCGGTCACCACGCGGGTGCTGCTGCGCACCCTGCGCAAGGCGCTCGGGGCGTGACGGGCCGGCCGCCCCCGGTCCGGCCTGCGGGCAGTCGGGCGCCATCGCGCGTTGCCCGCTCCGCTCCCCGGGTTCCTCGAACAGGCACGGGGATCCACGGGACGGGCATGCTCGGCTACTACCTCGACCTGGCGCTGCGCAGCTGTCGGCGCAGCAAGGCGCTGACCGCCCTGGTGGTCGTGCTGATGGGCGTGGGCGTGGCCAGCTGCATGGTCACCTTCGCGGTGTTCCGCGCCGCCGCGGCCGATCCGATCCCGTGGAAATCGAACC
>JAGWMU010000167.1 GCA_028873095.1 Pseudomonadota bacterium | reverse complement strand
GCCGATCCGCAACGCGCACCCGCCTGGCGGCTGCGCGTGCCGGACATCGAGATCGCCTTCGACGATGCATTGCAGGGGCCGCAGCGGCAGAACCTGCGCGAGGCGGTCGGCGATTTCGTGATCCGTCGCGCGGACGGCCTGTATTCCTACCAGCTGGCCTGCGTGGTGGACGACGCGTACCAGGGCATCACCGAGGTGGTGCGCGGCACGGACCTGCTCGACTCCACGCCCCGGCAGATCCACCTGCAGCGCTGCCTGCGGCTGCCGACGCCACGCTACCTGCACCTGCCGCTGGCGCTCGATGCCGAGGGCCGCAAGCTGTCCAAGTCCAGCCAGGCCACCGCCGTGGACCCGGCCGACCCGCTGCCGGCGCTGCGCCGTGCGCTGGATTTCCTCGGCGTGCCGTCCGACGCGCCCGCCGCGACGGCCGCCGAACTGCTGGCTGCAACATCGATGCGCTTCAATCCGGGACTTTTGCGGCAACGCAGTAATGCACGGGACGTCTGAACCGCTATAAAGAGAGGGTTGCCGCCACGGCGGACATCTTCCCTTCGCGCCTGCGTCCCGCACCGGCCGCGCAGCCCGCGCCACACCCTCCAAGGAGATCGAGGACATGACCCAACGCACCGCGCTCGTCACCGGCGGCACCGGCGGCATCGGCACCGCCATCATTCGCTACCTGGCCGGCCAGGGTCATCGGGTGGCGTCGAACTACCGCGACGAGGCGAAGGCCGAACAGTGGCGCAAGGCCATGGCGGCCGAAGGCATCGAGGTGTGCATGGTGCCGGGCGACGTGTCCGACCCGGTCTCGTGCGAGGCGATGAACAAGGCGATCGAGGAGAAGTGCGGCCCGGTCGAGATCCTGGTGAACAACGCCGGCATCACCCGCGACACCACCTTCCACAAGATGAATTACCAGCAGTGGACGGACGTGATCAACACCAACTTGAACGCCTGCTTCAACGTCACCCGCCCGGTGATCGAGGGCATGCGCGCGCGCAAGTGGGGCCGCATCGTGCAGATCAGCTCGATCAACGGCCAGAAGGGCCAGTACGGCCAGGCCAACTACGCCGCAGCCAAGGCCGGCATGCACGGCTTCACCATCTCGCTGGCGCAGGAGAACGCGAAGTTCGGCATCACCGTCAACACCGTCTCGCCCGGCTACGTCGGCACCGACATGGTGATGGCGGTGCCCGAGGAAGTGCGCGAGAAGATCGTGGCGCAGATCCCGGTCGGCCGCCTCGGCAAGCCGGAGGAAATCGCCCACGCGGTGGCGTTCTTCACCGGCGAGCAGGCCAGCTGGATCACCGGCGCCAACCTCGCCATCAACGGCGGGCACTACATGGGCTGGTAAGCCCCCCCAGCGAGAATGCGTAGGAGCCCACCCTGTGGGCGAACGCTCTCCGCGATCATTCCGACAAGAGCATTCGCGCACAAGGTGCGCTCCGGCACGCAGGCCGTACCCGTAGGAGCCCACCCTGTGGGCGAACGCTCTCCGCGATCATTCCGACAAGAGCATTCGCCCACAGGGTGGGCTCCTACGGGAGCAGTTTTTCCAGCACCTTGCCGACGGCCGCGAAGGCGAACGTGCCGGTGACGTGGGTGGCGGCGCCCAGGCCGCCGCCGCAGGCGAGGTTCAGCGCATCGCCGCCGGGCGGGCGGGTGCCGCAGACCGTGCCGTCGGGCTGCGGGTACTGCACGTTCTGCAGCGAGTACACCGCCGACACGCCGAAGTAGCGTTGCGGGTTGCGCGGGAAGTTGAAATCCGCGCGGAGCTTCTTGCGGATCAGGCTGAACATTGCGTCGTGCTCGGTGCGCGACAGGTCGCGCACGCGGACCTGGGTCGGGTCGGTGCGCCCGCCGGCCGATCCCACGCTGACGATCGGCAGCTTGCGCCGGCGGCACCAGGCGATCGTCTCCAGCTTCACCCGGAACGCATCGCAGGCGTCGAGCACCACGTCGTAGCCGCGATCGAGCAGTTCGTCCAGGGTGGCCGGGGTGAGAAAGCGCTCGATCGCCTCCAGCCGCAGGGTCGGGTTGATCGCATGCGCGCGCGCCGCCATCACGCCGACCTTGGACTTGCCGAACTCGCCGTCCAGCGCATGCAGCTGGCGATTGGTATTGGACACGCAGACCTCGTCGGCGTCGATCAGCGTGAGCCGGCCCACGCCGCTGCGCGCCAGCGCCTCGGCGGCCCAGGAGCCCACCCCGCCGACGCCGATCACGCAGACGTGCGCCTGCGCCAGCCGGGCCACGCTGCCGGTGCCGTACAGGCGCTCCACGCCCTGAAAGCGCTCGGCGGGGAACCCGGTGTCGCTCGTGCCGGCGGCGGGTGTTGTCTGCGCGAGTGTCATCGGCGTGCCCATGCGAAGTGGCGTGCATTTTATCGCGCTCGCGTGGAACGAGCGCGCCTCGCAGGTTATGCTCACCGGCTTTCCACCCGCGACGGAACCGGATCGATGCGTGCTGCACTGCTGTTGTTGCTTGGCCTGGTGATCGGCGTGATCGGCACCGTCAATGTCGTCAATGCGTTGAATGCGCGCAACCCGATGCCGCACGCGGTGATGGTGACGATGGATTACCACATGGGCCAGCTGGCCCGCGCGGTGAAAACCCGGCAGTGCGATGCCGTTAAGATCAGGCAACAGCTCGGACGCCTGCAGTCCACCGCCACCGACATCGTGCCGGTGTTCGACGTCGGCGAAAAGCCGTTCAACGATGCCGCCGGCCAGTTGCAGGGAAAGATCGAACAGGCGCTGCAGTCTGCGCCGGCCGATTGCGCGGCGCTGGCCGCCGCGCTCAGGCCGATAGGCGGCGCCTGCAAGAGCTGCCACCAGAAATACCGCTGAGACGCCGCCGCGGCAACCGCTCGGAAACGTATCTTGCCGTGCCACATCCGCCCGTCATCTACTGGGCTGTATCAAATTGATGCAGCACCTGCTCAGAAGCGAATCTTGCCGCGCCACATCTGCCCGTACATCACCCAGTCGCCGAGCAGGCTGTACAGCGGGTGCCTGAACGTGGCCGGGCGGTTTTTCTCGTAGCCGAAGTGGCCGATCCAGGCGAAGCCGTAACCGGCCACCGGCGCCAGCCACAGCCAGCGCAGCTGGCCGGTCAGCAGCGCCGCCAGCACCACCACGATCACCAGGCTGCTGCCCGCGAAATGCAGGCGCCGGCAGGTGCGGTTGCTGTGTTCGCTGAGGTAGTACGGGTAGAACTCGGCAAAGCTGTCGAAACCGGACATGGGTAGCTCCGCAACGGATCGGCCCGACCAGAGTGAACCACTCGCGCGGCCGCCGCAAGCCTGCGGGGTGGCATTCACGGCGGCAGCGGAATGAACTCTTCCGTATCGCCCGGCACCGGATCGAAACGCCGCGCCTGCCAGTCGGCCTTGGCCTGCTCGATGCGCTCGCGCGTGCTCGCCACGAAGTTCCACCACAGGTGCCGCTCGCCATCCAGCGGCGCGCCGCCGAACAGCATCAGGCGGCTGGCCGCGCGGGCGCGCAGCGGCGGCGCGGAAGGCCCCGCCTGCACCGCCATCTGCGTGGCGGCCAGCTCCAGATCGCCCCAGCCGACCGCGCCCTCGGCCACGTGGATGCCGCGCTCGACGTGCTCCGGCGGCAAGGCCAGTTCCGCACCGGCCGCCATGGTCACTTCGAGCAGGCACATCGGCGCGAACACCTTCACCGGCGACGCCTGCCCGTAGGCCGTGCCGGCGATCAGCACCGCTTCCACGCCGGGCCGGCGAATGCCCGGCAGCTCGGCGCGTTCGTGGTGATGAAACTCCGGCGCGATCTCCGCATCGGCCTGCGGCAACGCCACCCAGATCTGCACGCCGTGCAGGGTCTGGCCGTCGCGGCGCGCCTCCGGCGGCGTGCGCTCGGAATGCACGATGCCGCGGCCGGCGGTCATCCAGTTCACCCCGCCGGGGCGGATGTCGGCCAGGCTGCCGAGGCTGTCGCGGTGGCGGATCGTCCCCTCGAACAACCAGGTGATCGTGGCCAGCCCGATATGCGGATGCGGCCTGACGTCCATGCCCTTGCCGGGGGCGAAGACGGCCGGCCCGATGTGATCGAAAAACACCAGCGGCCCGACATGCCGCGCCTGCAGCGCGGGCAGCAGCCGGCGCACGCCGAAGCCATCGCCGAGATCGTGCCGGCGGCCTTCGATCAGGGTTGGGACGGTTTTCATCGCGAACTCCTTGCGGTTACCAGGCGCGCCGATACTGATCCGGTGCGTCGATTTGCGCACCCAGCTGCTGGGCCGCGCGGCGCGGGAAATACGGATCGCGCAGGCTTTCGCGGGCGATCAGCACCACGTCGGCTTCGCCGTTCGCCACGATCTCGGCCGCCTGCGCAACCTCGGTGATCAGGCCCACCGCGCCGGTGGCGATGCCGGCCTCGCGCCGGATGCGCGCGGCAAACGGTACCTGGTAGCCGGGCGCCAGCGGAATGGTGGCGTGCGGCAGCAGGCCGCCGCTGGAGACATCGACCAGGTCCACGCCCAGCGGCTTCACCTGCTGCGCCAGCTGCACGCTCTGCTCGATGGTCCAGCCCGCGCCGGCCTCGGCCCAGTCGGTGGCCGAGATGCGCAGCCACAGCGGCAGCACCGCCGGCCACACCTCGCGCACGGCGGCGACCACCTCGCGCACCAGCCGCGTGCGATTCTCGAAACTGCCGCCGTAGCGGTCCGTGCGCCGGTTGCTCAGCGGCGACAGGAACTGATGCAGCAGGTAGCCATGCGCCGCATGCACTTCGACCAGTTCGAAACCGGCCTCCAGCGCACGTTGCGCAGCCGCACGGAAATCCGCGATCACACCCTGGATGCCCGCCTCGTCCAGCGCCTGCGGTGTGTGCCAGCCAGCATCGAACGGCAACGCCGACGGCGCCACCGTGAACCAGTCGTCCTGCCCGGCCGGCAGCGGCCCGTGCCCCTGCCACGGCCGCTGCGCGCTGGCCTTGCGCCCGGCATGCGCCAGCTGCACGCCGGCGATCGCGCCCTGCGCGCGGATGAAGCGCACGATCGGCCGCCATGCCTCGACCTGCGCCGCGTTCCACAACCCCGTATCGCCGTGCGAAATGCGGCCTTGCGCCGATACGGCCGAAGCCTCGGCGATCACCGCCGCCGCACCGCCCACCGCGCGGCTGCCCAGATGCACCAGATGCCAGTCGTCCGGCAGGCCGTCGGTGGCCGAGTACTGGCACATCGGCGAAACCACCAGCCGGTTGCGCAAGGTGAGGTGGCGTTGGGCAAACGGTTCGAACAGGTTCATCGGGCGCCTCCGGCAGGTATCAGCCCACCAACATGCAGGCGGCTCGCGGCGGTATCAAGCGGTCCGGTCGCCCTGCGCGGCGAGCCAGGCGGCAATGCGCGCGGCGATCGGCGCCGGCGTTTTCATCCAGCCGAAGTGATTGGCCGGATGGCCGTGCATATCGTCCCGCGCGACGACCTCCAGCGTCCGCGCGGTCTGCGGCATCTTGCCGAGCAGCCAGTCGAGCGAGGCCGGCGGCACCATCCAGTCGTCGCGCAGGCGCAGCGCCAGCAAGGGCAGCGGCAACGACGCCAGCTGCTGTTCCAGATCCAGTTTCACGCCGGCCGCCGCATAACGGCCGGTGCGGCCGGTACGCGCCCAGTCGGCAATCAAGCCGCGCGCCTCGTTGCCGCCAAAACCGATCCGGCGTCCCGGCATGTAGCCCACCGCGGCGGCCAGCAGCGGAGCGAGCGCATAGGCCGCCCGGATCAGCCTGCCGTGCCGGAAACAGCGCCAGTAAGGCGCGCCGCTGGCCACCAGCACCAGGCCGGCATGCTCCTGCGGATGCAGGCTCGCATACAGCGAACCGAGTTGACCGCCCAGGCTGTGGCCGCCGATCCAGCACTGCGCGTGCGGCCAGCGCCGCCGCACCGTCGCCTGCGCCGCCGGCAAATCGTCCAGCAGCACCTCGCGGTAGGCCCAGTTGCAGTCGCGGCCCGCGCGCCGATTGCTGGAACCGATGCCGCGCCATTCGTGCAGCGCCACGGCGACACCGCGTGCCGCCAGCGCCTCGGCCAACGGCAGGTAATGCCGTGCCGGCACACCCAGCGCCGGCAGCCAGTACAGCAGCCGGCGCCATTCGCCGGCCGGATGGACACACAGCAACTCGAAGCGGGAACCGTCGCCCACCGACACCGGCAGCACCGATGTCTCGATCGACTCAGGCGCCGCCGATACCGGCGGCCGCAGTGCTTTTGCATCGGCAGGATCGGACATCGGGACAGGCTAGCGAATTGCCGCGACAACCACAAAGAGCCGCCCGGGGTGTGGGCAAGCCACCGACGCC
>JAGWMU010000166.1 GCA_028873095.1 Pseudomonadota bacterium | reverse complement strand
ATCTCGTGGAACTGCTCCATGCTGATGCCGTCATGGCTGTCGGTGCGGCTGGGCAGCGCCACCGCGCCGGAATCCTGCTGCGCGCCGTAGACCCAGTACGGGAAGCGGTTGTCGGTGCTGACGTGGTAGATCTGCGCGGTCGGCTGGTTCTGCCAGCTGCTCCACGTCTTGCCGCCGTTGAGGGTGAGCACGGTGCCCTGGTCCACGCCGAGGATCTGCCGGTCCGGGTCGGTCGGGTCGATCCACATCTGGTGGAAATCGTCGCCGGTGGGGTCGCCCTTCAGCGCGATGAAGCTTTTGCCGCCGTCGTCCGAGCGCAGCACGATGGTGTTCATCACGTAGACGCGGTCGGCGTCCTTCGGGTCGACCGCGAGCCGGCAGAAATACCAGCCGCGCTGCCAGATGCGCTGGTCGGCGGTGACGTGCTGCCAGTGCGCGCCGCCATCGTCGGAGCGATACAGGCCGCCCTCGCCGGCGGCGGCGTCGACCAGTGCATACAGCCGCTCCGGCCGGCTCGGCGCCACCGCGATGCCGATGCGGCCCGGGTGCGCCGGGAAGCCCTGGCCCTGCACCTGGCTCCAGTGGCTGCCGCCGTCGTGCGACACGTACAGGCCGCTGCCCGGGCCGTTCGAGGGCGGGTACACGCTCCACGGCGGGCGTCGGGTCTGCCACAGCGCGGCGTAGATCGTGTCGGGGTCGCCGGGCTTGAAGGCGAGGTCGATCGCGCCGGTGTCGTCGTTCTTGAACAGCACCTTGCTCCAGTGCGCGCCGCCGTCGGTGGAGCGGAACACGCCGCGCTCGGCGTTCGGCCCGTAGGCATGGCCCAGCGCCGCCACGAACACCACGTTCGGATTGCGCGGGTCGACCAGCACGCTGCCGATCTGGCGGGTGTCGTCCAGCCCGATGTGCTGCCAGCGCTTGCCGCCGTCGACCGACTTGTACATGCCGTTGCCGTGGGCGATGTCCGAGCGCATGTCGGCCTCGCCGGTGCCGACGTAGATCGTCTTCGGGTCGGACGGCGCCAGCGCCAGCGCGCCGATCGAGCCGACCTTCTCGCTGTCGAAGATCGGCTGCCAGGTGCGCCCCGCGTCGGCGGTTGACCACACGCCGCCGTCCACCGCGCCGAAATAGAAATGCCGGCTGTCGCCGGGGATGCCCGCGACGGTCAGTACGCGGCCGCCGCGGAACGGGCCGATCAGGCGCCAGCCAAGGCTCTGATAAAGCGATGGATCGACCGAGGCGTGCGCGGCGAGCGTGGTGGCGATGGCGAGGGCAAAGGCAGCGAGGCGGCGCAGGCGCATGGAGGGTTCCCCGGGGCGGATCAGGTCAAGAGACCCAGTGTATGGCGCTTTGCCGTGAGCCGCTTATGGGTCGAAAGTCATGGTGCCGATCGGGAAAGGCCGCTTTGCACCCGGGTCGCTCGCCGTCGGCGACCGCGCCGCGCCGGGCCTGCCGATCCGGGCGGCTGCCGGCCATGGCGCGCGATTTTTTGCGGTTCTTCGGGATGCGAAAAGAGTGCACACTGCAAATGCTGCTGCAAGAAGCTGGTCGGCGAACATCGGATTAGCCCGGTTTCCATCGACCGATCGACTGGCTTCCGCGCTGCAGTTCGTTTCTACAAGCAGGCAGGAGAAATGCAATGGGTGAAGCCCTTGCCGATCTGCAGTCCGTACCGGCACGAGCGATGGCCGGGCGTCCGCGGGTTGGTGGCTTTCTCCCATGCGGGTCGGGGTGCGGCGCCGCGCGGCGCCGCGCCGATTCCGGCGGCCATCGCCGTTGCCATGGTGCAGCCGGCATGACCCGGCGCATTGCCGCCGGGCTTGTGGTCCTTGGGTTGCATTGCGGTGCGGTTTCGGCCGGGACCGCACCCGCGGTTACCGTCATCTATCCGCACCCGGAGTCCCGGCAGGACGTCCGCGAGCGCTATCCGCTGCAGGTCTTGAAGCTGGCGTTGGCGCACAGCGGGATGGACGTCCAGCTCAAGGCCAGCCCTACGCCGATGCAGCAGGAGCGCAGCATGCGCGAACTGGCCGCCGGCCGGCATCTGGGCATCATGTGGTCGGTGGAGTCGCGCGAGCGCGACAGCAGGCTGCTTTCCATCCCCTTCGCGATCGACCGCGGCCTGACGGGTTGGCGGGTGTTGCTGATTCACCGCGGAGACGAGGCGCGATTCGCCGCGATCGACTCGAAGGCGCAGCTGTCGGCACTGGTCGCGGGCCAGGGGCTTGATTGGCCGGATCTGCAGGTGTTGCGCGAAAACGGTTTGCGGGCGGTGGGCAGTCCGACCTACGAGGGCCTGTTCCGCATGCTGGCACGCCGGCATATCGACTATTTCCCGCGCTCGGTGGCCGAGGTCGGGGATGAGCTGGCGCGGCATCCCGATCTGCCGATCGCGCTGGAAAGCCACCTGTTGCTGCACTATCCGGAAGCGGAGCATTTCTTCGTCAGTCGGCACAATCGCGCGCTGGCCGAGGCGCTGACCCTGGGGCTGCGGCGCAGCGTGGCCGACGGCAGTCTGCAACGCCTGTTCGAGCAGACTTACGGTGGCTTGACCAGGCAGTTGCAGCTGACGGGCCGACGGATCATCGAGCTGGACGATCCGCAGGCGCCTCGCGAACCTCCCCGGCAATCGCCGGGCATCTGGTTCAGGCCGGGGGAGTCGGGCCAATGACCCGGTTTCTGCGGCAACCGTCCATCAGCATGCGGCTCGCGGCGGCGACGCTGGCGTTCAGTCTGCTGGTGACGGTGCTGGGAACTGCGCTGATGTTGGCGGTTCGTTATCGCGACGATGTCGCGGACGCCAATCGGCGCCTGCAGGAGATCGGTCGCAGCTTCGTGCCCAGCCTGTCGACCAGCCTGTGGCTGGTCGACAAGGACCGGGTCGATCTGCAGATCGACGAGCTGATCCAGATCCCCGGCGTCGCGCATGTTCGGTTGAAGAGCGAGGGGACCGAGATCGACCGCGGGCATCCGGTGGCAGATCCCCTGCTGCGGCACACCTTTCCCCTCAGCTACGACGAGGCGGGGCATTTTGACCTGGGAACCCTGCAAGTGGATTTCGGGCGCGCGCCGGTGATCGCGAAGCTGGAAGACCGTTCGGTCGGGATCGCCCTGACCACCCTGGTCACCCTGCTCGCGACGTCGCTTTCGTTGCTGCTGCTGGTCAGGTTATGGGTCACGCAGCATCTGGAGGCGCTGGCCAGGTACGCCCGTCACGTGACGGTCGAGCAACTGCACAGCCCGCTCGATCTGCATCGCGGCAGGCGGCGATCCAGCGATGAATTCGATGAAGTCGTCGCTTCGTTCAACCGGATGCGCGAGCGCGTCCTGGAAGAGTTGGCGGTTCGGGCCCGTTACGAAACGGAGCTCGAGGAGCATCGCGACCGGCTGGAATCGCTGGTGTCGGCACGCACGGCGACGCTGGAGATGCAGGCCCTGCAGCTCGAGCAGCAGAAGCTGGAGTTGCAGCGGCTGGCCAACACCGACAGCCTCACCGGAGTCCTCAGCCGCAGGCATTTCCTGGAGCTGGTGTCGATGGAGATACAGCGCAGCCGCCGCCAGCGGCAGCCGCTCAGCGTGCTGATGCTGGACGTCGATCACTTCAAGCACATCAATGACAACTACGGTCATGCCACCGGGGACCGCATGCTGACGGTCGTTGCCGACACCTGCAAAGGCGTGCTGCGCGACGTGGACGCGACGGGCCGCCTCGGCGGCGAGGAGTTCGCCCTGCTGTTGCCGCAGGCTGATGCGATGAGCGCCTGGTTGGTTGTCGAGCGATTGCGCAACGCGGTGGAGAAGACGTCGATCGTGCTCGATGGTGGCGAAACCGTCTCTTGCACCGTGTCCATCGGCATCAGCGAATTGCGAGACAGCCTGGACGGCCCCGAGGCCCTGCTCGCGCGGGCCGACGCCGCGCTCTACGACGCCAAGCGCGCGGGCCGGAACCAGGTGCGAAGCTCGCGCTACGCGTGACGTCGCGGCGGCCGATCCGGCGCATCGTCCACGATACGTGGCGCATCGCCGGCTTGCCCTCCCGGGCCCGCATCCGGCCCGGGCGCAAGCCATTCGCGAACGCTTCGCGATGGGCAGGAGCGCACCCTGTGCGCGAACGCTTCGCGATGGGCAGGAGCGCACCCTGTGCGCGAACGCTTTTCTCGAAGCATCCGCAAGGGCATTCGCGCACAGGGTGCGCTCCTACGCAAGCCGTGCGCCACCTCAGTCGCGTTCCAGGCCGCGCGTCGGCGCCTGCATGCCTGCCTCGCCGCCGCCGGCGTCGCCTTCCGCTTCGGGCATCGGCGCGGGAACGGCGATCGGCTTGAGCTGGCGCGCCTTCAGCACGGCATTGGTTTTTTCCAGCGCACCGTGCTGGAAGCCGGCGAAGGACTTCTGCACGTCGCCCAGCTCGCGCTGGAGCGTGTCGATGTAGGCCATCTGGTAATCCGAGGGGCGGCCTTCGTAGGACATGATCGCGCCGTACAGCTGGTCGGCATGTTCGCGCAGGCGTTCCTCGCCGGTGATCGCGCCGCCTTCGGTGGTGGCCACGATCTTCTTGCGGATCGCGTCGGCCTGGTCGCCGAGGCCGGCCAACTGCTTGCGGGTGGCATCGGTTGCCGGCAGCGTGGCGGCTTCGGCGGCCGCCGCGGCGCGCACCGCGTTGATCCGCGCCACCAGCTCGCTCATCTCGCCGAACAGCCGCTTGACCCGCGTGGCCGCGTCGAACTGGGCCTGCCGGTCGGCGACCGAGAAGGTGTCGCGCCGGTCGAGCACGACCTGCAGGCTGGTCTCGAACACGTCCTTGCCCTTGGTCATGCGGATCGTGTACGTGCCCGGAACCACCCGCGGACCCACGATCGAGTTGACGGCGATCTGCGCCGCCGGCGGCACCCGCGGCGGCTTGGTGCGCATCGACCACTGCACCCGGTTGATGCCGCGGCGCACGCTGGCCGGGAGCGTGTCGATCAGTTTGCCGTGGCGGTCCAGCACGTCGATCTTCAACTTGCCGAACAGGTGGCGGCTGCGCTGGTAGTAGGTGATCACCGCGCCGTCGGCCGGGTTGGGGCCGACGAAGGCGGCATCGCCGCCGGGCCAGCCGCCCCAGGCCTCGATGCGCTGCTGCGCCGGCAGCGAAGGCAGGAAGCTGGCCTCGCTGTCCAGCACCTTGGCGTCCAGCGCGCGCAGCGGGGTGAGGTCGTCGACGATCCAGATGCCGCGGCCGTGGGTGGCCAGCACCAGGTCCGCATCGCGCTGCTGGAAGGCGATGTCGCGCACCGCCACGGCGGGGAAGTCGCCGCCCTTGAACTGCGCCCAGTGCGCGCCGCCGTCGATCGAGATCCACAGGCCGAACTCGGTGCCGGCGTACAGCAGGCCGGGCTTGACCGGGTCCTGCTTGATCACGTGCACGTAGCCGCGCAGGCCCTTGTCGTGCTTCGGCGTCACCAGCGCGGTCCACGACCTGCCGTAGTCGGCCGTCTTGTAGATGTACGGCGCCATGTCGCCGAAGCTGTGCCGGTCGAACGCGACGTAGGCGCTGCCGGCGTCGGCGTTGTCGGCCTGCACCCACGACACCCACTCGCCGGCGGGCAGGCCGCGGATGTTGCGCACCACGTTGCTCCAGTGCTTGCCGCCGTCGCGGGTCAGCTGCAGGTTGCCGTCGTCGGTGCCGACCCAGATCAGGCCCGCCTGCTTCGGCGATTCGCTGATCGAGTAGATCGTGGTGTAGGCCTCGGCGGCGGAATTGTCCACGGTGACGCCGCCGGACTTCTCCTGCTGCTGCTTCCTGGGGTCGTTGGTGGTGAGGTCGGGCGAGATGCGCTGCCAGCTCTGGCCGTGGTCGCGCGAGCGGAACAGGAACTGCGCGCCGATGTAGATCGTGCCCTTCTGGTTGGGGCTCAGCGCGATCGGGGCGTTCCAGTTCCAGCGCAGCTTCTCGTTGTAGCCGGCCCTGGGCTGGATGTCGCGCGCCTCGTGCGTGTGGCGGTTGACGCGGGTGATGCTGCCGCCCTGGGTCTCCGCGTAGATGTAGTCGGGGTCGGACGGATCGGCGAACATCCAGAAGCCGTCGCCGCCGCAGAAGTTTTCCCACTGCGCGTTGGCGATGCCGCCGGGATAGGCCGAGTCGCCGACCCAGCAGGCGTTGTCCTGCAGGCCGCCGTAGACGCGGTAGGGGTCGGCGTCGTCCACGCTGACGTGGTAGAACTGCGACACCGGCAGGTTGTTCGCCTTCCACCATTTGTTGCCGCCGTCCTGCGAGTACCACAGGCCGCCGTCGTCGCCGACGATGATCCGTTTCGTGTTGCGCGGGTCGATCCACACCAC
>JAGWMU010000165.1 GCA_028873095.1 Pseudomonadota bacterium | reverse complement strand
GCGAAGATCGCCAGCGCATCGGGCCGCGTGACGCGGGTGAAGGAGGTGTAGGAAAACACCGGGTAGAGCAGCTCGCCGTGCCGGCCCTTGCCGTCGTGCAGGGCCTGCCAGAAGTCGGCGAAGGTCCAGCGGCCCAGGCCGGTATCCGGATCGGGGGTGAGGTTGGGCGCCGGCACGTCGCCGAAAGGCGTGTCCAGCGACCGTCCGCCGGCAAAGCGGACGCCGCCCTGCGCGGTGTGGCAGCCGGCGCAATCGCCCACCGTGGCCAGGTATTCGCCGCGGCCGATCAGGGCCGGGTCGCGCAGCGCCGTGGCATCCGTGTCCAGCGGCGTCGCTGCGGATGGCGGCCGCCCGGCCTGGTCGAGGTGGCGCCAGGTGACCGCGGCCGCGACGGCAAGCGTCAGCAGCAGGTGCAGCCGCCGCCTCATGGCTTGCTCACCTGGCCGCTCATCACGCACCAGCCTGGCAGCGGCGTGGTCTGCGCGGCGGCCGGCTCCGGCCGCATGTCCGCCGCCGGGGGCTGGCTGGCCAGCCAGGCGGCAACGGCGTTGACGTCGGCCGCGTACATGCGGTTGGCCACGACGCCCATGCAGAACGGCTCCTTGGCCGCGCGCGTCCGGTTGCGCCAGGAGGCCAGCTGGGCCGCGAGGTAGTCCGACGACAGGCCGAGCAGGCCGGGGATCAGCGGCTGCACGCCGGTGAGCCGGGTGCCGTGGCAACTGTTGCAGGCGGGCACGCCGATGCTGGGGTCGCCATGCAGGGCGAGCCGTTCGCCGCGTTGCAATTCGGCCGGGGACGCGGTGGGCGGGGGTGGCGGCGGGTAGGGGACCTGCTCGTCGGCGAAGAAATCGGCCAGCTTGCCCATATAGGGAACGTCGAGCTGGCGCAGCACGTATTCCATCGCCGCGTTGCGGCGCTGGCCGCTCTGGAAGTAGCGCATCTGCAGCAGCAGGTAGCCGGCCGGCTTGCCGGCCAGACGCGGGCCGTCGTTGCCGTCCGGCGCGCCTTCGCCATGCTCGCCGTGGCAGCTGGTGCACGCCTTGGCGCGCTGCTGGATGGTGTCCGGGATGGCCGGCTGGGCGGTGGCGGCCGGGGTGGCCGCGGCCGATGCCGGCGGGATGCCCGCGGCCAGGGCCAGCGCGAGGCAGGCGGCCGCGCAGCGTGCACGAACCGGCATGCGGCCGCTGCCGTGCCGTGCGAGGGGAAGGATCATCGCGTCATGCTGCGCGTACAAGTCATCCGGGCAGCATGCGGCAGGCATTTCCTGGACGCCATGACGCAGATCAGTGCCGTCGTGATCCAGCCATGGCAGGCCGGTGGCGGGACGCTCAGTCTTCGCTGACCCGCAGCGGCAGCTCGCCGTCGGCCAGGCGTGCGCGCAGGGGCGTGCCCGCGGCCACGCCCCGGCTCGAGCGCAGCACGTGTCCCTGCGCATCGAACACGATGGCGTAGCCGCGCTCCAGCGTGGCCAGCGGGCTCACCGCATGCAGGGCGTGGCGGGCGTGGCGCAGCGCGGTGCGGTCGCGCTCCAGCGTGTGCGCGATCGCGCGGCGCAGGCGCAGGTCCTGCTCGGCCAGGCGGCGCGCCAGCAGCGGCAGCCGCGTGCGCGGGTGTTGCGCCAGCAGGCGCGCGCGCAGCCGCTCCAGCCGGATGTGGCGGCGCTGGCCTTGTTCGCGCAGCACCGCGGTCAGGCGCTGCCGCAGATGGATCAGGCGCTCGCGGTCGCGCGCCAGCCGCGCCTGCGGCCGCTGCGCCTGCAGCCGCGCCAGCAGGTGGTCGACGCGCTGCGAGTGCGCCTGCAGGCGGCGCTGCTGCAGGGTCAGCAGGCGCTGTTGCAACTGCCGCAGGTGCCGGCCGATGTCCGCCGCAGCGGGCACCAGCAATTCGGCGGCGGCCGAAGGGGTGGGCGCGCGCAGGTCGGCCACGAAATCGGCGATGCTGAAGTCGATCTCGTGGCCGACCGCGCTGACCACCGGCACCGCGCTGGCGTGGATCGCCCGCGCCACGGATTCCTCGTTGAACGCCCACAGGTCTTCCAGCGAGCCGCCGCCGCGGGTCAGCAGCAGCACGTCGTAGCGGCGGCTGGCCGAGGCCTTGCGCAGCATCGCCACGATCGCCGGCGGCGCCTCGCGGCCCTGCACCGGCACCGGCAGTATCTCGACCTCGGTCAGCGGCCAGCGCCGCGCCAGCACGCTCAGAACGTCGCGCACGGCCGCGCCGGTGGCCGAGGTGATCACGCCGATGCGCCGGGCGAAACGGGGCAGGGCGCGCTTGCGCGCCGTCGCGAACAGGCCCTCGGCATCGAGCCGCGCCTTGAGCTGTTCGAACTCGCGCTGCAGCGCGCCTTCGCCGGCCGGCTCCATGCTCTCGGCGACCAGCTGGAATTCGCCGCGCGGCTCGTACAGGCCGACCCTGGCGCGCAGCAGCACCTGCATGCCGTCGGCCGGCCGGAAGTGCAACCCGGCGGTCTTCGGCTTGAACATCGCGCAACGCACCTGCGCGCCGCTGTCCTTCAGGGTGAAATACAGGTGCCCGGAGGCCGGCCGCGCCACGTTCGACAGTTCGCCCTCGATCCACACCAGCGGCAGCGCATCGCCCAGCAGGTCGCGCACCAGCCGGTTCAGCGTGCTGGGGGTCAGCACGTGGCGCGGAGGGTTGTCGTCGTAGGCAGGCATGGGAGCGCGAGCCTAGCACGGTCGAACCGGCCGGGTCCTGAAGAAACATCCGCTTGGCGGCACTGCTGAAAGTGTCACATCAACAGATGACGGCTTGCGTCCGGGAGGCCCGGACGCCCCGGTTCCTGGCCCCTGGCAGGAGCCCACCCTGTGGGCGACCGCTCTCACGAAAGGCAAGAGCATTCGCGCACAGGGTGCGCTCCTGCGGCATGCAAACCGTCCCCGTAGGAGCCCACCCTGTGGGCGATCGCTCCCACGAAAGGCAAGAGCATTCGCGCACAGGGTGCGCTCCTACGGCAGGCAAGCCGTCCCCGTAGGAGCCCACCCTGTGGGCGATCGCTCCCCCGAAAGGCAAGAGCATTCGCGCACAGGGTGCGCTCCTACGGCAGGCAAGCCGCACCCGTAGGAGCCCACCCTGTGGGCGACCGCTCCCCCGAAAGGCAAGAGCATTCGCGCACAGGGTGCGCTCCTACGAATCGGGGGTGTTCGAGGTGTCCGCCCGGGTGGAGGCCATCCACCGATCAATCGTCCTCGCGCAACTCGCGCTGCCGTCGCAGGCGCAGGCGCCAGCCGCGGATGCCGAGGTTGAAGCCGAGCCAGCCGGCCAGCGCCCCGAACGGCCAGCCGATCCACGCCGGCCACAGGATCGTGACCACGGCCAGTGCGGCCAGCGCCAGCGCACCGGCCAGCAGCGGGCCGCTCGAGGTATCGCCGAGCACGCGATGGTCGCTCAGCACCGCGCCGACGCTGTTGGCGATGCGCAGGGCGCCGACCGCGGCGCGGCTGGAACTGCCGCCGGCGCGGCGCACCCGCGGCGGTCGCGCCGCGCTGCGGCGCACCCGCTCGCTGCGGCGATGGCGGCGGGGCGCGAGCACGATTTCGGTGGCGTTGCCCAGGTCGCGCTCGAACTGCGCGGCGAGCCGGCCGGCAAAACCGGCGTCCTCCACCGCCACGTCGATCTCGCGATTGCCCAGCCAGCTGGCGATGTTGAGGTTGGACGAGCCGACCCGCGCCCACTGGCCGTCGGCCACCGCGGTCTTGGCGTGCAGCATCGAGCCGTTCCACTCGAACACGCGGATGCCGGCCTTCAGCAGCGGGCGATAGCCCGCGCGCGACATTCCCGCGACGACCGGCACGTCGCTGTTGCCCGGGACCAGCAGGCGCACGTCGACGCCGTCGCGCGCCGCCGCCACCAGCGCCTGCACGTAGGGCGCGATGCCCACGAAGTAGGCGTCGGTGAGCCACAGCGTCCTGCGCGCCATCGCGGCGATCAGCTGGTCGAGCCGGTACATGCTGGCGCTGGCCGGCTGGGTGGCGATCACCCGCAGGGCGATCGAGCCGGCGGGTTCATCCGGCGCCGGCGCGGGAGCCCATGCGGGCAGCGCCGCGCCGCCGGTGGCGTCCCAGCTCTGCACGAAGGCCGCCTCCAGCTCGGCCACCGCCGGGCCGCGCAGCGCCACGCCGGTGTCGCGCCACGGCGGCACGCCGCGCGCCGGGTCGCCCAGCCATTTCGCGCTGATGCAGACCCCGGACAGGAAGCCGTGCGTGCCGTCGACCGCCAGCAGCTTGCGGTGGTCGCGGCTGATCCAGCCGAACGGCTGTCCCAGCTGCGGCGGGTTGAACACCCGCACCAGCCCGCCGGCGGCGCGCAACGGCGCCCAGAACGCGCCGCGCGACTGGCCCAGGCAGCCGACCCAGTCGACCACCACCGCCACCAGCACCCCGGCCTGCGCGCGTTCCGCCAGCGCGTCGCGGAACTGGCGGCCGACGGCATCGTCGCGGACGATGTAGTTCTCCAGCAGCACGCGCTGTCGCGCTGCGCGGATCGCCGCCAGCCAGGCGTCGTAATGCGCCGCCGCGTCGATCAGCAGCTCCACCGCATTGCCGCCCAGCAGCGGCGCGCCGGCCGCCCGGCTCAGCGCCTGCTCGGCCAGCAGGCGATGCGGGGTCACGGGAAGCGGCGTCGTGGACATGCGACAAGTGTAGGTCATGCCATGATCCCGTCGGACTCGAATGGCGCTTGCTTGAGCGTCAGGCTCCGATCCCGTCGCCCGCACCGCCAGCCGTGGGCTTCTGGCATGATCGGCCGCATGTCGATCGAGCATCGCCACACCGATACCACGGAATGCGCGCGGCAGATCGCCGACCGGCTGGGGCCGGATCTGCGCATCGCCGCGCCGCTGGGTCTGGGCAAGCCGCATGGCCTGCTCAATGCGCTGTACCGGCTCGTCGCCGACGACCCGACCCGCTCGCTGCGCCTGTATACCGCGCTGTCGCTGACCCGGCCGCAGCCCGCGCCGGGGCTGGAGGCGCGCTTCCTGGGGCCGTTCCTCGAACGCCACTTCGGCGCCGACCAGGTTGACCCGCAGTACGCGCTGGACCAGGCGCGCAATGCGTTGCCGGCGAACGTCGAGGTACACGAGTTCTACCTACAGTCCGGCGCGCTGCTGCATTCGGCCAGCGCCCAGCGCAGCTACATCAGCCAGAACTACACCCACGTCGCCCGCGACTTGGTGCCGCAGGACATCAACCTGCTGGTACAGCTGGTGGCGCGGCGCGAGGGGCCGGACGGGGTGCATTACAGCCTGTCCTGCAATCCGGATCTCACCCTCGATTTCCTGCGCCAGGTGCAGGCCGCCGGCAAGCCGCGGCCATTGTGCGTGGCGGTGGTGCATCCGCAGCTGCCGTACCTGAGCGGCACGGCCGAGGTGGCCGAGGATTATTTCGACATCGAACTGCGCCCCGACGCCTCGCCGCGCCTGTTCGCGCTGCCGCGCCCGCCGGTCGACCTGGTCGAGTACGCGCTGGGCCTGCACGCCAGCGCGCTGGTCCGGGACGGCGGCTGCCTGCAGATCGGCATCGGCGCGCTGTCCGATGCGCTGGTCAAGGCGCTGCTGCTGCGCCAGCAGGAAAACATCCAGTGGCGGCGCGCGCTGGTGGCGCTGGACCGCCGCGGCGCCACGCACGCGCTGGCCGCGTCGCTGGGCGGCCTGGCGCCGCTGCAGGCCGGCCTGTACGGCGCCAGCGAAATGGTGATGGACGGCTTCATGCACCTGCAGCAGGCCGGCATGCTCAAGCGCCGCAGCTGGGACGATCTGGCCCGGGAGCAGGCTTCCGCCGCCGGCCAGCTGGATCCGGCCACGCCCGGCGGGCACTACCTGCGCGGCGCGTTCTTCCTGGGCACGCAGGCGCTGTACGAATGGCTCGCTGCCACCGAGGCGGCCGACCCGGATGCGATCGACATGGGCCCGGTCGCCAACGTCAACCAGCTGTACGGCGACCATCAGGCGCTGGCGACGCTGCAGCGGCGCGGCGCAAGGTTCTTCAACACCTGCATGATGGCGACCCTGCTCGGCGCCGCGGTGTCCGACACGCTGGCCGACGGCGAAGTGGTCAGCGGCGTCGGCGGCCAGTACAACTTCGTGGCGATGGCGCACGAACTGCCCGGCGGCCGCTCGGCGCTGCTGCTGCGCGCCACCCGGCAGGCGCGCGGCGGCATCGAAAGCAACATCCGCTGGAACTACGGCCAGACCACGATCCCACGCCACCTGCGCGACCTCATCGTCACCGAATACGGCGTCGCCGACCTGCGCGGCAAGAGCGACAGCGAATGCGTCGAGGCGATGCTGTCGATCTGCGACGCGCGCTTTCTCGA
>JAGWMU010000164.1 GCA_028873095.1 Pseudomonadota bacterium | reverse complement strand
GTGCCGTTCCTGCACGAGAAGCCGAAGGCGCCGGTGATGTTCCACTTCGGCGAAAAGGATCAGCACATCACGCCGGCGATGGTCGCGCAGCACCGCGAACTGCTGCCGCAGATGGAAACCTTCACCTACCCGGCCGACCACGGCTTCAATCGCGACGTCGGCGCCAGCTACCACGAGCCCAGCGCGAAGCTGGCGCTGGAGCGCACGCTGGCCTTCCTCGACACGCACCTGGCCGGCGCGTGAACCGCGACGCTTTCGCGCTCGATCCGCGGCTGGCCGCCGACACCGTCGCGGTCATCGGCCTGCCGCTGTGCGAGGTACGGCTGATGAACGACGCGCGCTATGCGTGGCTGGTCCTGGTGCCGCGCCGCGCCGGCCTGGTCGAGATCGCCGACCTGCCCGACGAGGAACAGGCCATGCTGTGGCGGGAAGTGCACCGCGCCGGCATGGCGTTGCGCGCGGTGGCGCCGTGCGACAAGCTCAACCTCGGTGCGCTGGGCAATATCGTGCGCCAGCTGCATCTGCACGTGGTCGCCCGCTGCGAAGGCGACGCCGCCTGGCCGGGGCCGGTATGGGGCCACGGCCGCGCGCAGCCGTATGCCGAGGCCGGCCTGCGCGCGCGGCGGGATGCGCTGCGCCAGGCGCTGGCCGACCCCGCGGCATAAACGGCCATGGCGCACGACATCGGGTTCGAAGCGCTCGCCGAGGACGCCCTGCTGCTGCGTTTCGGCGAGCGCATCGACGGCGAACTGAATGCCCGCGTGCAGACCGCCGCCGCACGCCTGCGCGAACGCCTGCCGCAACTCGAATGCGTGCCCGCCTATGCCAGCCTGCTGCTGCGCTTCGACCCGTCGAGCTGGACCGGGCACGACGGAGGCGAGCCGCACCGGCAACTGCAGGACGCTGTCCGCACGGCGCTTGGCGAGGGCGGCACGATCGCCGCGACGCCGCGCGAACGGGTCGTCCCGGTGTGCTACGGCGGCGCGTACGGACCGGACCTGGCCGATGTCGCCGCCCTCTGCGGGCTCGGCGTGGAGGCGCTGATCGCCCGCCACACCGCCGCCGAATACCGCGTGGCGATGCTCGGCTTCGCGCCGGGCTTTCCCTATCTGCTCGGGCTCGATCCGCAACTGGCGGTGCCGCGCCGCCGCGACCCGCGCCAGCGCGTGCCGGCCGGCAGCGTGGCGATCGGCGGCAGCCAGACCGGCATCTATCCCGAGGCATTGCCGGGCGGCTGGCAGCTGATCGGGCGCACCCCGCTGCGCCTGTTCGACGCATCGGCCAGCCCGCCGTCGCTGCTGGCGGCCGGCGACCGCGTGCGTTTCCAGGCGATCGACGAGGACCGCTTCCGCCAGCTCGCCGCGGACGAGCCGCGATGAGCGTAAGCATCCTCAAGCCGGGGCTGCTCAGCAGCCTGCAGGATGCCGGACGCCCCGGCCATGCCGCGCTCGGCGTGGGCCGCGCCGGCGCGATGGACGGGCCGGCCTGGCAGCTGGCCAATGCGCTGGTCGGCAATCGCCGCGGCGAGGCCGCCATCGAATGCACGCTGATCGGCCCCAGCCTGCGCTTCGAACGCGCCGCCGTGATCGCGCTGACCGGCGCGGCGATCGCCGCCCATGTCGGCGACCGGCCGATCCCGCTGTGGACCTGCTGCCGGCTGCCGGCCGGCAGCGTGCTGCGGCTGGGCGGCATGACCCATGGCAGCCGCGCCTATCTGGCGGTGCGCGGCGGTTTCGACGTGGCCCCGCTGCTGGGCAGCCGCAGCAGCGACCTGCATGCGCGGCTCGGGTACCAGCATGGGCGTGCGTTGCGCGCGGGCGACGTGCTGCCGATCGGCACCACCGAACCCCTGCCCGGCCTGGCGGCCGGCGAGGCGGTGCAGCCATTGCACTGGGGCATCGACCCGCGGCCCTGGTTCGATTTCGGCGGTCGTCCGCTGGCGCTGCTGCCCGGCAGCCACGGGCATCTGCTGGATCCGGCCTCGCAACCGCTGCTGCACGGCGCGACGTTCATCGTCAGCCAGGACAGCAACCGCACGGCCAGCCGTCTGGACGGCCATGCGCTGCGACTGTGCGAACCGCTGGAGCTGATCTCCGAGGCGACGCTGCCGGGCACGCTGCAGTTGCCGCCGTCGGGCCAGCCGATCGCCCTGCTGGCCGAGGCGCCGGTGACCGGCGGCTACCCGCGGATCGGCCAGATCGCCGCGGTGGACCTGCCGCATCTGGCGCAACGCCGCCCGGGCGATGCCGTATGCTTTCGCGGCAGCACGCTCGACGAGGCGCTGGCGCGGCTGGCCGCGCGCCAGCGGCGGCTGGGCCGCCTGATCGAGGCGATCGCACGACGACTGGAGCATGCCTGAATGAAGCCGGCCCGATTGAAGCAGCCCGCATGAACCGCATCGACCTCAACTGCGACCTCGGCGAATCCTTCGGCGCCTGGCGCATGGGCGAGGATGCCGCGCTGCTGGCGCTGGTCAGTTCGGCCAACATCGCCTGCGGCTTTCATGCCGGCGACCCGGACATCATGCACCGGACGGTGGCGCTGGCGCACGCGCATGGCGTGGCGATCGGCGCGCACGTCGCGCTGCCCGACCTGCAGGGATTCGGCCGCCGCGAAATGGCGGTGACGCCCGCCGAGGCGCATGCGCTGACGCTGTATCAGATCGGCGCGCTGCACGCTTTCGCCCGCGCCGCCGGCACCCGGCTGGCGCATGTCAAACCGCATGGGGCGCTGTACAACATGGCCGCGCGCGATGCCGCACTGGCGCAGGCGATCGCCAGCGCCGTGCGCGATTTCGACCCGCAGCTGCGGCTGTTCGCGCTGGCCGGCTCGGCCCTGGTCGAGGCCGGCCGCTCGCTCGGCCTCGCCGTGGCGGCCGAGGCGTTCGCCGACCGGCGCTACCGCAGCGACGGTTCGCTGCAACCGCGCGGCGAAGCGGGCGCGGTGATCGAGGATGTCGCACAGGCCACGGCGCAGGCGCTCGGCATCGCCCGCGACGGTTCCGTGCAAACCGTCGGCGGCGGCAGCCTGCGCCTGCAGGCCGACACCCTCTGCCTGCATGGCGACGGCACCCGCGCGGTGGCGTTCGCCCGCGCCGTGCACGATGCGCTGAACGCCGCGGGCCTGCGCATCGCCGCGCCGGGCGCGGCATGATGCCCCACTCCCCCATTCCATCGAGGTGCGCATGAACTACTGGCCCCTGCTCGGCGTCGCGGTGATCGTGGTCGGCTTCGTGCTGCGCTTCAACCCGGTCCTGGTGGTGGTGACGGCGGCACTGAGCAGCGGCCTGCTGGCCGGGCTGTCGGTTCCGGCGCTGCTGGCGCTGCTGGGCGACAGCTTCGTCGCCAGCCGGATGCTGCTGATCTTCGTGCTGACCCTGCCGGCGATCGGCCTGCTGGAACGCGCCGGCCTGCGCGAACACGCGCAACGCTGGATGGCCCGGCTGCAGGGGCTGACGCTGGCGCGGTTGCTGGTCGGCTATCTGCTGTTGCGCCAGTTGCTGGCGATGCTGGGGCTGACCGGCGTGGCCGGCCCGGCGCAGACGGTGCGGCCGCTGCTGGCACCGATGGCCGAGGCGGCGGCGGAAAAAATCCTGCCGACGCTGGACGATGCCGACCGCGACGAACTGCGCGCGGTCGCGGCGGCCACCGACAACATCGGCCGCTTCTTCGGCGAGGACGTGTTCATCGCGCTGGGCGCGGTGCTGCTGATCCAGGCGTTCTACGCCCAGCACGGGATCGCGCTGTCGCCGCTGGCGATCGCCATCTGGGCATTGCCCACCGCGATCGCCGCGTTCGCGATCCAGTCGGCGCGGGTATGGCTGTATCAGCGCCGCCTGCGGCAACGCGCGGCCGGCGGCCGCGGCAAGGCGGCGGGCTGAACATGCTGCGCATCGAATACGCCTACTGGCTGATCGCCGCGTTCCTGATCTACACCGGCCTGCGCCATCTGCGCGAGCGGCACCTGTGGCACGCGGCGTTCTGGCTGGTGCTGGGCGTGCTGTTCGGCAGCGGCGACGCGATCCTGGCGCAGTCGGCGGCGGGCCATGCGCTGCCGGCGCAACTGGGCGGGGTCGGGGTGATCGTGCTGGCGCTGCTGGCGCCGCGACTGCGGCGCCAGGCGCACCCGGAAAACTGCGGGCCCGAAGAACGGCTGCAATCGGCGATCCGGCTGGGCCACACGCTGTTCGTGCCGGCCCTGCTGATTCCGCTGGTCACGCTGCTGGTGGCGCTGTTCGGCGGCTGGCTGGCGATCAGCGGGCACGCGCTGTTCGCCGCGCCGCAGATGACCTTGACCGGGCTGGCGCTGGCCTGCGTGGTGGCGCTGTTCGCCGCCTCGCGGGTGGCGCGCACGCCGATGCACGAGGGCGTGGCCGAGGGCCGGCGGCTGCTGGACGCGATCGGCTGGAGCGCGCTGCTGCCGCTGCTGCTGGCGGCGCTGGGCCAGGTGTTCACGCACAGCGGCGTGGGCACCGCGATCGCCGCGATCGCCACCGCCTGGCTGCCCGGCGGCAGCGCCCTGGCCGCCCTGCTGGCATTCGCGCTGGGCATGGTGCTGTTCACCGTGATCATGGGCAATGCCTTCGCCGCCTTTCCGGTGATGATGGCCGGCATCGGCCTGCCGCTGCTGATCCGCCGACACGGCGCCGATCCGGCGATACTGGGCTCGATGGGCATGCTGTGCGGCTACTGCGGCACCCTGCTGACGCCGATGGCGGCGGACTTCAACCTGGTGCCGGCCGCGCTGCTGGAACTGCGCAGCCCGTACGGCGTGATCCGGGCACAGGTGGGCGGCGCGCTGGCGATCCTGGCCACCACCATCGTGCTGATGTGGCTGTTCGTATTCCGCTGAAATCCATCGACTGCAATCCGGCCGACGAGGCGACCATGAGCACATCCCTGCCGCGCATCCTGCTGACCGGATTCGACCCGTTCGGCGGCGAAGCCATCAACCCTTCGTGGGAAACCGCGCGCGCGCTGCATGGCAGGCGCATCGGCGGGCATCTGGTCGTGGCGCGGCTGTTGCCCACCGAATTCGCCGGCTCCCTGCGCGCGCTCAAGGCGGCGCTGCGCGAAACGGCGCCGACGATCGTGCTCGGCGTCGGCCAGGCCGGCGGCCGCCGGCAACTGTCGATCGAACGGGTGGCGATCAACGTGCAGGATGCGCGCATCCCCGACAACGCCGGCGCGCAGCCGGTGGACGAGCCGGTGATCGCCGGCGGCCCGGCCGCCTACTTCAGCACCCTGCCGATCAAGGCCATGCTGGCGGCGCTGCACGCGCACGGCCTGCCCGCCGAGATCTCGCAGAGCGCCGGCACCTACGTCTGCAACCACATCGCCTACGCCATGCTGCACCTGGCGTCGAAGCGGCGCGGCGTGCGCGCCGGCTTCATCCACATCCCGTATCTGCCGGCCCAGGCCGCACGCCTGCGCGGTGCCGCCAGCATGGCGCAGGCGGACGCCGAGCGCGCCCTGGAAATCGCATTGCGCGCGGCGATCGGCACGCGTATCGACCGCAAGCTCGCCGCCGGCAGCATCGACTGAGCCTCGCGCCATCCGGCCCGCCTCCGGCTTGCGCGGCCGGATGCAAAAAATCCCGCGAATCGCTTCGCGGGATTTTCATATGCACGGCGCCCCCGGTACGGCCGCCGGTCAACCACCGATGCCGGTATGATCCTGCACCGGCGTCGCCTGCGCCGGCGCGCGCGGATGGTAATCCTCGAGCTTGCGTGCCTTGACGTTGATCGGACTGATCAGTTTCAGCGTGCCCTTGTCGTCGTAGTAGGCCCGGAAACCGTAGTCGATCACCATGCGCGCCAGATACTGCAGATGCTTCTTGCTGATCTTCGCATCGTCGCTGCGCACCAGCAAGACGGTCTTCGGCAACCGGCCCTGATCCCTCAGGTAAGCGAAGTGGCTGCCCGTATCGGCGGCCGACAACAAGGCGCCGTCGACCAGGAACTGGCCGTCCTTGTAGGCCTGGATGGTGAGGCCGAACTGCCCCTTCACCGAAGCGATGTTGACTTCATCCTTGGTGCCGAAAAGATGGCAGCCGGAGAGCAGCAGCAGGCTGCCCAGCATGAGCGCGGCGGTGGCTCGCGACAGCAGGGTGGAAAATCGGATCATGCAGGTCTCCTGGCAATCGATCGGTGAATCGTGGAAGTGTAACGCCGGCGCGACGGATGACGGCAATCGCGGCGTGCCGCCGTTCAGGCACGACGGCCCACCCGCGCGCAGCCTCAGGTACGCGGCAGGGTCACGCCCTGCTGGCCCTGGTACTTGCCGCCGCGGTCCTTGTAGCTGGTCTCGCACTCCTCGTCGGATTCGAGAAACAGCATCTGCGCCACGCCTTCGTTGGCGTAGATCTTGGCGGGC
>JAGWMU010000163.1 GCA_028873095.1 Pseudomonadota bacterium | reverse complement strand
CGCCGCCCGATCGGTTCCACCATCAAGCCGTTCGTCTACCTGGTGGCGCTGACCCAGCCCGCGCAGTGGAACCTGGCCAGCCTGCTCGACGACGGCCCGATCAGCCTGCGCCAGCCCGACGGCAGCCTGTGGACGCCGCACAACGACGACGACCAGAGCCATGGCCAGTTGCCGATGGTCGACGCCCTGGCGCATTCGTGGAACCTCGCCACCATCCACCTGGGGCTGGCGATCGGGTTGCCGAGGATCCGCGCGTTCCTGCAGTCGTTCGGTCTCGCCGACGTCAATCCCAGCCCGTCGCTGCTGATCGGCGCGCTCGATCTGTCGCCGCTGCAGGTGGCCCATCTGTACGAATACCTCGCTTCCGACGGACATGCGTTGCCGCTGGTGGCGGTCAGCGGCGTGCTCGACGGCAGCGGCCGCACGATCAAGCGTTACGAGGTGCAGGGCGGCGATGGCGAATATCAGCTGGCCGTGCGCCAGGTCACCTGGGCGATGCAGCAGGTGGCGCTGTACGGCACCGCGCATTCGATCGGCGAATCGGGACTGGCATGGCTGCACGCGGCCGGCAAGACCGGTACCAGCAACAACATGCGCGACAGCTGGTTTGCCGGTTTCACCGGCGAGCACCTCGCGGTGTTCTGGATGGGCCGCGACGACAACAAACCGACCAGCCTGTTCGGCGCCAGCGGCGCCTTGCGCGCCTGGCGCGATCTGTTCGCCAGGTTGCCCACGCGACCGCTTTCCACCACCGTGGGCGACGGACTGGAGATGGCCTGGATCAACCCGGCCGACGGCAAGCGCACCTCGCCGCAGTGCCAGGGCGCCCGGCAATTTCCGGTGGTCGCCGGCAGCCTGCCGGCGGATACCGAGGGCTGTTTCTGGCAAGGCCTGCAGAGCCTGTTCGGCGCTGGCAGTCCGCCTGCTAACGCCGCCAGCAGCGCACCGTCCCCATCTGGCACACCGCTCCGGAATTGATCGCCATGGCGCCCGTATTGAAGCGTTTTTCCCTTCCCGTCCTGCCGTTGGCGTCGCTCTTGCTCGGCGGCTGCAGCCTGTTCGCGCCGGCTCCGCCGCCGATCGCCCGCCCGGTCCTGTCGAGCCATGCCATGGTTGCGGCGATCCGTGCCGCCGGCGATCGCGAGCAATCCGTCATCGACGTCACGCCATTGCGCGATCCGGGGGTGGCCGCCCTGGACGATGCCGCACGGCGCGACGAGCAAACCGGCCGTTACGCCGCGGCGGCGACCAAGCTCGACCAGGCGCTCGAGCGGAGCCCCGATTCGCCCGACCTGCTGCAGGATCGCGCCGAGGTGGCGATATGGCTGCGGGATTTCACTACCGCCGACAAGCTCGCCCACCAGTCCTGGTCGCTTGGCCCGAAGCTGGGGCCGCTGTGCGCGCGCAACTGGCAGACGGTGGTGGAATTGCGCCTGCGCGCCGGCGACGAAAAAGCCGCGGCCATGGCGCGCCAGTGGGTGCAGCAGTGCCACAAGGCGGGCATTGCGCGGTACTGAGCGGGGCTCGGACAGCCCCGGTTCGTTTGCAGGAGCGCACCCGGTGCGCAATGGCTTTGGCGGCGCGTGAAGGTGAGCCATCGCCCACGGGGTGGCTCATGCAAGTACCGGGAACCGGTTTTCGGGATTCCCGCATGCATGGCGCAGGCAATGGCGGGTTTCGCTCAGAACAACGCGGCCAGCAGCATCACGATGCCGGCGATGCTCACGGCCCAGATCAGCGTGCGCAGGTAGGGGATGCCTGCGACATAGGCCGGCACGTAGGCCAGCCGCGCCCAGAAGTAGAGCTGGGCGCCGAGCACGGTCGTCGCGTCGTGGCGCTGCAGCGCAAACGCGGCGAGCACGGCTGCGGCGAACAGCGGAAAGGTTTCCAGGAAATTGGCGCGGCCGCGATCCAGCCGGCCGGCGACGCCGGTGAGCGGCGGCGTTACGTCATCGCGCGCGCCAGCCGCCCAGCCGAGTCCGCGCTGGGCGATGGAGCCGGTTGCGGCCATCACGATCTGCAGCAGTCCCAGTGCGGCGCTCCAGATCAGCATTTGCAGTTCGGTCGTCATGGTGCATGTTCCCCTGTGTCGGTGTTGGCGGAGGTTCCGGGCGATGGTGAACCTCGCCGATCGTCGATGCCAGTGCATTGCGGCAGGCGCTTGCGTTTCTGCGCCCAGGCTCGGGAATGTCTGAAGCAGCCTATGCCCGCGATTCCGGCGACTCGAGGGATTGCCGAGTCACGGGATCCCGGTTTTCGCCGGGATGACGGCTTGTCCGGACGTTTCCTGGTCGGCGGGATCGTCCGCCCCCGGCCGCACCCGCCGGATCCGATATCCGACGAACGCCAGCGGCGTGTCGATCCGGGTATCGAGCAGATCCTGCCCGCCCACCTGCCGCAGCCAGGGGGCGATGCGCTCGCGCTCGGCCGCGGGCAGTCGCTGGTAGTGCTGCAGCGGGCGCTGGAACATCCACTGCGCGTAGGGCTGGATGGTGCGCACGCTGCTGCTGCCTTCGACCTGGAAAGCGTGGCTGCCGATCACGCGCGGCAGGCGCTCGGCGCCGGGATGTTCGGCGCACCACTGCGCCACGGCGCGCACGGTGTCGCGCAGCACCGGGCCCTGTTCGCGGAACATCCGGGCGAGGATCGGCAGCAGCGTGGCGGGGATCTCGTCGTCGGTGAGGAATGCGCCGCTCAGCGGTTCGGGATGCTGCATGCGCTCCACCCAGCGCGCCACGTTGGGGGCGCGTGCGCGCATCAGCTTGCCGGGGGCGGGGTCGCGGTACAGGTGTGCGTAGAGCGGACCGATGAAGCCGAAGTCGCCGATGCTGGGGCGGCTGCCGAGCAGAAACGGATGCTGCGCCAGATGGGCGTCGAACTCGTCGAGGAAACCCTCGTAGGAGCGCTCGACCGCGGCGTGCATGGGCCGGCCTATACCGAAGTATTTCTGGTACATGCCGCCGAACACGCAGGCCGGCAGCATGCCGATGGCCGGCTTCAGCCAGTCCGGCGCCTGCGGGCGCAACATGCCGCCGAACTCGCCGAGAATGAAGCGCAGGTTCTGCCGCTTGCGTTGCCAGCGGTAGTGCATCGCCGGCATCACCAGCCATTCGTCGCCGAACACTTCCAGCAGCAGCGCCACCAGCCGCTGCGCGGGCGTGTCCGGATACACCGGCGCCTGCGGGAAGCGCGGTTCCAGCGCATCGATGATCGCGGTGGTGTCCTGCAGGTACTCGCCCTCGGGCGTGCACACCACCGGGATGATGCGCCGGCCGATGTTCGGCACGATGATCTGGCGGTACACCTCGAGCGTGGACAGCCGCTCCTCGTACGGGATGTTCTTGTAGCGCAGATAGGCGCGGGTCTTGCCCGAGTACAGCGACACCTCGGCGCCGTACATGAGGTAGGGGTTTTCCACGCCAGCGGTCGCCTGGGTCATGTCCGGGGGTTCCTTCGGAGGGATCGATGTTCGCACGGGGGAGCGGCGCGATGCCGGCGACAGTCAGCCGGGCGCACGCCGGCAGTCGACAGCGGGCAGATCGAAGCGGATCACCTCGCCGCTGACCGCCTGGCCGGCACGCATCCCGCCGAACAGCATGAGCCTGCCATGCGCCGCGATCATGCCGCGATAATCCATGCCGGCTCGCGGCAGCGGCCGGTGTTCGGTCCACGCGTTGCAGCGCAAGTCGTAGCTGACCACGTTCGGGGACGGCGCCGCCGGAAGGCCGTCGTAGCCGATGCCGTCGTAGTTGTACGGACGCGCGCTGCCGCCCGCGAACACGATGCTTGCGGCACCGTCCGTCCGGCGGACGCCGACGGCGCCGGCGCGGTACAGCGGCGGGCCCGGATGCGCCGGCAGCGCGCTCCAGCGGATGCGCCCGACCGCGCGCGGATCCAGTTCGCCGCGCCAGCAGGCGTTGCTGATCGCGAAGCGGTGCCGGCCGTCGGCGCCCTTCGTCGCGGTCACCCCGTCGCAGACGATCATGCTGTCGCCGACCAGGCCGCCGGCATGTCCGAACACCGGCGGCCCCGGCCACGGCGTTCCGCGAGACCAGTGTTTCGTGCGGGTATCGTAGAGCTGCACGGCGCGGACATTGCCGTCGTCGTGCCAGCCGCTCACCAGGACGATCCAGCGGTCGCGCCACGGCAGGGCGACGGTGTCGTCCACCGGCACCGGCATGGTCGTCTCGCCGGCGAACCTGTCGGTGGCGGGATCGAAGCGCAGCACGCCGGGCGTCGTGGTCTCCGCGCCGTTCGCGGCGACGCTGTAGCCGCCGAACAGATACACCCGTCCGCCGACGGTCACGGCGACGCTCCCCAGCCGCCCCCGGGCCACCGGAATGTCGCCCGCCTTGCGCCAGTGCCCGCTGTCGATGTCGTAGGCATGCACGTCGTGGGCGATGGCGAGCCGGGTCTTGCCCGCGCCCAGGCCATAGAACGCGAACACCTGTTCGCCGACCCGCGCCACCGCCCAGTTGGTGCGCGCGGGCGCCGCCGCACGGGCATGGCCGCCGGGCATCGCGGCAAGCAGGAGCAGGCAGCCCGCCTGCATGATGCGTCTGGTGTTCATCGCGGTCGCCTCGGCAATGCCCTGGGCCGGCACGGAAGGAGTCCGCCGGACGATGGCAAAAACCCGAACTGCATGCAACGGCAGTGTCAGCGGCAGGTGGCGTGCCTGCCGGCGTACGCGGCTTGCCGGGATCGCCCGACGCGGCCGGCAGGCGACGGCGGTTCCGTCGCGGCTGTCGCTCGGCGATACTGGGGCGATGATCGATGACGACGAGGTGGCCTCGCTGCTCGGCGCGGACGGCCCGTTCGCCCGCGAGCTGCCGAACTTTGCGCCGCGCGAGGCGCAGCAGCGCATGGCGCAGGCGGTGGCGCAGGCGATCGCCGGGCGCGAGACGCTGATCGCGGAGGCCGGCACCGGCACCGGCAAGACCTTCGCCTACCTGGTGCCGGCGTTGCTGTCGGGCGAGCGGGTGATCATCTCCACCGGCACCAAGGCGCTGCAGGACCAGCTGTACTTCCGCGACCTGCCGAAGGTGCGCTCGGTGCTGGGCGCGCGCCTGAAGACGGCGCTGCTGAAGGGGCGCGCGAACTACCTGTGCCTGTACCGGCTCGACCAGACCGTGCGCGAAGGCGCCGCGTTCGACCGCGCGCAGGCCGCCCAGCTGGCCACGATCCGCGCGTGGTCGGCGCGCACGCGGCGCGGCGACCGGATGGAACTGGCCGAGGTGCCGGAGGAGTCGCCGCTGTGGCCGCGGGTGACTTCCACCCCGGAAAACTGCCTCGGCGTGGAGTGTCCGTTCTTCGACGACTGCCATGTGGTGAAGGCGCGGCGCGAGGCGCAGGAAGCCGACATCGTGGTGGTCAACCATCACCTGCTGTTTGCCGACCTGGCGCTGAAGCAGGAGGGCTTCGGCGAGATCCTGCCCGGCGCGGCGGCGTTCATCCTGGACGAGGCGCACCAGATACCCGAGCTGGCCGGGCAGTTCTTTTCGCAGAGCGTCAGTGCGCGCCAGCTGAGCGAGCTGGCGCAGGATGCGTTGACCGAATGCAACGGCATCACCGGCGCGATCGGTTTGCTGCTGGAGCCGGCTGAGGCCTTGCAGGCGGCGCTGCGCAAGCTGCGCCTGGCGATGGATGCGCTGCCGCAGCGCGGCGCGTTCCAGCAGCTGGAGGATCAGGCCGGCGTGCGCGAAGCGCTGCCGGACCTGCGCGAACTGCTGGCCACGCTGGCCGGGCTGCTGGCCTCGCAGGCGGAGCGCTCGCGCGGCTTCGCCAACCTGCACGAGCGCGCGCTGCTGTTCGCCGCACGGCTCGACCGCATCGTCGAGGAGCGCGGCGATCGCGACGTGCGCTGGTACGAGCACTACCCGCGCGGTTTTGCGCTGTACGCCACGCCGCTGGATCTGGCTGCACCGATGCGCGGCCTGCGCGAGCGCGCCCGGGCGGCGTGGATCCACACCTCGGCGACGCTGTCGGTGGCCGGCAATTTCAGTCATTTCGCCAGCCAGCTGGGACTGGACGAGCCGCGCACGCTGAGCCTGCAAAGCCCGTTCGACTATGCGCGCCAGGCGCTGTGCTACCTGCCGCCCGCGCTGCCCGACCCGAACGCCCGCGAGCACACCGAGCGGGTGATCGCGGCGGTGCTGCCGGTGCTGCATGCTTCGCGCGGCCGCGCGTTCCTGCTGTTCACCTCGCACCGCGCGCTGCGGCGTGCCGCCGAGCTGCTGCAGGACCAGGTGCCGTGGCCGCTGTTCGTGCAGGGCACCGCACCGCGCCCGCGACTGCTGGAGGAGTTCCGCGCCAGCGGCCACGGCGTGCTGCTGGGCGCGGCCAGTTTCTGGGAAGGCGTGGACGTGGTCGGCGAGGCGCTCAGCGTGGTGGTGATCGACAAGCTGCCGTTCGCCGCGCCCGACGATCCGGTGCTGATGGC
>JAGWMU010000008.1 GCA_028873095.1 Pseudomonadota bacterium | reverse complement strand
CGGCCGGAAGCCCAGCGCCCTGGCCTGCGATTCGATCAGTTCGGCGACCCGCTCATCGCAGACTTCCTGCGCACTGGAACAGGTATCGCAGATCAGGAACGGCACCTGGTGCGCCTCCTCGGGATGGTGGCAGGAGACGAAGGCGTTGATCGATTCCAGCTTGTGGATGAACTTGTTCTCGAGCAGGAAATCCAGCGCGCGGTAGACGGTGGGCGGCGCCGCATTGGCATGGTTCTCGCGCAAGGCATCGAGCAGGTCGTAGGCCTTGACCGGCTGGTTCGCGGCAGCGAGCAGCTGCAGCACTTCCTTGCGCAGCGGGGTCAGGCGCAGGCCGCGCTGCGCGCTGGCATGTTCCACCGCGCGTACGAAATCCTCCGCATCGTGATCGTGCGGATGGTGCACATGCGGGTTGTCTGCGGCGTCATGGCTCAAGGGCTTCACCTCGCCGAAAGATCATACACCGCCGCCTTCATCAATCAGCCTGCTGCACCTCAACGCGGCAATGGCGGCGGCTCCGCGCGCGGTTTCGGCCGGGGTTTCGCCAGCACCACGATCCAGCCGATCGGCCCCAGCACGGCCGCCCAGACGACGCCCTGGTACAGGCGGCCACGCCACCAGCCGAGCAATGCGCCGACGGCGACGAACAGCAGGTTCCACCAGAACAGGGTTGCCCACGGCAGCATGTTCACCAGGTTGGCGAAGATGTGCCAGAACGCATTGGGCGCGTCGGGGTCGACGCCCTGGGTGGCCCGGGCGAACAGCTCATCCATGCCGGATTCGATGGAACATGGTTTCGCGCCTTGTCCGCATCGCCATCGACTCAGCCCTGCGCCATCGCGATCGCATCGGCAATGCGCTTGAGCGCTTCGCCGCGACCGGCCAGATAGATCGTGTGCTCGATCGACGGCGACACCTGGGTGCCGGTCATCGCCACGCGCAGCGGCTGGGCGATCTTGCCCATGCCCAGTTCGAGCCGGGCGGCGGTCTGCTCGATCACCCGGTGGATCGGTTCGGGCCGCCATTCGCATTCGAGCAGCAGGCCCCTGGCCGCGTCGAGCACCGCGACAGCCGTGTCGTTCTTCAGGTGCTTGACGACCGCCTTGTCGTCCCACTCGGCGATCGGCGCGTACCAGATCCTGGCGCGCTCGGCCATTTCCTTGAGCGTATGCACGCGGTCGCGCAGCGCCACGATCACGTCGGCCGGTGCCGGACCGCCGCTGCAGTCGATGCCGGCGCGCGCCAGATGCCAGGCGAACTCCGGCGCCAGCGCCTGCGGATCGTCGGTCTTCAGGTAATGCTGGTTGAGCCACGCCAGCTTTTCGGTATCGAAGCGCGAGGCCGCCTTGTTGACGTCGGCGATGTCGAACAACGCGATCATCTCCTCGCGCGAGAAGATCTCCTGGTCGCCGTGCGACCAGCCCAGGCGCACCAGGTAGTTGAGCAGCGCGTGCGGCAGGAAGCCGTCGTCGCGGTATTCCATCACGCTGACCGCGCTGGTGCGCTTGGAAAGTTTCTTGCCCTCCTTGTCCAGGATCATCGGCAGGTGCGCGAACTCCGGCACCCTGGCGCCCAGCGCGTGGTAGATGTTGATCTGCCGCGGCGTGTTGTTGACGTGGTCGTCGCCGCGGATCACCTCGGTGATGCCCATGTCGATATCGTCGACCACCACCGCGAAGTTGTAGGTCGGCCAGCCGTCGGAACGGAAGATCACCAGGTCGTCCAGCTCGCTGTTGCTCCACTCGACCCGGCCCTTTACCTTGTCCTCGAACACCACCGCGCCTTCGGTCGGGTTCCGGAAACGGATCACCCGGTTCGGGTCGTCGCGCAGCGGCTCGTCGCGGTCGCGGTAATGGCCGTTGTAGCGGGGCTTTTCGCCACGCGCCATCGCCGCATCGCGCATCGCCTCGATCTCCTCCTTGGTCTCGTAGGCGTAGTACGCCTTGCCGGCGGCGACCAGGTCGTCGGCGACCTGCCTGTACCGCGCCAGCCGATCGGTCTGGTAGAACGGGCCCTCGTCGTGGTTCAGGCCCAGCCACTGCATCGCGTCGAGGATCGCCTGCACGGCCGCATCGGTGGAACGCTCGCGATCGGTATCCTCGATGCGCAGCACGAACTGCCCGCCGCGGCGGCGCGATTCCAGCCAGCAGTAAAGTGCAGTGCGCGCACCGCCGATGTGCAGGAATCCGGTGGGGCTGGGGGCGAAGCGGGTGCGGACAGTCATGATTTCTTCTGAAGACGATGGAGCGAAGCAATGGATTTTAGCCGATACCGGGACCAGCGCCCGAACTCGTCCGCGACCCGGCGTGCGTTCGCCTCGCCCGCGTGGCCGGCGCTGCTTCTCGGCGGCCTGGCGATCGCGGCGCCCGCCCGCGCCGACAACCCAGGCTACGATCGCCCCGGGCTCGGCTTCTCCCCCGCCGTGCTCGATGCCGGCGCAATGACCGTGGAGCAGGGCCTGCCAAGCTGGAGCGAGAACCGGCAAGGCGGCATTCGCAGTTCGCAGTACAGCGCCGACAGCCTGCTGCGGTTGGGGCTGGGCAACGCACTGGAACTGCAATTCGGCACGACGCCATGGAACTACATGCAACAGACCGGGCCTGGCACCGACCAGCGCAGCGTGGGCCGCGGCGACAGCAGCCTGGCGCTGAAGCTCGCCCTGCCCTCGTCCAGCACGGCCTTCAGCTGGGGGCTGCTGGCCAATGTCGAATTCACCGATGGTGCAGCAGCCTTCCGCAACAGCCAGCGGCAGGTTTCGCTCGGCATGGTGCTGAGCCGCCAGCTGGATGCCGCCGATTCGCTCGGCACCTACGCCGACGTGCTGCAAGCGGGCAGCCGGCAGGGTTTCACGGTAGCGGTGAACCGCGGCCATGCATTGACCAGCACGCTGTCGATCTACGCCGAGGCGGCGTGGCAGCGTCAGACCGGCCAAGGCACGGGGACCGTCGCCGGCGGCGGACTGGCCTGGATGGCCAGCCGCAGTGTGCAACTCGATGCCAGCTTTCGCCACCACGTGAGCGGCCAGTCGGACCAGTGGTGGGCCGGGCTGGGCGCCTCAATCTACTTCGGGCACTGAACCGGATCGGGGTCGCTTGACCGCGATCCCGAACCACGCTGACCTGACGAGCGACGCTTCACGGATGCGACCGGCGGTCGTCGGCCAACTTCGGCCGCTCGACTGCTGCAGCTACATGCCGTAATGCAGTCGTTCAAAATCGCCGACAATCGCCGACAATCGCAGAAAGATCGCATCTCTCAGTTGATTCCAGCGCTGGAGCTAATCGGTGCGTGCCGTTTCGAGCGTCGGCTTGATCGAAATGTCGGGCGGTAATACTTACTTCGACTTAGCTTTGCTCAAACGCTGGTGTGAAGCTGGCTTGCAATCGGAAGCGCATTGAAAGTAAGCGGCGCTATGAGGGTAGTCCACGGTCATCACGAAGTGGCGGAAGACGTTACCTCCGAGTGCGCCCTGAATAGGCACGTCGGTGTACTGGGACATGTAGGCCGCGATGCGGGATTGCACTGTGAACCAAACAGGGCCGACTGCCCAACTGGCAACCACCACCTTTGGGACTTCTATGAGCTTTGGCCCATAAAGATCGTCGCCTTTAGGTACCACTCGCCAGGTCGGGTGTGCTTGGTGCCACCGCGCAAAAACACTTTGGTCAATATAGCTCGTGACCCCATAACCGCCTACCGTGGGCGTGTGGCTAGCTTTCTCGCCTGCAGGTGTTGGATGAGACGTGGCGCCCGTGTCAACCAGCATCTGGATCGGCTCCCCGGCAACTTGGATGGTTATTCGTGCGAAGCCGTTGGCTAATCCGAGCTTCGCGGCATGAACACCAGAATCGGGCTGCCACGACGGCCTCCGCAGCAAAAGTTGATGGGCCGGGTAGTCAAAAGTCCACACGCGCCCCGGCATATAACCCGCGCCGAGCTGGCCATCGCCGCCTTGATAAGGCACAGACTGAATCATCAGCGCCTTGCCGCAAGAACTGCTCATAGGTGGTGGAAGCCCACGGCCCACCTTGAAGTTAGGTAAGTCGGCGACTGTAAGCAGGGACTCCCCCAGCTTGCAGCTGCGTGTGCTGAGGCCCAGACGCTTGGCAGCCTCGGCGGTGATCCAGTACATGCCACCGCCGCCACCGCCACCTGTGTCTACCAGCAAGCGAAGCTTCTGCCCGTTGACCGCATCGGGCACGGCATAGAAGTGCCCGGCCTCGTAGACCGTTGGGATCGCGCGTGACGCCTGTGCCGTGCTCGGATTGGGTGGGACGACAGCAAGTCCTGCGGCCATCATCGCAGTGAACGCAAGCGCCATTATTATCGTCCTTCCAGTTTGTAGACCGGCCGCAGCTATCTTTAACGTTTACGGCACATTATCGGAAATGAGCTTCCCCAAAGCGGACGCTCGCGACCGACTGAAGCGGGTCGGCCACAGTCCTTCGCCGCTCGCCCCAGCGTCACCGCAGTGTCACGCAGCCGCCACCACGCCGCAACGCCCGGCAGGCAGCCTGACGGCAGGTCAGCGAGGGTGCTCTCATGCGCATCGGAGTCGTCACGGAAACCTATCCACCGGAAGTCAACGGCGTCGCGCTGACCGTGCACGGCCTCGCCACCGGCCTGGCCCGCCGCGGCCACAGCGTGGATCTGGTCAGGCCGCAGCAGGCGCGCGCGCAGCACGACGAACCGGGAATCGACGCGCTCTGCCTGCGCGGCGGCACCCTGCCCCGCTATCCCGGCTTGCGCTTCGGCCTGCCCGCCAGCCGCACGCTGTACCGGCGCTGGACGCAGCAGCGTCCGGATGTCGTCTACGTCGCCACCGAAGGTCCGCTCGGCTGGTCGGCCGTGCGCACCGCCGCGCGGCTCGGCATTCCCATCAGCAGCGGCTTTCATACCCGCTTCGACAGCTACGCCGATCATTACGGCATGAGCCTGCTGTCGCCGCTGGTGCGCGGCTATCTGCGCCATTTCCATCGGCATGCCGCGGCCACCCTGGTGCCGACCCATGCGCTGGCGCAGGAACTGCGCGCGCTGGGCATCCCCAACGCCTGCCTGCTGCGGCGCGCCGTGGATACGCAGCTGTTCCACCCCCGCCGGCGCGACGATGCGCTGCGCACCGCGTGGGGCGTCGACGCGGCGACGCCCGTGGCGCTGTATGTCGGGCGCATCGCGGCGGAAAAAAACCTGCCGCTGGCAGTGGCATCGTTCCGCGCGATCCAGCAGCGGGTGCCGCTGGCGCGCTATGTGTGGGTCGGCGACGGTCCGGCGCGCGCCGCGCTGGAGGCGGCGAATCCGGACTTCATCTTCGCCGGCATGCAACGCGGCGAAGCGCTGGCGAGGCACTATGCCAGCGCGGACCTGTTCCCGTTCCCGAGCCTCAGCGAAACGTTCGGCAACGTCATCCTCGAGGCGCTCGCCGCCGGCCTGCCGGTGGTGGCGTATGCCGAAGGCGCCGCACGCGAGCACTTGCGCGACGGCGTCAACGGCTACCGCATCGAATCGGGCAACGAATCCGCCTTCGTCACCGCGTGCGCCACCCTGGCCGACAACCCGGGGCTGATCCGGCACATGGGCCGCGCCGCCCATGCGGGGGTCGCCGGACTCTCGCCGGATGCGGTGGTCCGCGATTTCGAAAACCTGCTGCGCGACCTGGCCCGGGAAAGCCTGCATGAACATGCCGTCACCGTTGCGCACGCCTGAGCTTTCGGACGGACCGCGCTTCGCGCTGGATCGCCGGGTCTGCATCGCCGCCAACCGCTGGGGTGCCCGCCGCGCCGTCGGGCTGTTCTTCGGCGCCGTCAGCCGGCTCGGCGATGGCCTGTTCTGGTATGCCTTGATGGCGGCGCTGCTGGTCGACGGCCGGCGCGGGCTTGCCTCCGCCATCCACATGGCGGCCACCGGGCTCGCCGCGCTGCTGCTGTATCGCCTGCTGAAACGCTGGACGCACCGTCCACGCCCGTACCGGGTCTGCCCGGGGGTGATCGCGCATGTGCCGCCGCTGGACGAATTCAGCTTTCCGTCGGGACATACCCTGCAGGCGGTGAGCTTCAGCATCGTCGCCCTGGCCTGGTATCCGCAGCTTGCACCCTTGCTGCTGGGTTTCACGGCGCTGGTCGCCGCTTCGCGGGTGATCCTGGGACTGCACTACCCCAGCGACGTGCTCGCGGCGATCGCCATCGGCGGTGGACTCGGCGCATCCTCGCTGTACCTGATGCCGCTGGCCGCACGACTGGCCTGAGCTTGAAGCGCTGCTCAGTATCTGCGCACGCCGTGGCAAGCTCCTTTGCGTTCAGGCAGATAGCCTGTGTTGTCCACAGGCTTTACCCGTCGCGGTGCACAATCGTTGTGGAAAACTCCGCTGTACTTCGCAGGGGCGCACCTGGTGCGCAAGAGCTCTTGCTGATGTTCATCGGCAAGAGCTTTCGCGCACAGGGTGCGCTCCTGCGCGTCGAGGGGTTCGAGGCGGGTCAGGCTGCGCGCGGCGAGCGGGAGAGAATGCCCAGCAGGCTGGCCAGCTTGTCGCGCATTTCGCGGCGGTCCACGATCAGGTCGATCGCGCCGTGTTCGACCAGGAACTCCGAGCGCTGGAAGCCCTCCGGCAGGGTCTCGCGCACGGTCTGTTCGATCACCCGCGGGCCGGCAAAGCCGATCAGCGCCTTCGGCTCGCCGATGTTGATGTCGCCGAGCATCGCCAGGCTGGCGGAGACGCCGCCGGTGGTCGGGTTGGTCAGCACGCTGATGTAAGGCACGCCCGCATCGCGCAGCCGCGCCAGCACGGCCGCGGTCTTGGCCATCTGCATCAGCGAAAACAGCGCCTCCTGCATGCGCGCGCCGCCAGTGGCGGAGAAGCACACCAGCGGGCTGCGGTCGGCCAGTGCCAGTTCGGCGGCACGGGCGAACTTCTCGCCCACCACCGAACCCATCGAGCCGCCCATGTAGGCGAACTCGAACGCCACCGCCATCAACAGCTGCCCCTTGAGCATGCCGCTCATCGCCAGCAGCGCATCCTTCTCCCCGCTCTTTTTCTGGGTGGAGACGATGCGGTCGCGGTATTTCCTGGTATCGCGGAACCTCAGCGGATCGGTCGCCTCCATGCCGGCCCACAATTCCTGTGCGGTGCCCGGGTCGAACAATGCCCGCAGCCGGGTGCGCGCCGGGATGTAGTGATGGTGATTGCACTTGGGACAGACCATCAGGTTGCGTTCCAGCTCCGGCCGGTACAGCACCGTGCCGCAGCCGCCGCATTTCTCCCACACGCCTTCGGGCACCGAACCCTTGCCGCCGTTCGGCTGCTGGGTACGGGTGCGCGGGTTCATGATTTTTTGCAGCCAGTTCATATCGACCCAACCTCATGTCTGAAAACAGGAGCCGTCGCATCCGACGACTTCCATCAGGCGAACCCGCAGGGCGCCGGGCTTTGCCCTCTCCCTCCGGCGGCCGCAGGGAGTCCGCTTGCGGGCGAGAGGGCAAAGGACGAGGGTTTGCGCCGACCCGGCCCTGCCGCTTTCAATCCGCATCGAGCGCAGCGCGGATCGGCGCGAGAAACGCGTGGACCCGCGCGCTTATTTCCTCGGCCCCCACGGCCCCGGCCAGCTGCTCGACCAGCGCACTGCCGATCACCACCGCATCGGCAAAACCGGCGATCGCCCTGGCGCTCGCCGCATCGCGGATACCGAAGCCCACCGCCACCGGCGCCTTGGCGCGGGCGCGGATATCCGCCACGCGCGCCGCGATATCGCCGGTACTCAAATGTGCCGCACCGGTGATGCCGGCGAACGAGACATAGTACAGGAAACCCTCCGCGGAACCGCACAGCTCTGCCATACGCGCGGGTGCGGTGGTCGGCGCGGCGAGCAGGATCTGCCGAAGGCCGGCATCGCGCAGCGGCTGCAAGACGACCGATTCCTCCAGCGGGCAATCGACCAGCAGCACGCCGTCGACGCCGGCCTGCACGGCTTCCTGCGCGAAGCGCGCATAGCCGTGGATCTCGACCGGGTTCAGGTAACCCATCAGCACGACCGGCGTGTCCGCGTCACGCTGGCGGAACGCGGCGACCCAGCCAAGCACCTCGTGCAGGCCGACGCCTTTCGCGATCGCCCGCTCGCTGGCGTGCTGGATCACCGGGCCATCGGCCATCGGATCGGAGAACGGCACGCCCAGCTCGATCAGGTCGGCGCCCGCATCGACCAGCGCATGCATCAGCGCCACGACATGCTCGGGCGACGGATCGCCCGCGGTGACGAAGGGAATCAGGCCGGTGCGGTGGGCGGCCTTGAGCTGGGCAAAGCGGGTATCGATTCGGGTCATGGGATCGGCAGCGGAAAAGAGGAGTGAGGAGTGAGGAGTGAGAGAGAGCTTGGGCGGGTTCGGGCGGCGGCGGAGCGGGAAGCTTTCTCTCACTTCTCACTCCTCTCCACGCACTCCTCCCCTACACGCTCACACCCTCCCGCGCCGCGATCGTATGCACGTCCTTGTCGCCGCGGCCGGAGAGATTGCACAACACGATGCCGTCCGGCGGATACTCGCGCGCCAGCTTGATCGCCTGCGCCACGGCATGGCTGGATTCCAGCGCGGCGAGGATGCCCTCGGTGCGCGCCAGCAGGTGGAACGCGGCCAGCGCTTCGTCGTCGGTGACGCCCACGTACTCGGCGCGGCCGGCGTCCTTGAGAAAGGCGTGCTCGGGACCGACGCCCGGATAGTCGAGCCCGGCCGAGACCGAGTGCGTCTCGGTGATCTGGCCGTTGTCGTCGCACAGCACGTAGGTGCGGTTGCCGTGCAGCACGCCGGGCCGCCCCGCCGCCAGCGAGGCCGCGTGATGGCCGGTGGCGATGCCCTCGCCCGCCGCCTCGGCGCCCACGATGCGCACGTCGCGGTCGTTGAGGAAGGCGTGGAACAGGCCGATCGCGTTGGAGCCGCCGCCCACGCAGGCGGTCAGCACGTCGGGCAGCCGGCCGTACTGCTCCAGCAGCTGCGCACGCGCCTCGCGGCCGACGATGGCGTTGAAGTCGCGCACCATCAGCGGATACGGATGCGGGCCGGCCACCGTGCCGATGATGTAGAAGGTGTCGGCGACGTTGGTGACCCAGTCGCGCATCGCCTCGTTCAGCGCGTCCTTCAGCGTCTTCGAGCCGGAAGTCACCGGCACCACCTCGGCGCCGAGCAGCTTCATGCGGTAGACGTTGATCTTCTGCCGCTCGATGTCGGTGGCGCCCATGTAGACCACGCACTGCAGGCCCAGCCGCGCCGCCACCGTGGCGCTGGCCACGCCGTGCTGGCCGGCGCCGGTCTCGGCGATGATGCGGGTCTTGCCCATGTGCCGCGCCACCAGCGCCTGGCCCACGGTGTTGTTGATCTTGTGCGCGCCGGTGTGGTTGAGGTCCTCGCGCTTGAGCAGGATGCGCGCGCCGCCCACGTGCTTCGTCAGCCGCTCGGCGAAATACACCGGGCTGGGCCGTCCCACGTAATGGGTGAGGTCGCGGTCCAGTTCGGCGACGAAGTCGGGATCAGCGCGCAGGCGCAGGTAGGCTGCGGTCAGCTCGGCCAGCGGCGCCATCAGCGTCTCGGCCACGTACTGGCCGCCGTAGTTGCCGAAACGCCCGTGGGTGTCGGGCCAGGCGTGGAAATCGTCGATCGTCGGCATCGTTGTCACTCGCATCGGTGGATCGGCCGCGTGCGGACGCGCCGCGGCCAGTGTGGTGTTGCACGCTCGGCAGTCACCTTAATGCAGCAGAGCCACCGGCAAAAGCGATAAGATCGCCATCACTTGTCAGGAAAACTCACAGATGCCATGCCCCGCGAACTGCCCTCGCTGAATGCCCTGCGTGTCTTCGAGGCCACGGCACGCCTGGAAAACATGAGCCGCGCGGCCGTCGAGCTGCATGTCACCCATGGCGCGGTGAGCCGGCAGATCCGTGCGCTGGAGGCCGAGCTTGGGGTCGCCCTTTTCGGCCGGCAGGGACGCGGCCTGGCCCTCACGGCCGCCGGCACCCGGCTGCGCGATGCCACCGCGGCGGCGTTCGGACAGTTGCGCGACGTGTGCGCGGAACTGCGCCATGGCGCCGCGCAGGCACCGCTGGTGCTCGGCTGTCCGGGCAGCCTGCTGGCGCGCTGGGTGATCCCGCGGCTGGACCGGCTGTCGCAGGACCTGCCGGGGCTGGAACTGCATCTGTCGGTCTGCGCCGACACGCCCGCGGCCGACCTGCCCGGGATGGACGCCGCCCTGCTGCTGGCCGAGCCGCCATGGCCGTCTGCATGGCAGGTGCATGTGCTGGCGCCGGAGCGGATCGGTCCCGTGCTCAGCCCGCGCCATCCGCGCTTCGCTTCGCTGCGCGAGGCCTCGACCGGCGCCCTGCTCAAGGAAGCCCTGCTGCACACCGCCTCCCGTCCGCAGGCATGGCCGGCCTGGGCGCGCGCGCAGCGGATCGCCGCTGGCCGGCTGCACTACGGCCAATCGTTCGAGCACCTGTACTACCTGCTCGAGGCGGCGGTGGCCGGCCTCGGCGTGGCGATCGCCCCGCAACCGCTGGTAGCCGACGACCTCGCCGCCGGCCGCCTGGCGGCGCCGTGGGGCTTTCGCACCACGCGGGCGAGCTGGACGCTGTGCACCCCCAGACGCGCCAACGATCCGCGCCTGGCGGCGCTGGCGAGCTGGCTGCGACAGGATCTGGCCGGGACGTGAAACCGGCAGCTTCAAAGGTACTGGCGCGCGCCCTGCTTCAACGCTTCCACGCTCCCGGGGGCAAGCGGGCCGAGCACGCCGCGGCGATGCTCGGGGATATGCGCAACGACATCCTCTGCGCCGAACACGAAATGGTCCAGCAGGTTCCGCCAGCCGGCCCGCTCGGCCGGAGGCAACGCGCGGAAGGCTAGGAGGCAGTGGTACAGCGCGGCCCGCGCGTGGCCGGCGTGGTAGCCCTCGACGTTCACCGGACTCCACCAGTAGTTCACCAGCGCGTTGAGCGGCTGCAGCGACTCGACGTTATGCCACCACAACGGCGGCATGTAGATCGCATCGCCTGGATGCAGTTCGGCCACCTGCGCCGCAGCCAGCGCCAGTTTCAGGCGCGGGTAGCGCGGGTCGTCCGGCCGGTCGAGCCGGGCCATGCTGATCGCCGCGCCGGTAGGCGCAAAGTCCAGCGGGCCGACGTAGAGATTGGGCAATTGCTCCGGCGGGAACAGCGTGAAGCGGCGCGTGCCGCACACCACGCAGGCGATGTTGTGCTGCGAATCGAAGTGCGTGGGCGTCGTGACCCGGTTGCCGAGCCACAGTCGCGGCTCCACGCCGGGATCGAGGAAGGGCAGCGCATGGTCGGCAAGCAGCCCGGGCAGGCAATCGCGGATCAGCGCGCTCTGGATCGCCAACCCGGGCGCGCGCTCGCGCCGGCTGTACTTCGCCAGTCGCTGCAGACCGAGGGTGACCGGCACTTTGAAATGCCGGTAGCCGAAACCGTTCATGTCCGGCGTATAGCCGACGATGCCCTCGGTCTCCGGCGCGATCATCAAGGTGTCCACATCGGCGCCGCCGTCCAGTTCCGCCAGCCGTTCCGCGAAGGCGGTGTCCGACTGCCGCGCCAGCTTCACGATCGGCCAGTCGCGAACCAGGCCGCGAATCACCAGCGGGCGGTCCCGGCCCGCGAGGTCGTCGAGACCGAACCGGCGATCGCCGGCGAGGTGGCACTGCTCGATGGCGGCGGGCGGCGGAATCGCGCCGGAAAGTTCGCTCATGGCTCTGCCGCCCTGTCCGCGGCACGCACCGCCGCAATGAAAGCGGCCAATCGGGCTGGGTCCTTGATGCCTGGTGCGGACTCCACACCGCTGGCCACGTCCACCGCCCACGGCCGCGCGGCGCGCACGGCCCGGCCCACATTGCCCGGATCCAGGCCACCGGCCAGGATCACCGGCTGCGCCGGATCGGCCGGCAGCAACGACCAGTCGAACGCCTTGCCGCTGCCGCCCGCTTCGCCGGGGTCGTGCCCGTCCAGCAGCAGGCCCGCGGCATGCGGGTAATCGCGCAACCGCGGCAACGCGGCCGCGCCCGCGCCCATCGCGATCGCTTTCAGGAACGCGCGGCCGAACTGCATGCACCAGTGGTCGCTTTCGCTGCCGTGGAATTGCAGCAGCGTGGGTTGAATCTCGTCGATCACCTGCCGCACCAGCTCCGCATCGTCGTCCATGAACAACGCGACGGTGGCGACGAACGGCGGCATCGCGGCGGCGATCTGGCGCGCCCGCGCCATCGTCACCTGCCGCCTGCTGCGCGCGGTGAACACCAGCCCGATGGCATCCGCGCCGAGGCGCGCGGCCAGCAGAGCATCCTCGACCCGGGTCATGCCGCAGCACTTGATGCGCGTCATGGGCCGCCCGCCGTCAGGCAGACTTCCGCCGGCAGGCCCCAATGCGCCTCGTAGCGCGGGCCGAGGAAGGTCAGCCCGGACGCAGGCGCGGTCGGCCCGGCGAGCAGGCGATCCGCGCCGGCGAGCAGCTCGCCCATCCAGCTCACCGGCCGCTCGCCGCGCCCGATCAGCAGCAGCGAGCCGACGATGTTGCGCACCATGTGATGCAGGAATGCGTTCGCCTCGATGTCGACGACGACTTGCCCGCCATCGCGGCGCACCTCCACCCGCTGCACCGTGCGGCGCGGATGCGCAGCCTGGCAGGACAGGGCGCGGAAGGCGCTGAAGTCGTGCTCGCCCGGCAGCGCCTGTGCCGCTTCGTGCATGCGTTCGGCAGCCAGCGGCTGGCGCTCCCAGGTGACGTAACGGGCATCCAGCGCCGCTCGCACCGGACGGTTGAGGATGCGATAGCGGTAACGCCGGCTGCGGGCGGAAAACCGCGCGTGAAATTCGGTCGCGACCGGCTGCGCCCACAGCACCGCCACGCTGCGCGGAAGATTGCTGCAGGCACCGAGAACCCAGCCGCGCATGTCGCGCTGCGACGGCGTGTCGAAGTGCACGACCTGGCAGCGGCCGTGCACGCCGGCGTCGGTACGCCCGGCGCAACAGATCTCGACCGGGTGCGCGGCAATCCGCGACAGCGCCTGTTCCACCACCGCCTGCACGCTGGGATCGGATCTCAACCGCTGCCAGCCGCAGAAGTCGGTGCCGTCGTATTCAATGCCAAGGGCGATACGCATGGAGTCGGTTCGAGGCTCGATCACGGACGATGCAGATTAGCAGCCTGCCAACGAAATCGGGCCGGCTGTCACGCCGGCCCGACAGGTCGAACAGGCTGCGCGATGACGGAATCAGTGCAGGCCCTCGAGCAATCGCCTGGCTGCATCCTGCTGCGCCTGGGTGCCTTCCCGGAGCACTTCGCCGAGCATGGCGCGGGCGCCCTCGGCATCGCCCATGTCCAGATAGGCACGCGCCAGATCGAGCTTGGTATCCACCGGATCGTCGCTGAATTCGTCCGCCTCGTGCGCACCCACGCCCGGCGGCTGGTGGTCGTGTTCCTGCTCATCGAACGACCAGCTCGAAACCGGTTCGGCCGGCGGCTCGAACGGGGTGGCGTGGGTATCCGCCTGGGCCGGCGCGACAGCCGTGTCGTGGGTCGGCGATGCGTCGGAGGCGGCCGGTTCGTTGCGGGCGGCAGACCCGGTGAGATCGAACTGGTAGTTGTATTCGCTGACCTTCTTCGGCGGTGGCGGTGGCGACGGCGGCAGCGACGGCGGCAGCGAGGACACGGCCGTCGATACGTCGGCGTCCGCGGCATGGTCGATGTCGAATTCGTGCGGGGCGTGCGCTTCTTCATGCGCGCCCGGCTCGTCATGCGGATTGAACAGCGGATGATCCGGCACCAGGTCCTCGCCCATGTGGACCACGTCCTGCCACTCGTCCTGCTGCGGATCCGTGATATGGGCGTGCATGGCCTCGGCGGCGGCCTCGAAATGCTCGACATCCCGGCGCGAGTAATACAGGGTGACCAGTTCCAGATGCAGGTAGATGTCGTCCGGATGCTCGGCCAGCTGGTCGAGCAACTCGTTCTGGTCGATGTCGTCGCTGCCGTTGTCGACCGGCGCCGTCGATGCGAATCGATCGGCCAGCGACGAGGATTTCGGCGCCCCCTCCGCCGGCGACTTGCGGCGGCGGCCCAACATGCCCAGCAGCAGCAACAGCAGCCCGGCGGCACCGGCGCCCCAAACCCATTTCTGCATGTACCAGGGCTGCTCGGACACCGGGGGCGCCGCGGGAGCGGGCACGTGCCTGGCGACCGGTTCGACCGGCTTGGGCTTGGGCTTGGCGGCAGTTGCCGCAGTCGCCGGCTTGCTGGCGGCCGGCGCGCTGCCGGCGGCACCGGGCGCAGCCGAAGATGCGGCGGGGGGAGCCACGGCCGGCGCCTTGCTGCTGGCCGTTCTGGCCATGCTGCCGGCGGTGCCGGCCACGGCGGGTTGTGGCGGCGCGGCAGCGACCGGAGCTTTCTCCACGCTGGCCGGTGGTGCGGGCTTGGCGGCGGCCGCCAGCGCGGCGGCCTTGCGCGCTTCGGCCAGTTTGTTCTGCAGGTCGGCGATCTCGCTGTCCTTGAGCGACAACAGATGCACGTTCTTGGTGTTGATGTCGGTCAGGTCTTTCAGCCGGGTCTTCAGGTCGCTGCTCTGCTGCCGCAGGCTGGCCAGGCTTTCCTGGGTCCGCAACAGATCCTGGCGCAGGCCCGCCGATTTGTCGTCTTTGCCGCCGGTACGGCCACCGGGGGCCGCCGTGCCCTTCGTCGCCCTGGCCGGTACCAGCGCGAGACGATCACCGGTGCCGCCGGTGGCGCCGGTCGGGGCGCTGGACGCGGACGCGCGGGTGGCGGCGTCCGCCACCGTGGTCGGCTTGCCGACCGGGCCCGCACGCCAATCGCTGTTTTCGCGGCGGACTTCGGCGATCGCCGCGGCCATCGTCATCGCCTGCGCCTGCGCGGAGGTCGGCACGCGCAACACCACGCCGGTCTTCAGCGCGTTGATGTTGTCGCGATAGAACGCGTTGGGATTGGCCTGCTTGAGCGCCAGCAGCATCTGGTTGATGTCGACGCCGCTGGGCGCGGCATTTCGGGCGATCGACGAGAGGGTCTCGCCGCGCTTGACCGGGCCGTACTGGCCGTTGTTGACCTCGGCATGGCTGGCGGTCGCCTGCGGGCTTGGCGTGGCGGGCGCATGGGCAACGGCGGCCGGGCTCGGCGCCTGTCGTGCCGCCGGGGCACTTGCGACCGGCGCCTTCGGTGCGGCCTCGATGCCAGGCGGGTCGAGCAGGATCGCGAACTCGCGCACGCTCTTGCCGGCCTTGCTGTTCACATCGAGCAGCAGATCGATGAACGGGTCGTCCACCGCGACGCTGCTGGTGATGCGGATCACCCGCTGGCCGCCGGCGGTAGTGGCGATGCTGAAATGCAACGGGATCGTGGTTCGCCCCCCGGCGATGCCGGCACGGGCGAAAGCCTCGCTGGACGCCAGTTGCACGGTAAGGTTCCGCAGCTCCGCCGGGTTGGCGGGGTGCAGCGGAATCTCCGCCAGCAGCGGTTGCCCCAGGGCCGACTTGATCTGGACCTGGCCAAGGTCCAGCGCCATGGCCTGACTGCTGCCCAGAGCCAGAGCCATCAGCATCGACAACTTCAACGAACGATTCATCAGTGTGTTCCCCCGAACGATCCCAGGCGACTTTATATAATCCGGTGCCGCCGCAATAGCGGCAATTACCCCAAACGAGAGGCCACTTTAGTTACATGCAGGCCAATCAACAATAGCTGCAACGAATACTTGCAGGACATTGTTGCCGTGCATTCTTATTATTGCAGCACTTTCGCCGGTGATTCGCGGCTCGTTTCCCGCACCGCCATCGCCCGCGGCGCCGGCAACAACCCGGCGCTCTTTCCATGGCGCGGCCGCGCTGCCCGCAGGACGCACTTTACAGGTAGTCCCGGATCAACAACTCGGCGATCTGCACGGCATTCAGGGCCGCACCCTTGCGGATATTGTCCGAAACGATCCACAGGTCCAGCCCGCGCTCGTGCGAGATGTCTTCACGGATGCGCCCCACGAACACCGCATCGTTGCCGGCCGCCTGGCCCACCGGCGTGGGATAGCCACCGGGCTTGCGTTCGTCCATCAGCACCACGCCGGGCGCCTGGCGCAGCAGCTCGGTGGCATGCGCGGCGGTGATCTTGTCGCTGGTCTCGATGTGCACCGCCTCCGAATGGCCATAGAAAACCGGCACGCGCACCGCGGTCGGGTTCACCTGGATCGACTCGTCCTCGAGAATCTTGCGGGTCTCCCACACCAGCTTCATTTCTTCCTTGGTGTAGCCGTTGGGCTGGAAGTCGTCGATCTGCGGGATCACATTGAACGCGATCTGGGCGGGGAATTTCTTGCCCGGCTCCACGCTTTGGAAGTTGAGCAGCTCGCGGGTCTGCCGGCCGAGCTCCTCCATGCCCGAACGACCGGCACCGGACACCGACTGGTAAGTGGCCACATTGATCCGCTCGATCTGCGCCGCGCGATGGATCGGCGCCAGCGCCACCAGCATCTGCATGGTCGAGCAGTTCGGATTGGCGATGATGCCGCGCGTGGTGTACTGCGCGATCGCGTGCGGGTTGACCTCGCTGACCACCAGCGGGATGTCGTCCTGGTAGCGGAACTCGGAGGTGTTGTCGATCACCACCGCACCGGCCGCCGCGGCGCGCGGCGCATGCTCGCGGCTGACCGAGCCGCCGGCCGAGAAGAACGCGATGTCGACGCCGGCGAAATCGTAGGTGTCCAGCAACTGCACGGTAATGTCCTTGCCGGCAAAGCTCACCTTGCCGCCGGCCGAACGCTCGCTGGCCAGCGGGACCAGCTCGCTGACCGGAAATTCCCGCTCGGCGAGGATCGCCAGCAGGGTTTCGCCGACGGCACCGGTGGCGCCGACCATGGCGACTTTGTAACTGCTCTTCTGACTCATGCAATGGGACTCTTCGGTTCAGTGGTGGGTAGCCGGGCCGGCCGGGGCCAGCACCTGGGGGTTGAGGATGTTGGGGGGACGCCCGGCATGCGGGCCGTGGCCGAACAGGGCCAGCACATTGTCGACCGCCAGCGCGGTCATCGCGCGGCGCGTTTCGTGGCTGGCGCTGGCGATATGCGGGCTGAGCAGCACGTTGTCCAGTTCGAGCAGGCCAGGATGCACCGCCGGCTCGCCCTCGAACACGTCCAGCGCAGCGGCCGCCAGCCGCTGCTCGCGCAATGCCGCCGCCAGCGCCGCGTCGTCCACGATGCCGCCGCGGGCCACGTTCACCAGCACCGCGGCCGGCTTCATCTGCGCCAGCTCGGGGGCACCTATCGCGTGCCGGGTCTGCGCCGTCAGCGGCAGCGCCAGCATCAGGAAATCGGACTCGCGCAGCAATCGTTGCTTGTCGACGTAGCGCGCGTTGCAGGCACGCTCCTCCGCCTCCGGCAGCGGCGAGCGGTTGTGGTACAGCACCGGCATGCCGAAGCCGCCGGCGCGCCGCGCGATCGCCTGGCCGATGCGGCCCATGCCGAGAATGCCCAGCGTGCGGCCGCGCACGTCCATGCCCAGCCAGCCCTTGAATTCGGTGGCGTGCCAGTGTCCGGCGCGCAGCCAGCGCTCGGCGGCGTTGATCCGCCGCGCGACGCCCAGCATCATCGCCCAGGCATAGTCGGCCACGCTCTCGTTGAGCACGTCGGCGGTGTTCGAGACAGCGATGCCGGCCGCGCTCAGCGCGTCCAGGTCGAGATTGTCGTAGCCGACGGCGAGGTTGGCGACGATGCGCAGCCGCGTCGCGTCGGCCACTTCCGCCGCACCGACGTGGTCCTTCAGGCCCACGATCGCCGCATCCTGTCCGCACAGCCTGGCCGCCAGCCCGGCCGGGCTGAATTTCCGCTCTTCCGGTTCGGCCGTCACCTCGAAATGCGGTTCCAGCCGGGCCACGATGTCCGGAAAAGTGGGGCGGGAAATCCACACGCGCGGCTTGCCGGTCATCGGCGCATCTCCGGTTGCCATGGCCGATCGGTCACGGGATGCGCGGCGCCACCGCGCCGACATCGCCGCACTGCGCGCGGTGGCGCAAGGCATGATCGATCAGCACCAGCGCCATCATCGCTTCGGCGATCGGGGTGGCGCGGATGCCCACGCAGGGATCGTGGCGGCCCTTGGTCACCACCTCGGCCGGCTCGCCGGCCAGGTTCACGCTGCGGCCGGGAATCAGGATGCTCGAGGTCGGCTTGAGCGCGATCGAGGCGGTCACCGGCTGGCCGCTGCTGATGCCGCCGAGGATGCCGCCGGCGTGGTTGGAGGCGAAGCCGTCCATGCTCATCTCGTCGCGATGCCGGCTGCCATGCTGGGTCACCGCCGCGAAACCGTCGCCGATCTCCACGCCCTTGACCGCATTGATCGACATCAGCGCGCCGGCCAGGTCGCCGTCGAGCTTGCCGTAGATCGGCTCGCCCCAGCCCGGCGGCACGCCGTCGGCCACCACGTTGACGCGGGCGCCCACCGAGTCGCCGGATTTGCGCAGTGCGTTGACATAGGTTTCCAGCGCCGGCAGCTGCGCCGCATCGGGCCAGAAAAACGGGTTCTGTTCCACGGCATCCCAGTCGAACGCGTCCGGCACGATCCCGCCGATCTGCGCCAGATACCCGCGCACCCGCACGCCATGGCGCTCGGCCAGCCACTTCTTGGCGATCACCGCGGCAGCCACCCGCATGGTGGTTTCGCGCGCCGAGGAGCGTCCGCCGCCGCGCGGGTCGCGGATGCCGTATTTCTGCCAGTAGGTGTAGTCGGCATGACCGGGGCGGAAGGTCGACACGATGTCGCCGTAATCCTTGCTGCGCTGGTCGGTGTTGCGGATCAGCAGCGCGATCGGCGTGCCGGTGGTCCTGCCTTGGTAGACGCCGGACAGGATCTCCACCTCGTCCGCTTCGTGGCGCTGCGAGGTGAAGCGGCTGCGGCCGGTGGCGCGACGGTCGAGGTCGTGGCGGAACGCCTGCGCATCGATCGCCAGCCCGGGCGGGCAGCCGTCGATCACGCAGCCGATCGCCGGCCCGTGGCTCTCGCCGAAGGTGGTGACGGTGAACAGCTTGCCGAAGGAATTGCTGGACATGGGCGGAATGGACGTCCGGATCAAACCTGCACAGCTTAGCGCGATAGCGCGCCCAGCGGGCCAGTCATGCGCGATGCGCCGGCCATTCCCGCGCCAGCATCGCGAACACCGCATCGTCGACCCACTCGCCGCGCAGCCACAGGCTTTCGCGGAAATGCGCCTCCTGGCGCATGCCCAGCGAGCGCAGCAAGGCCATGCTGGCCAGATTGCGCGGGTCGACCGAGGCGTGGATGCGGTGCCGGCCCAGGCCCGCGAACACCCGTTCGAACACCGCGCGCAGCGCTTCGCTGGCGTAACCCTGCGCCTGAAAGGCCGGTGCGATGCTGATGCCGACTTCGACCGAGCCCTCGGCATCGCCCGGCAGGCGAATGCCCAGGTCGCCGATCAGGCGGCCGTCTTCGCGCAAGCGGATCGCGCGCTGGAACCAGCCGCCGGGCCGGGCCAGCGAGGCGCCGGCCTGGCGCGCGATGAAATCGGCGGCCTGCGCGATGCTCGTCGGGCGCCAGCCCTGGAAGCGCGCCACGCCCGGGTTCGCGCGATAGCCGAACAGCGCTTCCGCATCCTGCGGGCGCAAGGCATCGAGCCGCAATCGCGCCGTGTCGAGCTCCATGCCGCCGCCCCGCTCAGAGCCGTCGACGGGCGGCGGCCGCGGCCCGGATCGCCGCCGCATGTTCGACCAGGTCGCGCCGTTCCAGCGCGAACACGCCCATCGCGCCGACCTTGAACTCGATCCACACGAACGGCACCTCCGGCAACAGGGCAGCCAGCGCATGCTCGCTCTCGCCCACCTCGACGATCAGCAGGCCGTCCTCGGCGAGATGATCGGCCGCCTCGTCCAGCATGCGCAGACACAGGTCCAGGCCGTCCCGGCCCGAGGTGAGGCCGAGCTTCGGCTCGTGGCGGTATTCGCCCGGCAGCGCCGCGTATTCGTCCTCGGTGACGTACGGCGGATTGGACACGATCAAGTCGTAGCGGCGGCCCGCGAGGCCGCCGAACAGGTCCGAGCGGATCGCCTCGACCCGACCCTCGACGTGCTGGAACGCGATGTTCTCGCGCGCCAGCGCCAGCGCATCGTCGCTGATGTCGGCGATGTCGACCCGCCACTCGGGGTTGTACTCGGCGATCGCGATGCCGATGCAGCCCGAGCCGGTGCACAGGTCCAGCGCGCGTTCGACGTGGCGCTCGTCCAGCCACGGCGCGAAGCCCGACTCGATCAGCTCGGCGATCGGCGAACGCGGCACCAGCGCGCGGCGGTCGCTCTTGAACTTCAGCCCGGCGAACCAGGTTTCGCCGACCAGGTAGGCCACCGGCAGGCGCTCGTCGACCCGGCGCTCGATCAGCGCCAGCAGCCGGGCCCGCTCGTCGTGCGTCAGGCGGCCCGCGCCGTAGGCCGGCGGGATGTCCGGCGGCAGATGCAGGCTGGCCAGCACCAGATGGGTGGCCTCGTCGATCGGATTGTCGTGGCTGTGGCCGAACGTGAGGCCCGCCGCCGCGAAACGGCTCGCGCCGTACCGGATGAAGTCGATGATGGTGGCGAGTTCGGCGGTCACGGCAACACCGGAAGCGGAAAGGTCGGCAAGTATAGCTAGAGAGGAGTGAGTGAAGAGGGGTGAGGAGTGAGAGACAAGCATGAGCTGGCGGCAAGCCGCCTTTCTCTCACTCCTCACTCCTCTTCACTCACTCCTGCCCCCTTATACTGGCACGATGACTTTCAACGTATTGCTGCAATACCTGCTGCCCCATCGCGCGCTGTCGCGGCTGGTCTACCGGGCCACCCGCTGGACCTTCGCGCCGTGGAAGAACTGGCTGATCGGCGCCATCGTGCGCAACTACCGGGTCGACATGGCCGAGGCGGTGCAGCCCGATGCGCGGGCCTACCCGCACTTCAATGCGTTTTTCACCCGCGAACTGCGCCCCGGCGCGCGCCGCGCCGACGCCGATCCGGCCGCCCTGCTCTGTCCCGCCGACGGCCGCATCAGCCAGGCCGGCGCGATCGTCGACGGCCGCATCTTCCAGGCCAAGGGGCGCGACTACAGCGCGGCCGAACTGCTCGGCGACGAAGCCGCCGCCGCGCCGTATCGCGACGGCTCGTTCGCCACGGTCTACCTGTCGCCGCGCGACTACCACCGCGTGCACATGCCGCTCAAGGGCACGCTGAGGGAGACCGTGCACGTGCCCGGCCGCATCTTCAGCGTGGCGCCGTTCGCGGTCGAGGCGATCCCCCGCCTGTTCGCGCGCAACGAGCGCCTGGTGTGCCACTTCGAGGGCGAGCACGGCCCGTTCGCGCTGGTGATGGTGGGCGCGATCCTGGTCTCGTCGGTGGCCACCGTGTGGGACGGCCTGGTGATCCCGCCGTACGCCCCGGCGATCCGCCGCAAATCGTTCGAGGGCCGGCACATCGCCCTGGAACGCTTCGCCGAAATGGGGCGTTTCAACATGGGCTCGACGGTGATCGTGCTGCTGCCCGCCGGCAGCGCCACGCTGGACGCCCTGCAACCGCAGCAAGCAGTGCAGGTGGGGCAACGGATCGGCCGTTGTTGAGGGCAGTGGCGCGGACAGGTCTTGCAGGGATACCCCAGGCCCCGTTGCCCGTCCGGCAAACATCGGGCGCCGCCGGCACGCTTCGACTTCGTTGCGCCCGGAGCCTGCCCCGGGTTCGACTGACGCAATACGTCATTTTGTGACGTTTTCGGCGTATCCGCCGCGCCTCCTTCGCTAGGCTCGCACCCACTGCCTGTCATCAGCGCAGCCAAGATCAGGACGGAGGCATCCATGCAGCTACTTATTACTCCCGTCATCGCGATGATACGTGCGCGCCGGCTTCGGCAGCAGTTCCACGACATCGAGCGCAGCATCCAGGCCTTGCCGGTCCGCAACCGGGTCCGGCTCAGTACATTGACCCTGCGCGAAATCGGCCAGGCGGCGCGCAGCGATTTCCCTCACCTGTACGGCACCTCGCCGGAACTGCGCTACCTGCCGTGGGGACAGGGCACCGAGGCGGGCCACGAGCGCGCCCGCTCCGGCAACGGCGAAGTGGCGCTGCGCGGCATCGCCTTGTGGCTGGCCGTGGCCTACCACGAAACCAAGAACTCGCCGCACGCCAACCTGCAGCCCATCCATCGTCAGGTGATGCAGTTGCTGCGCCAGCTGAAGGATGTGCACCACCAGAACGACATCGCCGAAAGCTGGATGCAGTCCGGCGTAGCGGCCTGACCGCCAGGCGCCCCGGGGGCCCGACGGACTCCGCTCGACCGGCTCACTCGCAGACGGGCAGCTTCAACATGTGCCCGGCCTGGATGCGGTGGCGCTTCAGCCGGTTCATGTCGGCGATTTCCTGCACGCTCGAACAATGCAGCTTGCGCACGATGCTGATCAGGGTATCGCCCCGCCGCACCCGGTAGCGGCGCTCCCTGCGGATGGCCGGCGCATGCGTCGGCGCCGCGATCGGCGGCACCACCGCGCTGTGCAGGTCCTGCGCGAGGATCGGCCAGGGACCGTCCACGCAGCGCGCCGCGTACACCTTCTCCAGCAGCCTGGGCACCTGCAGCTGCGTACCGGCCGGCTGGCTCACTCGTGGATCCAGTCGCGCATTGAGATTGCGCAAGGTGCGGAACCAGCCGTCGTCCATGCCCCTGGCCGAGCCCAGGCACACGGTCAGCTCGGACAGCGATGCCGGCCGCTTCAGCACGATCGAGCCGGGCCTGCCGTCGACCCGTGGGAACCTCAGGTTGTAGCTGTCCGGATGCAGGAACAGCCACGCGGCGGCCAGCACCGCCGGCACGTAGTCGCGAGTCTCCTGCGACAACTGGTCGTAGATGCGCGGATCGTAGAAGCTCACCGAGCTGTCGTCCCCCACCAGGCGGCTCATGCGGCCTTCGCCGCCGTTGTAGGCCGCAATGGTGAGTTCGAGGTTGTTGTTGAATTTCTTCAGCTGCTCGTTGAGGTACGCGGCATTCGCCTTCGCCGATGCCGCCGGGTCGAAGCGCATGTCGAATCCGTCTTCGGTACCCAGTCCGAAGCGCAGGCCGGTGGCGTACATGAACTGCAGCGGGCCGGCCGCACCCGAGCGCGACACCGCATTGACCTTGCCGCCGGATTCCTTGGCCATGATGCCGAACAGCAACGCCTCGGGCAGATCCGCCTGCTTGTACTGCGGCCACATCTGGTAGCGCAGGTATTCGTAGTTGACGTAGGCCGCCATCAGGTTCGGACGCCGCCATGTCAGCCAGTCCTCCAGCGCCGCCTTGACCGGGCCGTTCATCGCGATCAGCTCCGACAGCTTCTGTCCGCGCAGCAGGATGACGCTGCGCTGCGCCTCCGGCAGGCTGGCCGCACCGGTCTTGCCGGCGGCAAGTGCCGCCTGCGAGGTGTCGACATCGCCGCTCAGATCCAGGCCGTCGTCGAAGTCGCCGTCCTTCAGGCGCAGCAAGTGGTCGAACACCGAAAAAAACCGCTGCGGATCGCAGCCCGCGGTCGCGCCGCATCGCGCAGACGCCTGCCGCAGCCGGTCCAGCGACTGGGTGAGCGTCTGTTGCGACGCCTGCCGATCTCCGGCGCGCGCCTGCCGCAGCGCGGTCTCGTAGTCCCTGCTGGCCTGGTCGAGCTGGCCGTAAAGCGTGACGAGCGGCATCGGCGGTCTGGCGCCGCCGCCGCTGGCGCAGCCAGCCAGCAAGACCAGCATCGCCGCAAGCAGGGCCAGGCGCAGGGAACGGACAGCAGCACGCAACGACATCACCGGCTTCACCCGCGTAAAACGCCCACGATAGCCTGCACGGCGCGCCGACTCAATGAGCCCGTGGCGCGGCGGCGTCGCGACGCGGCCGGGATGGCTACAATCGACCGACGCCAACGGAAGCACGCCATGACCGCGATCCCGATCGACCGCAACCGCAGCGCCTGCCAGGAGCCACGTGACGGCAGCCGTCGCCGGGTCGCGACCGGGGCGGCCGGAACGCCAACGGCACGCACGCCCGGCATCGCCGGCGGCAAGCGCTGAGCGGAGCATCGCCGCCATGCCGAAAATCGAACTGATCGATACCCGCCTGCCGCTGTCGCGGCAATTGCCGGACGCCTTGCGCTACCCGCTGCGGGCCAGTGCGCTGCCGGGCCTGGTGGCGTTCACGCTCGCCCATTATCTGGCGCTGCTGCCGGTCGCCGGCTGGTTTCTGGAACTGGCGATCTGGGCGGCCACCTACATGTACGCGCTCGAATGCCTGCGGCATACCGCCGACGGCTTCGCGATGCCGCCGGAGTTCGCCGAGCCCGGCCATGGCGGCTGGGCGCTGGTGGCGATCGTGCTGTGGTCCGCCGTGCTGACCCTCCTGGTCAAGCTGAGCTTCGGCGGCGGCACCTGGCTCGTCGGCGTGCTGATGGCGGTCAGCCTGCCCGCCATCGCGATGTCGCTGGCGCTGGATGGCAGCGTGCGGCACGCGTTGAACCCGCTGACCTGGATGCAGGTGATGTCGCGTTTCGGTGCGCGTTACCTGCTGCTGATCGGCGTGCAGGTGCTGATCGCACTGATCCTCGGCGTGGCGCAGATCGCTTTCGGGTCGGCGCTGCCGCGGGCGGTCTCGATGCCGCTGTTCTACTTCGTGGCCACCTACGCCACGGTCCTCAACTTTCACCTGATGGGCCTGCTGATCCACCTGCGCCACGAGCACTTCGGCCTGCGGCCGCAGGCGCACCGGCTGGCGCAGGACATCCACCAGGATGCCGACCAGCAATTGCTGGACCGGGTGGAAGAACTGGCGACCGACGACGCGCCGGCTGCGCTCGACCTGCTGGTGCCGCGCCTGCGCGACAGCGCCGCGCCGGCCAGCCTGCACCTGGCCTATCGCCGGCTGCTGCAACGGCAGGGCCGCACCGACGCCTTGCTGATCCACGGGCAGATCTGGATGGCGGCGCTGATCGCCCAGGGCGAATCGCGCCGCGCCCTGGGCGTGCTGCAGGAATGCAGCGCGCTCGATGCCGACTTCATCCCCGACGACCCGCGCACCTGCGGCGAACTGGCCGACCTGGCCGCGCGCCTGGGCATCACCCGGCTCACGCTGAAACTCTGCCGCGGTTATCTCGCGCACTGGCCGCGCGACGGGCACGCACCGCACTACGGCCTGCTGGCCGCGCGCCTGCTCGGCGAACACTCCGACCAGCATGCCCAGGCACTGCAACTGCTGGAGCAACTGGCCGCCGACTGGCCCGACCATCCGCTGCGTGCCGACATCGATGTCCAGCGGCAACGCCTGGTGGACCTGCTGTGAGCCGCTGGCGTCCGCCCTCGCCCGGCTCCACCGCGATCATCACCCGCGAAGGTTTCGAGCGGCTGAAGGCCGAACTCGACCATCTGTGGCACACCTTGCGACCGGAAGTGGTCAAGGCCATCACCGCCGCGGCGGCCGAAGGCGACCGCTCGGAAAACGCCGAATACATCTACCGCAAGAAGCAGCTTGCCGAGATCGACCGCCGCGCCCGCTACCTGACCCGGCGCATCCCCTCGCTCAAGGTCGCCGAGGGCGCTCCCGGCGATCGCGGCCTGGTGTTCTTCGGCGCCCGCATCGAGCTCGAAAACATCGACACCGGCGAGGTGCTGCGCTACCGCATCGTCGGCCCCGACGAGACCGATGCGAAACAGGGCTGGATCAGCATCGACTCGCCGATCGCGCGGGCGGCACTGAAGAAACGCGTGGACGACGAATTCGCCACCGAGCTGCCGGGCGGACCGGCGCGGTTCGCGGTGGTGGCGGTGGATTACGGGTAGGGATGCGTCGCGACGGCGCCGTGGTTTGCGGAAGCCCGACCGGCGCCTCAGCGCACCCGCCAGATGTCGAGTACACCACTGGTCTGGTGCGCGTTCGCGCTCCCTTCCGGCAGCACGATCCGGCCATCCGCCACGATCGGGCTGTTCCAGTGACCGTTGCCGCACGCGAGATCGGCAAGCTCGCGTCCGTTCATTGCCTCATATACGCGCAGCTCCCCATGCGGGTCATACACGAACAGCAGGCCGTCGGCGACCACTGGGCTGGTGCCGGCGCGGCTGTTGTGCCACCGCGGTTGAAGCTTGCCCGCGCCCAGCGTCCACGCCGACGTCCCGCGGTTGTCTGCCACATAGATCCAGGTGGCGGCGGCCCGACGCAGAACGGCCGGCGCCGTGAACAGCAGCGCATCGCCGGGAGTCGGCACGCGGGATGACGCACCACCGCGGTGCGGCTCGGTTCCCGCCATCTTGCGCCAGTCCAGTACACGCAGTTGACCGTCCTTGCCGCCCTGGACGATGAACGGACCGCCGGTCAGTACCGGCGCGCTGGAACCGAGGTCCCGGTCGGTCGCGTTGAGCTTCTCGGTGTTGCGCGGCGTGTAGTTGCCCAGGATTTTCGTCGCGTCGGCATTCAGCTCGATGACGACATCGCCCCAGTCGTCGATGCCGTTCCAGGGTGCGTTGCCGGTGGCGACGAAGATATGCCCCGTCGCCGCGTCGATGACGGCGCCGGCGCGGCCCCAGATCGCCGCGTCGCTTTGCCGGCATGAGGTCGGATCCAGCAGTTCGTGCCGGTCGCTGCAGAGCGCGTTCCATACGTGAAGCAATGCGCCGGTCCCGGCATCGAGTATGGCCACATGGCCCTGATACGGCGGGGCATCGCCGATGTACCCGCCGGTGACGGCGATCACGCCCCCATGGAAATAGGCGAGCGGCGAAGCAATCTTCTCGCGGCTCGGCAAGCGGGTAATCGCCCTGCGCCACACGACCCGGCCGTCGGCCACCGCGAGCTTGCGGATCATGCCGTCCGGTGACGCGGCATAGATGTGTTGGCGATCGGGGTCGGCCACCGGCGTCGCCGTCGTGATCTGATCGGTGCCCGCGAAACTCTTGTAACCGGACGGCGTGTATTCCCAAAGCACCGTTCCATGGTCGGCATCGACGGCGAGCGTCTTGCCGTAGGTCGTCGTGACGAAGAAGACGTCGTGCGTCGCACCCTTCACGGTCGCGCCGTGCAGATAGATCGCCGACGCATCCACGGTGCCGTCGATCCTGACCTGCTGACGCCGCAATGCGTGCAGATCGCTCGCGGCGATCCCCATCGAGACCTTGGGGGCGCTGCTGCGGCCCGCATCCCAGCCGAACATGGGCCAATCCGGATGCGTGGCGGCGGGCGCGGGCCGGGCAACACATGCGGCGCCGAGCAGCCACGCCGCCGTAACCACGGAAATCTTGCGCCCTGTTGCGCTCATCGCACCCTCGCCCGCAGGCTTGCCGCTTGACCTGATCCTGGCGGGGACACGACAACGAGGTCCGCACGGAACGGAGAAGCGAGCGGGGAGAACTGGGAAACCGGTGGTGAAGCCCCTCTCATTTCTCAGTCCTCGAAGCAGGGACCCGTCTCGCGAACCTCGACGGTGGCCCACTCGGCGGCCGGGCACTCGGCGGCGATGCTCAATGCCTGGTCTCTGCCCGCGCATTCCAGCAGGAAAAAACCGCCGATCATTTCCTTGGCCTCCGCAAACGGACCGTCCTTGAGCGAACTCCTGCCATCGCGCTTCTGCACGCGCACGCCGTGCACATCCGACAGCAGCGAATGGCTCGCCAGCAGCAGGCCGCGCTCCTTCAGGTCCCCGCCGAACGCCACCATCTGGGCGTATGCCCGGCGCCTCTCTTCGTCGGAGCGGGCTTCACGCTGGCCGCGGGGTTCGACTATCAGCAGCAGATACGCCATGACGTTCTCCTTGGGATTCGAGCATCGGCCAGCCGGCACGACCATCGCAAGCCGCCGGCAGGATTTGCCTGTTCACGACGATGCCGCCTCGCGACCGCAGTCGGCGGCGCGCTGCAGCAGCAGTTGGCGTTCGCGGGCATTGCCCGCCAGCGCGGCGGCGCGCCGGAATTCTTCGCGCGCCTCGTCCACGCGTCCCAGCATGCCCAGCAAGTCGCCGCGCACGCTGGGCAACAGATGGTAATTGTCCAGCGCCTGGTCGGCGGCCAGCGCATCGACCAGATCCAGTCCGGACTGGGCGCCGAACGCCCGGGATATCGCCACCGCGCGGTTCAGCTCGACCACCGGCGAGGGTGTCATTTGCGCCAGCGTTTCGTACAGCTGCGCGATGCGCACCCAGTCGGTCGCCTGCACCGTCAATGCCCGTGCATGGCAGGCGGCGATCATCGCCTGCACGGTGTAGGGGCCGGCGAGCCCGGCTTTCGCGGCACGCTCCAGCGCATCGAGGCCGCGCCGGATCAGCAGCCGATCCCACTGCGCCCGGTTCTGCTCCAGCAGCAATACCGGACGGCCTTCGGCATCGACGCGCGCGCGTTCCCGCGACGCATGGATTTCCATCAAGGCCACCAGGCCGTGCACTTCGGCCTCGCCAGGCATCAGCCCGACCAGCACACGACCCAGGCGCAAGGCCTCCCCGCAAAGGTCCGGGCGCATCCAGTCGTCGCCGGCGGTGGCCGTGTAGCCCTCGTTGAACACCAGGTAGATGACTTCCAGCACCGAGTCCAGGCGCTCCCTCAGTTCGGCTGCGCGCGGAACCTCGAACGCCACCTTCTTGTCCGCCAGCGTGCGCTTGGCACGCACGATACGCTGGGCGATGGTCGGCTCCGGCTGCAGGTAGGCGCGCGCGATCTCGCCGGTAGTCAGCCCGCCCAGCAGTCGCAGGGTCAGGGCCACCCGTGCATCGGTGGAAAGCACCGGATGACAGGCCACGAACATCAGGCGCAGCAGGTCGTCGCCGATCTCGTCATCCATGCTGGCTTCGATATCGGCCGCAGGCTGTCCCTGTTCGGATTCCAGCTCGTGGCCCAGTTGCGCATGCTTGCGCTCCAGCACTTTCCGGCGGCGCAGAAAGTCGATGGCGCGACGTTTGGCGGCGGTCATCAGCCAGGCGCCCGGGTTGTCCGGAACGCCTCTGCGCGGCCAGTGTTCCAGCGCGGTCACCAGGACGTCCTGGGTCAGTTCCTCGGCCACGCCGACGTCGCGCAGCATGCGTGTCAGCACCGCAATCAACCGCGGCGACTCGATGCGCCAGACCGCGTCGATGCTGCGCTGGATATCGGCCGACATCATGGCCACCGATCAAACCACCAGCGCACGATCGATGCAAGTGATGCAAACGATGCACGGATTCACGGTTCCGGACGCAGCCGCTGCTCCTGCGCGCGCAACCCGGGAATCGGCGCCCAGGAGCCTGTAGGACCTTGGTGGTCGAGGCGAGAGTTCGGCTGTGCGAGGACAGATTTTCGCCGGTTCGCCGGCCCGTGGTGGTTCCATGGGCCAAGAAGCGGCGGAAATATGGACCGCACAGTCGGATTCGCAACCCGGCCAACCCAAGTCCGGCAGGCTCCTAGCCGAAGTCCTCCGCCTCGAACACCTGGCGAATCTCGATTTCCGACTCTCCGTCGAACGGATTGGGGCAGCGCTTGACCCATTCGATCGCCTCGTCCAGCGAACGCACCTGCCACAGCCAGAAGCCGGCGATCAGCTCCTTGGTTTCGGCAAACGGACCGTCGATGACGCTGCGCTTGCTGCCCGAAAACCGCACTCGCGCGCCCAGCGAACTCGCGCGCAGGCCCTCGGCCGCCAGCATCACGCCGGCTTTCACCAGCTCCTCGTTGAACTTTCCCATCTCGGCCAGCCGTTGCGCGCTGGGCATCGCACCGGACTCGGATTCCCGATTGGCCCTGACCATCACCATGAATCGCATCGAACGTATCTCCCATGTCGGTTGAAAGCGCGGCCGCTCAGCTGTCCTTCGCGCAGTTGACCATCCAGGGCGTGCCGAAACGGTCGACCAGCATGCCGAAACCATCGGAGAAGAAAGTCTTTCCCAGCGGCATGCGCACCTCGCCGTTTTCGGCCAGGGCCGCGAACACGCGCTCGGCCTCGGCCACGCTGGCGACACCGAGCGAGACGTAAAAGCCCTGCGGCCGTTCGAATGGCTTGTCGGCTACCCAGTCGCTACCCATCAACACCTGGTCGCCGATGGACATGCGGGCATGCATGATCCGGTCGCGTGTCGCGGCCGGCATCGCCTCGCAACCGGGCGCCTCCGACGCCCGCAACAACATGTCCAGCTTGCCGCGCAGGCACTGCGCGTAGAACTTGAAGGCGGCCTCGCATTGGCCGTCGAAGAACAGGTAAGGGGTCAGGCTCATGATGTGCTACTCCGGTTCGCCGTGCCGTGTTTTTGCGCGTGGGCTGTCCACGCCGATGCCGTGCCGCGGGTGAATCAGGCGGTTTCGACAAGGTCGGGGAAAGGCTCGCGCCACGCCTCCAGTTCGCCCAGGCGGCCGTGCCAGTCCCGCACGCGGGGAAACTCCTCCAACGGAATGCGGGCACGCTCGGCATAGGGCAACGTGACCGCGACCGCGAAATCGGCCACGCTGAGCCGGTCGCCAACCAGCCAGCGGCGGCCCTGCAAGTGCACGTCGAGTACGGCCGCGTAGCGACGGAACTGCTGCTGCGCGTCCGCGACCGCCAGCGGGTCGGGATCGCCCAGACCGAAACGCGCCTTGATGATGTGCTCGAAATACAGCACTCCGGCATGCCGGGTGAAATGCTGCAGATCCCAGCTGAACCAGCGCACGATCTCGACCTGCCGCGCATCCAGCGGCCACAAGTCCGAGCCGGTGCGCAGCGCCAGATGGCAGATGATGGCGTCGGCTTCCCACAGCGTCCGTTCGCCATCCGTCAGTGTCGGCACCTTGCCGTTGGGGTTGATCGCCAGATAATCCGGCGTCCGGTGCTGGCCGCGAGCCAGATCGAGAAAAACGTACTCGACCGGCGCCTGCAGATACTTCGCCACAGCGCAGGCCTTGCGTGGGGAAAGAACATCCGAGTAGTAGAGCTTCATGATGCGGGATCCTCGACTGATGGGGCGCGAAGCCCGGTTTCCGGTGCAGGTGGCCAACCAGCGCGCGCATGGCCAAATGCCGGCTTCATGTCCTTACGACGAACCGCAGGGACCGAAATCGACATCATCGTGCGGGAACCTCGAATAACCTCGTTCTTGGCCCTTGTGGCAGCCCCCCTGTGACGAATGCTCTTGTTCGAGCGTCGGCGACGAGCATTCGCGCACAGGGTGCACTCCTGCGCAGACCATCGAGACGCTGGGTCGTGCTGCCCAGGCACCGGGCAATCGGCGAAAGTGGATCGGCTGCCGCGTTATCGCGCCGCGTGCATGCGCTTGGTGCGGACCATGCCGCCGCCCCCATGGGTGACCACGAAGGTCCAGCCGTCGTGCGTTCGCGACTGGACGGGTACCGGGTCGGCTTTTTCGGCCGCTGCAAGTTCCGATCGGCGGCGGGCCGCGAGCACGCCGTCGGGAATCAGGGTCGGCGGCGGGCTGATGCGCTCGAAGTCGGTGAAGCGGGCGCCACATTGATCACGGTCGCTGCCGGAAAGATCCGTATCCGGTAGTTGCTACGCTGCACCCACGTCGCCGCGCCGCCGGCATTCCACCCGCGCACGGTGCTGGCCCGGCTGCAATCGGCCGTGGCGCATTCCTGCGGCAGCAGGTATCCGTCCTCCGCCGGACGAATGGGCTGGACACTGAGGATGTCGCCATGAACAGCGCCTGCGCAGGATCTCGAACGGCTTCACCCACGGCACCAAGGGAATGTCTGAGCAAGCGGTCATCCCGACAACTGCCGGCATGACCGGCAGTAGCTTGTACAGACCTCCTCACGACCCTCTCAGCAACGCCACGCCCCCGGATACACCCGCCCTGCCCGCTTCGGCTGATAACACGCCGCCGTGCGATGGAACGTCTCATCGGCATTGCCCGCATGCCAGCCGGGAATGCCCGACAGCGGCAAGGGGCGCAGTTCCTGGGGATCGTTCAACAGCCGGCCTGAGGCGATGGCTTCGGCGCAGATCGCGCGAACCCGGGCGATCTCGATTTCATGGGCCGACTGGAACACCAGCGCCTTGCCGACCAGCAGCTTGTCGGGGTTCAAGGCCAGTTCCAGCAGGGCATGCCCGAACACATCGACCCGGATCGCGCCGTCGAGCCACGCCTGCCGGTGGCGCCAGAACAGGCCGTGCCAGTCGTGCGCGTCCCACGGCGCGAGCAGGGCCGGGTCGCGCAGCAGGACGATGACGCCGCCTTCGTCGAACTGGGTCAGCGCGTCCTGCGGACGCGAGCGCCGCTTCGGACCCATGCGGGCGATCTCGGCCATCTGGCGCCGGTTCAGCGCCTGCTTGAGCGCGCCATGGCGCAGCCACACCAGCGCGTTGAGCAGGTCGTGCCAGTTGCCTTCGCGGGTGGCGACGTCGCCGCGCTCGGCGATGCGCTGCTCGTAGTGCAGGCCGTCGGCCAGCAGGGCCGGGGTCTGCGCCGCGAAGCGGTGTTTCGCGTTTGCCGGCAGGCAGCGATTGAGCTGTTCGATGGACGGCCAGGCGCCTTCGAGCAGCGCGGCATACTCGCGCCAGGCCGCCAGCGGCGGCCGACCGAACACGGCCGGGTCGACGGCCTCGCGCGGCGGCGCGCGGTAGCGCATGGCTCAGCCGGCGAGGCGCGCGTGCAGGTCGTGCTCGCTGGCGCCTTCCACCACCACCTCGACGAACTGGCCCGGCCTGAGCTGGTGCCCATCGGCGATCAGCACGCTGCCGTCGATCTCCGGCGCATCGGCCGCCGAGCGCGCCACCGCGCCGTCGGCGTTCGCCTCGTCCACCAGCACCCTGATCGTGCGGCCGATCTTGCGCTGCAGTTTCGCGGCGGAGATTTCCGCCTGCACCGCCATGAACTGTTCGAGGCGATCTTCCTTCAGTTCCTCGGAGACCGCGCCGGGCAGTTCGTTCGCCTTGGCGCCGTCCACCGGCGAATAGGCGAACGCGCCCACGCGATCGAGCTTCGCCTCGCGCAGGAAATCGAGCAGCTCCTCGAACTCCGCATCCGTCTCGCCGGGGAAGCCGACGATGAAGGTGCTGCGGAGGGTGAGGTCCGGCACCTGTTTGCGCCAGTTCTGGATGCGCTCCAGCGTCCTGTCGATGTTGCCCGGCCGCTTCATCAGTTTCAGGATGCGCGGGCTGGCGTGCTGGAACGGGATGTCCAGGTACGGCAGCAGCCGGCCGGCGGCCATCAGCGGCATCACCTCGTCCACGTGCGGGTACGGGTAGACGTAGTGCAGCCGCGTCCACGCGCCGAGTTCGGACAGCCCCTCGCACAGTTCGGTCATGCGCGTGCGGTACGCCTTGCCGCGCCATTCGCGCTCGGCGTATTTCAGGTCTACGCCGTAGGCGCTGGTGTCCTGCGAGATCACCAGCAGTTCCTTCACGCCGCCCTTGACCAGCCGCTCGGCTTCCAGCAGCACTTCGTCGACCGGGCGCGACACCAGGTCGCCGCGCATCGAGGGGATGATGCAGAAGCTGCAGCGGTGGTTGCAGCCTTCGGAAATCTTCAGATACGCGTAGTGCTTGGGCGTGAGCTTCACCCCAATGGAATCGTCTTTTCGGGCATCGCGATGCCCGAGCGGCCCGATGTCGATGAACTTGTTGCGCTTGGGCGGCAGCGCCGCGTGCACCGCGCTCATCACGCTGGCGTAGTCCTGCGGGCCGCTGATCGACAGCACGTCAGGATACGCCTCGCGGATCAGCCCCTCGCGCTTGCCCAGGCAGCCGGTGACGATCACCTTGCCGTTCTCGTGGAGGGCCTCGCCGATCGCGTCCAGCGACTCCTGCACCGCCGCGTCGATGAAGCCGCAGGTGTTCACCACCACCGCGTCGGCGGCGTCGTAGCTGGGCACGATCTCGTAGCCCTCGACCTTGAGCTGGGTGAGGATGCGCTCCGAATCGACCAGCGCCTTGGGGCAGCCGAGGCTGACGAAACCGATCTTGGGTGCGGGGCTGGGCATGGGCAAGGTTACCGAGGAGCGGATTGGGCAAACGGTTGATTGTACAGGTGAGGAACGGGAAACAGGGAACGTGAGGCCGAGTCGCGGCCTGGAGTGCCGGTACGGCTTTGAGAAGCCAGGGCAGAGCGCAGGACTCACGCTTGCGCCAGACCAGACGTTCCCCGTTCCCCGTAGAATCGACCCCATCCGCAATACAGGAATCTCGCCATGGGCCAGCACATCAACATCCCCACCAGCGGCACGCAGTGCATCGGCGCGTATCTGGCCCGGCCGCAGGGCCAGCCGAAGGGCGGCATCGTGGTGATCCAGGAGATCTTCGGCGTCAACGCGCACATGCGCAGCGTCACCGACCGCTTCGCCGAGCACGGCTACACCGCGATCGCGCCGGCGTTCTTCGATCATATGGAAACCGGGGTGGAGCTGGATTACGACGAGGCCGGCTTCGCCAAGGGGCGCCAGCTGGTCGGCGAACTGGGGCTGGAGCGTGCGCTGGAAGACGTCGCCAGCGCGGCCGAGGCGATCTCGTCGTCCGGCCGGATCGGCACGGTCGGCTATTGCTGGGGCGGCACCGTGGCGCTGCTGGCGGCGTTGCGGCTGGGGCTGCCGTCGGTGAGCTACTACGGCGCGCGCAACGTGCCGTTCCTGCACGAGAAGCCGAAGGCGCCGGTGATGTTCCACTTCGGCGAAAAGGATCAGCACATCACGCCGGCGATGGTCGCGCAGCACCGCGAACTGCTGCCGCAGATGGAAACCTTCACCTACCCGGCCGACCACGGCTTCAA
>JAGWMU010000162.1 GCA_028873095.1 Pseudomonadota bacterium | reverse complement strand
GCCGGTTCCGCAGCCCGGCGCTGTGGCTGGTGGCGCCGCTGGGCATGCTGTTCTCGCTGTTCCTGATCGTCGGCTGGCCGTGGTTCAGCGCCGGCCGGTTCGAATTGCTCGGCGGCCTGCCGATGATCACCATCTGGCGTTTCGTGGTGTGGATGGCGCTGTATGTGCTGGTCTCGCTGGTGCTGACCGGGATGGTGCCCTATGCCCGGCTGGCCGGCCCGGCGCCGGTCGATGCGGCATTCAAGGCGCTGGGGCTGGACTGGGTCCGCGGCATCATCTCGGTGGCGGCGATCGCCGGCATCACCAGCGTGATGTTCGCCTTCATGCTGGGTGCGGCGCGCATCTGGTTTGCGCTGGCGCGCGACGGCCTGTTGCCGCAATGGTTTGCCCGGGTGCATCCGAGGTACGGCACGCCGGCCCGGCCGACCATGATCCTGGGCGTGTTCACTGCGCTGGTGGCCGGCTTCCTGCCGATCGGCGAGGTGGCCGAGCTGGTCAATATCGGCACGCTCAGCGCGTTCATCGTGATCTGCGGCTCGGTGCTGCTGCTGCGCATCCGCAAGCCGGATCTCGAGCGCCGGTTCCGCAGCCCGGCGCTGTGGCTGGTGGCGCCGCTGGGCATGCTGTTCTCGCTGTTCCTGATCGTCGGCTGGCCGTGGTTCAGCGCCGGCCGGTTCGAACTGCTCGGCGGCCTGCCGATGATCACCATCTGGCGTTTCGTGGTGTGGATGGCGCTGGGCCTGGCGATCTATTTCGGCTACGGCATCCGGCACAGCAAGCTGGCGCAGACCGACGGGGCGTGATGGCGGTCCGGGAGCGGGTGGAGATCCTCCGCCCGCTGCTCACCGCTCTGCGCCCGTCCCCCGGCAAGCGGCATCGTCGACGGCCACCCGGTTGCGGCCGCCTTGCTTGGCTTGACGCATGGCCTTGTCGGCGCGTGCCAGCAAGGCTTCGATGCCGTCGCCGGCCGGCTGGCATTCGGCGATGCCGATGCTGATGGTGAGCGGGCCGTCCGGGCGCTGCACGGCATGCGTGGACAGCCGCAGCTGCTCGCCCCGGAGGGTGGCCTGCGCCAGGTCGACGCCGGGCAGCAGCACCGCGAATTCCTCGCCGCCCATGCGGCCGATCAGGCCGGTGTCGCGCAGCTGCGCGCGCAGACAGGCGGCCAGCGCAATGAGCACCGCGTCGCCGACCGCGTGGCCGTGATCGTCGTTGATCTGCTTGAAGCGGTCGGCGTCCAGGTACAGCAGGCAGGCCGGCTTGCGCTGACCGAGGCAGTTGTCCAGCGCGAGTCGCGCCAGTTCGAGAAAGCGGTTGCGCAGCAGCAATCCGGTCAGGTTGTCGGTGTTGGCCTGCACCCGCAGCTGTTGCTCCAGCCGGAATTGTTCGAACAGCGTGCGCGTCATGAAGGCGCGCAGCACGACCGCCACCGAAAGGGCGATCGTCATGTAGACGGCGTACTGGAAAACCGGGGCGCCCTCGGTCGCGCCAAGCAGCGGCGGCAGCGGGCCGAAAGCGCACAACGCCATGGCGGCGAGGAAGTCCCAGCGCCCGATCCAGATGACCGACGTCGCCACCGGCAGCAGCAGGCCCGGCATCACCAGGCGCGGCCCCGTCGCCTGGTCGATGCCGTTGAGATTGACGCCGATCTCCAGCAGCAGCACACACGACAGGGCCAGCAGGCTGAGCGGCAACGGCCGCTTCTCGCGTCTGGCGGTCGTGGCCAGCAGGAGCAGCGGCAGCGCGGGCGCCAGTCGCAGCGGCAACGGAATCGGCGAGGTGCCGACGAAGGCGTGCCCGGCGGTCGCCAGCAGATACGCAAACAAGGACACCAGCATCAGCGCATGGATCAACGGGCCCATGCGTTGCGCCAGGTAAAGGGTGAACTGCCGGCGCTGCGCGGGATCGTCGGCGCCGGGAAGACTCTTGAACAATGCGTACATGCGGGCTCGTGCGGATCCGGCGACAGTCAAAAAAATGGCTCGGTGGGTTTTCAAGCAAGAGCGGTGCCATGCGCGGTCCTGCTGCGCCGGACGAACCGCGGCGGCATGACCTTCGGCATGGGGCAGTGGCGGCGGAGCCGGGCTAGCATCGGGGGGTTCGGGTCCGCAGCCGCGGCGGTTTTCGCGTCGGGGATCGTCAGCGTCCGTTCGCCTTCCCGCCGGTTGCGCAGGCCGCATGCGCGGCGGCCGTCAGGGCCGGGCAACCACTTCAGGGTCCACCGGAGATTGCATTGAAAGTCATCCATCTTGCTGCCGCCCTCGCCGTCGCGACCTTCGGCCTGGCCAGTTTCGCCGTGCGTGCCGATGTCCCGCCGCCACGGGATGTGCCCTATCCGGGCACCTTGAAGATCAGCGTGGATGCCACCGACGTGACGCACCGCATCTTCCGCGTGCACGAAGTGGTGCCCGCGCGGCCCGGTCCGCTGACCTTGCTGTATCCGCAGTGGATCCCCGGCAACCACTCGCCCACCGGTCCGATCGACAAGCTCGCCGGGCTGGTGGTCAAGGCCGGCGGCAAGGTGCTTTCGTGGAAGCGCGACCCCTTCAACGTCTACGCCTTCCAGCTCGACGTGCCGCAGGGCGCCACGGCGGTGGACGTCGAATTCCAGTTCCTCAGCGCCCAGAATCACGGCGAGGGCCGCGTGATGATGACGCCCGAGCTGCTGAGCCTGCAGTGGGACAAGGTGTCGCTGTACCCGGCCGGCTACAACGTCCGCGGCATCACCGCCGCGGCCAGCGTGACCCTGCCGGCCGGATGGCAGGCCGCCACCGCACTCGGGCCTGCCGCGAAGAACGGCGACACGCTGAGCTACAAGCCGGTCACCTACAACGTGCTGGTCGATTCGCCGATGATCGCGGGCAAGTACGCAAGGCGGGTGGATCTGGATCCGGGCGCCGCCACGCCGGTGCACATGGATTTCTTCGCCGATGCGCCGAAGTACCTTGCCTTCACGCCCAAGCAGATCCAGCCGTACCGCAATCTGGTGCAGCAGATGTACCGGATGTACGGCGCGCACCACTACAACCACTACGACTTCCTGGTCTCGCTGAGCGACAAGCTCGGCGGCATCGGCCTGGAACACCACCGTTCCAGCGAGGACGGCGCCCCCGCCGACTATTTCACCGACGCCGCCAAGAGCATCTATTACCGCGACCTGTTCTCGCACGAGTTCAACCACTCCTGGGACGGCAAGTATCGCCGCGGCGCGGACCTGACCACGCCCAACTTCAACGTGCCGATGGGCGACAGCCTGCTGTGGGTATACGAGGGCCAGACCCAGTTCTGGGGCCAGATCATGGCGGCGCGCGCGGGCCTGTGGACCGACCAGCAGACCCGCGACATGCTTGCCTTCGTCGCGGCCAGCTACGACCGCGGCCGTCCCGGCCTGGCCAGCTGGCGCAACGTGCAGGACACCACCAACGATCCGACCATCGCCCAGCGAGCACCGCTGCCGTATCGCAACTACCAGTCCAGCGAGGACTACTACTCCGCCGGCGAGATGATCTGGCTCGACGTCGACGGCAAGCTGCGCGAGCTGAGCCATGGCCGGCACTCGATCGACGATTTCGGCAAGGCGTTCTTCGGCATCGACAACGGCGCCTGGACCGTCAATACCTATACCTTCGACGACGTGGTCAGGACGCTCGACCGGATCGAGCCGTTCGACTGGGCCGGCTACCTGCGCCGCCGTCTCGACGGCCACGGCCCGCTGATCGGCGGCATCGCGTCGCACGGCTGGACGCTGGTCTACAACGACAAGCCCTCCGATGCGGTAAAGGCGTTCGAGTCGCGCCGGCATTTCGCCGATCTCACCTTCTCGATCGGCCTGTCGGTCGGCAAGGGCGGCAAGATCGCCGACGTGCTGTGGGACGGGCCGGCGTTCAAGGCCGGCATCGCGCCGGGCATGACGGTGGTGGCGGTCAACGGCCACGACTACGACCCCGACGATCTCAAGGACGCCATCACCGCGGCGGCCAGCGACAAGCACCTGCCGATCGAACTGCTGGTGAAGAATTTCGATGAGTACAAGACCGTGCGCATCGACTACCACGGCGGCCTCAAATACCCCCACCTGGTGCGCAATGCGAGCAAGCCCGACACGCTCGCCGCACTGCTCAAGCCGCGCTGAGCGGATCCGGCGTCCGCCCCGCTCCCGTGCGGGAGAGGGGCGGACGTCCCGCGATGGCCTTCGGTACGGACCGTGCCGGCCGCCGATCGATCCCGGGCGCGGCTGCACGCCATCGCCTGCCCGCCTCCGGCAGGCAACTCGGTTATACTGCGCTCCCCCTGCTGCCCGCCTGCATCGCCGGCTGCCGTCCGAAGGCAGTACTCAGGGGCGCCGGGGACCGGTAAACTGTCACCCCGTCCGCCACCCGGTTCCGGGCGGAAAGTTGGAAAAAGTCGTTACAAAATGCGCTCGTAGCTCAGCTGGATAGAGTAGTGGCTTCCGAAGCCATTGGTCGGGGGTTCGAATCCCTCCGGGCGCACCAATCCCCTTGCGACAGATCTGTGCCCCGCCGGTGACAAGTCCCGTCGGTCACGTCCCTGCGAAACGAGTCAAGGCGTCCGCAGGTCTTGGCTGCGCCGCCTTGTCCCGTGGTCGCATCCCGGCATCTGGCGGCGCCGAAGCCCAGCTCGAAACCGTGCTCGCCGCCGCCGAGCACACTATTGAACGCCTCGATCCGCACGGGCAGCAGCCCTGACGCCGACGCGGCTGCCAAACGCGCGCCTTGGGGGGGGCGCCGCGGTGCGCGCGGCCAGGCAGCGGCGGGTTCCGACATTGCGGCGGCGGCGCGTTCTGTCATCTGGCCGTCACCGGTTCGACATGGGCGAAGTGAAAAATCCGTTGCTGCACAAGCCGGCTCTCAGCGTGCCGGCTGACCGGAATCCCCGTCTCGCCCTCCTCAGGACATCACTCCATGTCGACCCGTTCCCCTGCACGACGTTCCACCCTTGCCGCCTCCGTGGCCGCCGCTCTGGGCCTGTCCTGCGCCGTCATGCTGCCCGCGCACCAGGCTTTCGGCGCCGATCTGGCGGCTTCCGACGTCCAGCAAACCACGCTCGGCACCACCGGCACCATGGGCACCAACACCCGGATCGTCCAGCTGCGCAAGGTCACGGTTTCAGTCGGCGCCGAGACCACCGGCGACCAGGCGCCGACCCAGGCCTCGCTGATTGCCACCCAGCCGCAGTCGATCATCGGCGACCGTTACATCGAGAATGTGGCCGCCTCCACCGCCAACTACAGCGACATCGTGAAGATCGCGCCCAGCGTGTCCGATGTCGATCCGAACGGCCCGGGCCTGATGGAGTCGCAGGCGCTGACGATCCGCGGCTTCCAGAACGGCGAGTACAACGTCACCTTCGACGGCATTCCGTGGGGCGACTCGAACGACTTCACCCAGCATTCGACCTCGTACTTCATGCCGCAGGACATCGCCCAGGTCACCGTGGACCGCGGTCCCGGCAGCGCGCGCACGCTCGGCAACGCCACCTTCGGCGGCACCCTCTCGGTCGACTCGAAGGATCCGGACCCGGTGATGTCGATCAACCCGTTCTTCAGCGTGGGCAGCTTCAATACCCAGGTCGAAGGCGTGCGCTTCGATACCGGCAAGCTCAACCAGTACGGCGGCACCACCGCCTACCTGAGCGTGAAGAACCTCAATTCGGACGGCTATCTCACCCATGCCGGGCTGGACCGGCAGAACATGTTCGCCAAGGTCGTGCAGCCGCTGGGCAACGACACCACGCTGACCTTCGCCAGCAACCTGACCCGGCTGCACCAGAACGTGTCGCTCGGCGCGACCCGGGCACAGATCGACCAGTACGGCCCGAACTACGGGTTGAGCGCCGATCCCACCAGCCAGTCCTACTACGGCTACAACTACGACGACATCACCACCGACTTCGAGTACCTCGACCTCGAGACCAAACTGGCGGGCTGGGACGTCGGCGACAAGCTGTACACCTACGGTTACCGCCACCGCGGCTACAACGGCTCCGACCCGAACGGCGAACAGCCCAATGGCACGGTGTACGGCCCGAACGATGTGCCGGGCCAGCGCATGCGCATGGACTACCGCTCGGTCGGCGACATCCTGCGCCTGAGCCACGACTTCGGTCCGGGCCAGGTGCATCTCGGCGGCTGGGTCGACCGCCAGACCAACCAGCGCCTGCAGTACGAGATCGACTTCAGCAACGGCGGCGCGCTGAACGCGGTCCCGACCAGCGCCGCGGTCGACCGCCAGATGGACGACAGCCTGACCGACCTGCAGACGTACGCCGAGTACCAGTGGCACGCCACCGACAAGCTCGATGTCACCGGCGGCGTCAAGCTGGTGAACTTCCGCCGCACGCTCGACGCCACGGTGAACCAGAAGACCGGCCTGCCGATCAACTACGCCCAGACCTGGACTCGCAGCCTGCCCTCGCTGGACCTGCACTCCGCGCTGAGCGACCAGTGGAGTGCTGACGCGCAGTGGGCCAAGGGCTTCCTGGCGCCCAACCTCAACACCTTCTACACGGTCGATCCGTCGCAGAACCAGGTGGTGCCGGAGAG
>JAGWMU010000161.1 GCA_028873095.1 Pseudomonadota bacterium | reverse complement strand
ATGCGCCGGTGCAGGGGCGGGAAGCCGTTGGCGTCGCCGTTGAGCATGTCGAGCTTGTGCGCCATTTCGTGGACGATCACGTTGCGTCCCGGCGCCGTGCCGATTTTCAGCACATCCGCCCACGACAGGATCACCGGCCCGCGCCCCCATGCCTCGCCGGCCAGCACGGTGCTGGTCTGGTGCACCACTCCGGCGGCGTCGGTCTGCGGACGGCGCGGAATGAACGCGTCCGGGTACACGATGACGCTGTGCCAGCCGTCGTACCAGTCCAGGCCCAGCTTCAGGATGGGTACGCAGGCGTGGGTCGCCAGCAGGACCAGGTCGGCGTCGCCCAGATGCAGGCCCTCGACCGGCTCCACCGACTTGCGATCCAGGAACAATGTCGCCAGCACGCGCAGCGTGGCCTGGTCGGACGCGCCCAGCCGGCGCGCGGGGGCGCAGCGCCGCAGCGCGTCGCGCCACAGCGCTTCGTCGATCGGGCGCCGCGCGACGACGCGGCGTACGCGCCAGTTGCTGATTCTGTCGAACATGGTCACCGGCTGGAGGGAGTTGTACGGTCAAGAGCATCAGGGCCGACATGCGCTTTCTCAAGCACAGAGAACGCGCTTTCCCGTGGCGTCGCCTGGCCGGGCGGCGGATCGACGGCCCCGTTCGATACCCGGTTTCTCCCCGGTAGTAACATCGCCGGGCCATGAGCATTGCCACCGACATGATCCGTTTCAAGACGAAGCTGCTGCGGCCGGCGGCGCCGAAGGGGGCCGCCTGGACCTTTCTCGTGTTGCCGGCGCAGGCGAGCGGCAAGCTGCCTGCACGCGGCATGGTGACGGTGGACGGCACCCTCGATGGCCATCCCTTCCAGGCCACGCTGCAGCCGGATGGCCGGGGCAGTCACTGGCTCAAGGTGGACAGGGCGCTGGGCGAGGCCGCCGGCGTGGCCGCGGGCGACAGGGTCGCGCTGGCGGTGGCGCCGGTCGCGACGGAGCCGGAACCCAGGGTGCCGCCGGATCTGCGCAAGGCGCTCGCTGCCCGTCCGGAGGCCCGCGCGCCATGGGACGACATCACGCCCGTGGCGCGGCGCGACTGGATCCACTGGATCGGCTCGGGCAAGCAGGCGGAAACCCGCGCGCGGCGCATCCTCGCCGCGTGCGACATGCTCGCCTCCGGCAAACGCCGCGCCTGCTGCTTCGACCGCTCGGGCATCTACAGCAAGGCGTTCAGTGCGCCGGAAGCGGCGACATGAGTCTTCAGGGACAATTCCCGACACTTTTGTTCGCGGCCTCATCGCCGCGGGAACGATCAAATTGTCCCTGACACCATTTTCCCTGATGGAAAACACCTTGCTGGACGAGCTGGCGTCGACCATCGAAACCGTCCACCGGACCGATTTGGAGATCCGGCAAAGCGTTGAGTCGTGTCAATGGGATACAGGACATCGCCTGTCCGCCGGGCTGGCGGACTGGTTGACGCAGAAACGCCTCACCGGCGAAGCCATCCGCCGGCAGTTGGTCGACCTGAGCGACACGTATGCCGGGTACGCCGCGCAGATCGGGCGGTGCTCCGACATGACGAGCCACCTGCTCGGCGCGATATCGAAATACCTGCCGATTTACCAGCGCATTGCCGCCGGGCTGGCCGAGAAGCGGGGCAACGAAGGCAGCAAAGGCGTCAGCTGAGGGAACGGAGGCAATTAGATCGCGAGAATTACCCCCGTCGGCTGCGACGATTCGGCTCAGCATGCCGATGGGATCGCCGTTCAGCCGCAAGTCCATGCCGGTCTGCGTGAGGTTTCGTGCCCTGCCAGGCCGTAGCAAAATGACATTGCCCTCGTTTCGTCTTGTCGGCAGGGCGCTGCGGAGCGGGGAAGTGCAAGTCGCTCACTCCCGCAGGCTCACCGTCTGGCTTTTCCAGACCGCATCCTGGTAGCGGTAGAACAGGCTCAGCGAGGAGGGCTTGTCGGCCTGCCGGGTGGCGGCCAGGGTGGTCATGTCCAGGATTTCGAAACGGTGGACGAAGCGCCCGTTCACTCGGGCCTCGCGCGCCGCGAGCAGCAGGCGGTCGCCGGGCACCCAGCCGGCAAATTCGATGTAGCCCAGATGCGGATCGTCGTCCGCCGGCGGCAGCACGTCGATCACCCACTGCTTGCCGACCACGTGGAACAGCCACAGCTCGCGCCAGCTGGTCATCGGCTGCACGGCCAGCGCCAGCGCGGTGCCGTCCGCGTTGGCGCGCGCCGAAGCGGTCCACACCGCGCCGTAGGTGCAGCGCTGCAGCAACGGCGTCTTCGCGCCGTGCTTGCGGTCCAGCAGCTTGATGCAGGTCTCGCCGGGACGGCCCGCCGCGGTGACGATATGCAGGCCCCTGCCTGCTTCCACCTGCGGCTCGGCCGCCCAGCGCGAGGCGCCCACGCGCGTCGCCGCATCGTCGTAGTCGTCGCGGTCGCCGTCGACGAGCGCATGGGTATCGACGGCCGCCAGTTCGTCGATGGCGCGCGACGCGGCCTGCTGCGCCGGGCCGCCGCTTCGCGTGCGCTCGAAGGCGATCGCCGACCACACCGACGCCGCGCGCATGTGCAGGCGGTTCTGCACGTAGCGGGGCAGGCCCTCGCGCGGCACGCGGCCGAGCAGGTCGGCGCGCCAGCTGTCGAATGCGGCACGCTGGACCGGCGGCAGGTTCGGATCGACGCAGGCCGGATCGGTCAAGGCCAGCGCGGCGGTGGCCTTCTGCAGCGCGGTGGCGTCCAGCGCCATCACGCGGCGGAACGCCTCGCCGTCGTAGCACAGCCGCACGCGGCCGTCGCGGTCGATGCTGCGGATCGCCACGCCGTAGTCGGCGACCACCTCCAGTTGCCCGGACAGGGCCTGCGCCAGGGACTTGCGACGGTTCGTCGAGGCGCGCGCGGCCAGGCGCGCGGCCATCACCCCGAGCGCGTCGAACGGCTCGGCGTCGATGCTGTTGCCCGGCGCGGCCTTCAGGTACGCCGCGGTATAGGCGATCCCCAGCGCCTCGCGGCCCGGCATGTCGCGCAGGAAGCGCACGATCGCCAGCAGCGCGGGGGCGTCGTCGGGCTGCATCGAGACGATGCGCACCCGGTTGGCGCGGACGAAGCCGGCGCGCTCGATGCGGTGGTCGTAGACCTCCAGGTAATCCAGCCGGTGCCCGCGCACCTCCAGGATGTCGCCCTGCCACAGCACCGCCTGCGACGCCGCCGAGTGGCGTGCCTGCGCGCGCAGCGCGATGCCGTCCTGGCTGACGATCGCCAGCGGGTTGGCGGCCTGCGGCGCGAGCCCGGCGGCATGCGCCAGGCCGATGCCCAGCAGCAGGCCGATCCACGGCAGCGCCTTCATGGCGCGTTGCCGGAGGCGTTGCCCGCCGCCGGGGCCCGATGCGCACCGTCGATCAGGGCCTGGCCGATGAAGCCGCCGGTGGCCGGCGGCGGCGCGATGATCACCGAAATCTTGTCCGACAGCTTGTCGGCCAGCGTCTTCTGGATCAGCAGCGGGTGCTGGTCGATCAGGACGCCGTCGCGGGCGAGCTGTTCGCTGTTGACCTTGCCGATTTCCTCCATCCGGTAGGCCTCGGCGTCGGCGAGCTTGCGGCGCGAGTCGGCCTCGCCGGCGGCCTCGATGCGACGGGCTTCGGCGGCGCCCTTGGCATTGCGGATGAGGGCGGCGCTCTGCGCCTCCGCCTCCAGCTCGCGCTGTTCGATCTGCTTGCGCTTGAACGGCAGCACGTGCTTCATCGCCTCTTCCTGCCCCTTGGCGGCGATCACCTGCTCGTCGGCCGCCGCCTCGGCGGCGATGTCGCGCCGCGCCTTGTCGGCCTCGGCCTGCAGCTTCGATTCCTGCACCTGCTTCTCCTTCAGCTGCAGCGTGTACTGCATCTGCTGGGTCTGAAGCTCGGTGGCCAGCACCTTGTTCATGCCCTCGCGGTAGTCCGGCGGCAGGTCGACGTTGCCCATCATCACGTTGCGCAGGACGATGCCGTCGGCCGCCAGCATCGGCTTGAGCTCGTTCTCGATCACGGTCTGGATCTCCTGGCGCCGGGTCGAGAAGATCTCGCGCACGGTGTAGCGCGTGAACACCTTGTAGATCACGCCCTGGACCAGCGGCTCGACCAGGTCGCGACCGACGTGGTCGGGCAGCACCTTGGCGACCGCGGGCAGCTTCTTCGCATCGAGCGCGTAGCGGATCGCCAGCTCGACCCCGATCGACAGGCCTTCCGACGACTGGAACGGCGCCGGGCCGTCGGCCTTGGCGCTGCGCTGGGGGCGGTAGATGCGGTCCTGCAGCGGAAACCTGCGCAGGCTGTAGATGCCGGGAATCATCAGGCACACGCCCTCGCCGACCTCGGTCACCGAGCCGGTCAGCGCGTTCGTTCGAATCCCGACCTGCCGCGGCCCGATGGTTTCCACGGGCGGATGCCGGTACAGCGCGTAGCCGCCCAGCACGAAGAGCGCCAGCACCAGCACCTTGCGATTGAGTACACGCGTCGCTGCCTTCCCGAGCTTGTTCCGATTGTCCGTCATGATGCTGCCCCCTTGCTGCATGGTTTCGGTGGGTGGACTCCGTCCCTTTCGCGGACCGGAGCGTGGCCTCCCGCGTTCCGGGACGGTGGACGTCTGCGGGCGGGCGGCTCGGGCCCAGTAGAGCGGGCGGCGGGGTGGCGGGCGAGCCGAAGATGCGGCACGCCGCCGATCAGATGAGGCAACTTGCGGGCAGGCGGGAACGGTTCGACCCCGGAGCCGGGTTCATTGGCTGTGCGCCGCGGGCTTGCGGCGGCCATGCACGGAACCTTGCGCTGGTAAGGCGGCGGGTTCGAGCTTCGACCATGGCGTGAAAGCGGTCATGGCCGGGGCATGGCGGGAAGTGAACCTGTTACCGGGCCCCGTTTCCGGCACAGTTCTTAGTTCTACTGTGTTACTAAAAACGCCTGATACCTCGGTGCGCTCTGCCGCAGCACGGACAGCGTGACAGATGGCGCGCGATGACGCGGGCGAGGCGGAAGCGCAAGGTCGCGATCGACCACGGCAGGTGGCGCTGCATGGGCCCCAGCCCCGCGCGGGCGGAAGCCTTCGGGTACGGTAGGTTCTTTGAATCAAGCACGGCTTTTTTTTACTACCGCGCAGGCGCTCCAGCGTCAAAAAGCCATAGGCGGCGATGCACAGGCTGGCGTGGTGATGAAAGCCGCGCCAGTTGCGTCCTTCGTAGTGGCCCAGGCCGAGTTCCTGCTTGAGTTCCAGTAGTGAACCGCCCCGGGATTTGAGGAGGCTCCAACTCTTGAGAGAATGGAGCCATGAACAAGTCCAAAAAGTTTTCCCCTGAAGTCCGCGAACGCGCGGTGCGCATGGTGCTTGAGCACCGCGGAGAGTATCCATCGCTGTGGACCGCGGTGGAGTCGATAGCGCCGAAGATCGGCTGTGTGCCGGCGACGTTGCTGGGCTGGGTCCAGCGGCACGAGGTCGACACCGGTGTCCGTGCTGGCGTCACCACAGCGGAGGCGCAGCGCGTGAAAGAGCTTGAGCGCGAGGTCAAGGAGCTGCGTCGTGCCAACGAGATCCTGAAGCTGGCCAGCGCGTTTTTTGCCCAGGCGGAGCTCGACCGCCGACTCAAGTCCTGAAGGGCTTCATCGACGAACATCGGAGCACCTTCGGGGTCGAGCCGATCTGCAAGGTCCTGCAGATCGCCCCGTCGGGATATCGAAGGCATGCGGCGCGCATCCGGGAGCCGGAGCAGTGCTGTGCCCGAGCCAAGCGCGACGCGATGCTGGCGCCGGAGATCGAACGTGTCTGGAGGGGCAACATGCAGGTCTACGGTGCCGACAAGGTCTGGCGGCAGTTGAGGCGTGAGGGGATGGCGGTGGCGCGGTGCACGGTCGAGCGCTTGATGCGGCGACAAGGCTTGCGCGGTGTGAGGCGCGGCAAGGTGGTGCGCATGACGGTCAGCGATGGCAAGGCGCCGTGCCCACTGGACCGGGTCAACCGGCAGTTCCGCGCCGAGCGGCCGAACCAGCTCTGGGTCTCGGATTTCACCTATGTCTCGACCTGGCAGGGCTGGCTCTACGTGGCCTTCGTCATCGACGTGTTTGCCCGGCGCATCGTGGGCTGGCGGGTCAGCAGCTCGATGCACACGGACTTCGTGCTCGATGCGTTGGAACAGGCGCTCTACGCACGCCAGCCGAAGCGTGACAGCAGCCTGATTCACCATAGCGACCGCGGGTCGCAATACGTTTCCATCCGCTACAGCGAGCGTCTGGCCGAAGCCGGCATCGAACCGTCGGTGGGCAGCAAAGGCGACAGCTACGACAACGCGCTCGCGGAGACCATCAACGGCCTCTACAAAGCCGAGCTGATCCATCGCCGAGCACCGTGGAAGACCAAGGAAGCGGTGGAGCTTGCCACGCTGGAATGGGTGGCCTGGTTCAACCACCACCGCCTGCTCGAACCCATCGGCTATATCCCGCCAGCCGAGGCCGAGGCAAACTACTCCCGGCAACTCGCCAGTCAGGCAGCCACGGCGGAGGCCTGACTTAAACCAAACAGCCTCCACGAAACCCGGGGCGGTTCATCTTGGCGTCTTGGTAGTTGCGGTA
>JAGWMU010000160.1 GCA_028873095.1 Pseudomonadota bacterium | reverse complement strand
CCGGCCTCGTGCACCTTCTCCAGGATGTCGTCCATCGAGTCGCGGATGGTGCCCGAGACGGTGCAGTTGATGGTGGAGGTGGCCGGCTTGTGCGCCAGCGCGCCGGCGTTGGAGGTGATCCGGCCGGCGGGGATCGCGCCGCGGCGCAGCGCCCACAGGAAGCGTTCGTACCAGTGCCCGCGCAGCTCCTCGGTGGCCTCGACGTCGGACAGCGCGCGCGCCACCCGCTGGTAGGTCCCGTCGATGGTGGCGTCGACCGGCTCGCCGGACTTCGACTTCAGGCGGTACTTCTTGTCCCAGATGTCCAGCGACGCGGGCTGCAGCGGAATTTCCACGACGTCGCGGCTCTTGGCTGGAATATTGGCTGGTGCACGTGCTGTGCTCATCGGCTTCCTGACCTCCCGTCAGGGTCCTGCGGACCCCTTGTTGTTTTTATTCGACGACGCCGCGTTCAACGGCGTGCCATGTGTTTTTGCGGCGAACGGCCCGTCGTGAGGATTGCCCTCCGGCCGGAGCCCCGCAGCACCCCCGACGACAACGACTCCCCCCTCAAAGAGTGCGATGCACGGCACCAGAAGTTGTCTTGGCGCCCGCTCTCGAACACAAGATGTTGTGGTTGTGATCGGTGAAGCAAGGTACCCCCGACGGCGCCGGATGTAAAGTGTCGGAATGCGCATTCTCGAAATGAACCGCGGCGCCTGCGCCAGGTCGAACGAGCACCGCAGAAATCGCCCAGGAGGACCCCCATGTCGCGACGCCGCCACCGCTTCCCGCACTGGCTGGCCGGTTTGCTGGTTGCCGTTTTCGTCGGCAGCCTGCCAGGCCCCGGCCACGCCGCCATGCCACCCGCGATCGGCAACCAGCCGATGCCGTCGCTGGCGCCGATGCTGCAGCAGGTGACGCCGGCGGTAGTGAACATCTCCACCAAGACCCGGGTGCGCGTGCGTGACCCGTATTTCGACGACCCGATCGTGCGCCAGTTCTTCGGCCTGCCCGCCACCCCGCAGGAGCGGGTGGAGCAAAGCCTGGGCTCGGGCGTGATCGTGGATGCGGCCCGGGGTTACGTGCTGACCAACAATCACGTGGTCGGCGGCGCGGACGACATCCGCGTGACGCTGCAGGACGGACGCAGCTTCAAGGGCAAGCTGATCGGCACCGACCCGGACACCGACGTGGCCGTGGTGCAGATTCCGGCCGACCATCTGCAGGCATTGCCGCTGGCCGACTCCAACCGGTTGCGCGTCGGCGACTACGTGGTGGCGGTGGGCGACCCGTTCGGGCTCGGCCAGACGGTGACCTCCGGCATCGTCTCCGCGCTGGGCCGCTCGGGCCTGGGCGACTCGAGCTACCAGAATTTCATCCAGACCGATGCCTCGATCAACCCGGGCAATTCCGGCGGCGCGCTGGTCAACCTGCGCGGCCAGCTGGTCGGCATCAACACGATGATCATCTCGCCCTCGGGCGGCAATGTCGGCATCGGCTTTGCGATCCCCAGCGACCTCACCAGCGAGGTGATGACGCAACTGCTGGCGCACGGCAAGGTGCTGCGCGGCAGCCTGGGCGTGCAGACGCAGACGATCACGCCGCGTATCGCCAGGCTGCTCGGGCTCAAGGACGGCAACGGCGTGGCGGTGACCGGCGTCAGCGACGGCTCGGCCGCCGCGCGCGCCGGCCTGCAGCCGGGCGACGTGCTGACCACGCTCGACGGCAAGCCGCTGCGCAGCGAACAGCAGCTGCGCAATGCCGAGGGCCTGCTGCCGCTGGGCAGCACGGTACGGCTGGGCGTGCTGCGTGCCGGCCACGTGCGCGAGGTCAGCGCCACCCTGAGCGCGGTAAAGCGGGCCACCCTCGACGGCGGCCAGCTCGATCCGCGACTGCGCGGCGTGCGCTTCAGCGAGCTGAGCCAGGACCAGCGCGACCACGGCCTCGACGGCGTGGCGGTCAGTTCGGTGCAGGCCGGCAGCCACGCCGCCCGCGCCGGGCTCACCACCGACGATATCGTCATCGGCGTCGGCAACCAGCGCATCAGCAGTCTGCGCATGCTGCGCGGGCTGGCCGGCGTGCAGCCGGACCCGCTGGTGCTGGTGGTGGCCAACGCCGATGGCTCGCGCTACGTCGTGGTCAACTGACCGCCTGGCGCGTACTGGTCGGCCCTGTGGCCGTGCGCCGGCTCACAACTTGGCGCCCGGCCCCGGCACAAAGGCATGAAAGTGCTTGATGTTCGAGGTTCAGGTCGATGCAATAAGCTATGCGTTTCACGGCGACATGCCGCAGCCTGCGCCAGGCCCGCATCGTCAACCACAAGTACCGCCGGGGTTTTCCGCCACATGTCCGCACGCCACGCCGCCCTGCTGTCCGCCGCCCTGCTCGGGGCCTGCCTCGCCACCGCCGCGTTCGCCCGCAGCCATGCGCATGCCGCGCACGGCGCCAGCCTGATCTGGCGCGGCGACGATGTCACCGCGCACAGCGTCGTCAACGAGGTGGCGCCGGTCTGGGAAAGGGCCGGCCACGGCCATGTCCAGTTGCAGCCGTTCAACACCGCTTCCGGCATCGACGCGGTGACCAGCGGCCAAGCGGACGTGGCCGGCAGCGCGCGCGCCTCCGACGGCAGCGCCGAGGATGCGAACCTGGTCTTCACCCCGGTGGCATGGGATGCGCTGGTGATGATCACCAATGCGTCCAATCCGGTGCGCAGCCTCACCCTGAAGCAGGTGCACGACATCTACTACGGCAAGATCCACAACTGGAGCGAAGTCGGCGGCCGCGATGCGCCGATCGACGTCTACGCGGTGGCCAGCCCCGGCGACGGCGTGGAGTTCAGCCTGCGCCAGCTGCTGTTCGGCCGCGGCAACCAGCCGGTCGCCGCGCCGCGCCTGTACGTCAACACACGCAAGCTCGAAGACGGGGTGGCCCTGAATCCCGACGGCCTGGGCGCTTCCACGCTGAGCGACATCCGCGGCAATCCGAAACTCAAGGCGCTGGCGATCAACGGCGTCGCGCCTTCCGTGGCGAACCTCGCCGATGGCAGCTACGTGCTGTTCAGCCCGCTGTACCTGGTCACCAACCCGCGCGGCCCGAAGGCCGCCGAGGCACAGGCATTCGTCGACTTCGCGCAGACCGCGCCGGCCCAGGCCGCGCTGCGCCGGCATGCGGTACTGCCGTTCCGGGACGGCAGCGCGCTGGCCTCGATGGACCGCTCGCGGCGCCGCCGGATTCTCGCCGAAGTCGGCGCCCGCGCCAGCCATATCGCACCGGCCGCCACGCCGGTTTCCGCGCCGGGGGCCACCTATGCCGACCGCGTCGCGGTCGCGCCCACTTCGCCGCGCACCCTCGCCGCCCGGCAGGCATTGGAGCAGCGCGCCGCGAAGGATCGGGCCGCCGCCATGCCGGCGAACGAAAAGACCCGGCTGAGCGGCGTCAGCGGCAGCGTCGCCGGAACGAGCGTCAGCTCGCTGGCGCACGCCAGCGGCGCAGCCACCACGGTCAACGACCCGAAGACCAGCGGCACGGATTTCAGCAGGGTCACGGCGGGTGCAAACTCGGCCGCGAGGAGCGCCGATCGGAGCGCCGATCGCGGCGGCAAGACCTACCGGGTGGCCAAAGGCGACACGCTGGCATCGATCGCCCGCGCGCACGACCTCGACGTGGCCCGCCTGCGCGACTGGAACCATCTCACCGGCAACCGCCTCAGGCCGGGCCAGCGGCTGCGGCTCAGCCGCGACTGAGCGGCGGGGTGGCGTGCGGATACTCGCGCTCACGATCGATCTGGACGACACCCTGTGGCCGGTGGCGCCGGCGCTGGAACGCGCCGACCATGCGGTCGACGCGTGGCTGCGGCGGCACCATCCCGAGGTCGCCCGCGCCTGGCCGGTCGCGGCCATGCGCGAACTGCGCGCGCAGATCGCCAGCGAGCGGTCCGACCTGGCCCACGATTTCACCGCGCAGCGCCAGCTCACTCTGCAACGGGCGTTCGCCGGCTCCGGCATCGCGGCCGCCCCGGTCGACGCCTTGTGGGAAATCTATTTCGCGGCACGCAACACCGTGGAGCTGTATCCCGACAGCCTGCCGGCACTGCGGCGGATCGCCGCCCGCTGGCCGCTGGCCAGCCTGACCAACGGCAACGCCGACTTGCAGCGCATCGGCATCCGGCAGCACTTCACCCATCACATCAGTGCGCGCGATACCGGCGCGGCCAAGCCGGACCCGCGGATCTTCCTGGCCGCCGCCGAGCGGCTGGGCGTAGCCCCCGCGGTGATCCTGCACGCCGGCGACGATCCGCTGACGGACGTCGCCGGCGCCCACGCGGCCGGCCTGCGCGCCGCCTGGATCAATCGCCGTGGCGACCCCTGGCCCACCGCGCTGGGCCCACCGCCCGAACTGGACCTGCCCGACCTGGCGGCGCTGGCCGACTGGCTCGAAACCCGGCCCGCCGCATAGGCAGCTCACGGCAAAGAGTGCATCATTGAAGGTTGTCGAGGTGACGCATCCGGCGCCACACACTGCCGCACGCAGCCACGCACCACGCAGCAAGGAAACCGCATGTCCGTCCTGATCGAACGCCTACCCGGCGACCGCCACAGCATCGCCATCGAGACCACCGATGCGGCGCATTTCGTCGCCACCCGGCGGCGGCTGACCGCCGCGCAGCGACGCTGGCTGGGCGAGAGCGGCTTCCAGGCCGCCCCCGGCACATTTGCGCTGCTCGCCGACAGCCACGGCAAGCTGGAGCGCGTGCTGGTCGGCGTCGATCCGCGGGATGCGCTGGGAGCCTTGGCCGCCCTGCCCGACACCCTGCCCGAGGCGAGCTATCACCTCGCCGCCGAAAGCGTGCTGACCGACCCGCTGCAGTCCGCCCTGGGCTGGGCGCTGGGCGCCTATCGATTCAGCCGCTATCGCAAGCCCGCCCGCGCGCCGGCGCGACTGGCGGTGGCGGCCGCCGACCTGCACCGGCTGCTGCCGCTGGTCGAGGCCACCGCCCTGGTGCGCGACCTGGTCAACACGCCGACCGAGGACATGGGACCGCCGCAACTGGCCCAGGCGATCAAGCAACTGGGCAAGACGCACCAGGCGAAGGTGCGCGGCTGGGTCGGCGACAAGCTGCTCGAGGCCAATTTTCCGACCATCCATGCGGTCGGCCGCGCCAGCCATCGCGCGCCTCGCCTGATCGAGCTGACCTGGGGCAAGGCATCCCATCCGAAACTGGTGCTGCTCGGCAAGGGCGTCTGCTTCGATTCGGGCGGTCTCGACATCAAGTCCGCCGACGGCATGCGCCACATGAAGAAGGACATGGGCGGCGCCGCCCATGCGATCGCGCTGGCCGGGCTGGTCATGCACGCGCAGCTGCCGGTGCGGCTGACCCTGCTGGTGCCGGCGGTGGAAAATGCGCTGGCCGGCAACGCGCTGCGCCCCGGCGACGTGATCACCACCCGTGCCGGCCACACCGTGGAGGTCGACAACACCGATGCCGAGGGGCGTCTGGTGCTGTGCGACGCCCTGAGCTACGGCGCCGAGCAGCAGCCCGACCTGATGATCGATTTCGCCACTCTCACCGGCGCCGCACGGGTGGCGCTCGGGCCGGACCTGCCGGCGCTGTTCGGCAATCGCGATGAACTGGTCGATGCGGCGCTGGCCGCCGGCCGCACCGTGAATGACCCGCTGTGGCAGCTGCCGCTGTGGCGCCCGTACCGCAGGCTGCTGGAATCCCAGCTCGCCGACTTCGCCAATGCCGGCCCCTCGCGCCATGCCGGCGCGATCACCGCGGCGCTGTATCTGGAGCGCTTCGTGCCCGACGCGGTCGCCTGGCTGCATCTGGATACCTACGCCTGGAACGACACCGACCGCCCGGGCCGGCCACGCGGCGGCGAGGCGATGGGCATGCGCGCGCTGTTCGAGATGCTGAGGCGGCGCTACCAGGGCTGACCGGCAGGCACGTCGCCGGGACGCCGGAAACGGCGCCCGGCGCGGCTTTTTCGTGCCCGAACCTCGGCTTCGGCGCCTCCGCGCGGTCTAGCATGAAAATGTTACGAAAACATTGTATTCAGCCCGGAGCCCGTGTGATGCTATGACGGCTTGTTCGCCGTCGCCGGTGCCCCGGGGTCCATTCCTTGGCGCCAGGCGGTCGACGAGCGGCAAAAGCCATGGCAAGCACTTCACTGGATACCGACCGGAGTCGTGGCCAGCGGCAGGCCAACGGGAGATGCCTGTCCAGGATGCCGGTGCGCGACGGCCCTGGATTCCAGCGAGGCCGTTGCCGCGAGCCTTTTCACAGCACCGACAACCGAGGGAACTGCAGACGCTTCCTTACTGCCTGCCCGGGGGGGACTTTTCCCGATACCCGACCGCACTCCACCCCGTACCGGCATCGAACGTCAGCGGATACCCACGGCGCCCACCGAGGACGAAACAGACAGGCGGACTCCACGGGATACCGCTGACATTCGACACATCGCAGGTCACTCGAGGGCGATTGAAAGCCGCGATACCCCATGCAAGGGACCGATCCGGCGCCATGGCTTGGATTACCGTTCAAGGCTCGCAAAACAAGACATAAATCTTTGAAATTCATTACCGGGGAGATCTCATGAAATACAACCAGAATCACCTGTCGCTCGCCGTGCGGCTGGCTTTGAGCATCGGATTCATCGGCTCGGCCGGCC
>JAGWMU010000159.1 GCA_028873095.1 Pseudomonadota bacterium | reverse complement strand
AGGGCGGAAGTCCAGGCTGACCACGCGCCACGGCGCGCTGAGCCCGAGGGCTTGAGTGAAGAGAGTTTCCATCGGCGAAGCTTGCCGGCACAACTGGGCTCACGCAAGAATCGGGGCGCCGTCAACCACAGCATTCGAGAGAGAGCCCAATGATTCATGGGCAATACCTCCGTCTCAATCATGGCTGGACGACTTCAACGCGAGGCCGCATCTAGCCACCACTCCAAAGTTAAGATCAGGCTCACCTTCGTGTGTTCGATCTGGCGAATTGGCCAGTTATCGACGCAAATGCCAGCCGCTAGCCCCTCACGCTGTTCAAGCTGTCGAGCCATCCCGCACTCGCTGGTTGACGAAGGTGCCGACGATGGAGCTTGCAAACGTTTCGCCCTCGAACGGCGACCAGCCGCACTTGGACAGCACTTCGGCGCGGGTCACCGTGTGCGGCTTGCGCGGACCGACCAGCACCAGGTCGGCAGCATAGCCTTCGCGCAGGAAGCCGCGCTATGCACGTCGAACTGCGTGGCGGGGCGTGGCACGCTGCCTCCACCCCCCGCTCCAGCGTCAGCTTGCCCTCGAGCCCCGCTGCAGCGCCACCTGCGGCGCGAACTGCGCCAGCTCGTCGGCGGTGGGGCGTGCAGCACGTGCAGGCGGGTGCCGTGCTTGCGCGCCAGCGAGATCGCCAGCCGGGCGGACTTGATGCAGGCCTCGCGCGAGCGGATACTCGGGGGCCGGGATATCGTTGCTGTATGTCTCGCGCGCTCTGGCATGCCGCGCGTCGATCATGCCCGGCAGCGGCCACAGCCTACTGGCGTCGATCACCTGTTCGCCGGAACGGGTATCGGGAGCGCCGGCAATCGCTTCGATGCGACCATCCTTCACCTGCAGGTCGGCGTGGAAGCGACGGTCTCCGTTGACCAGTTCGGCGTTCTTGATCAGCCCGTCAGTCGGTGTCGGCGGTTTTTTCCTGGCGGCGGCAGTGGGGATAGTGGAAATGCTCGGGTACCGGGTCCGGGCCGCCGGTGCACAGGGGCTGGCAGCGCAGCAGTCGCCATCCGGCCAGCAGGCCGCCGCGCCACGGACCGAAGCGGGTGACGGCAATCCGTGCATAATCGGAGCAACTGGGGTAAAAGCGACAACGCTGACCCAGCAGCGGGCTGAGCCAGCGCTGGTAGAGGTGGAGCAGGAAAAGCAGGAATCGGGTCACGATCATTCACGCTGGCGGAACAGGTCGGGCAGCCGAGGTCGTGCAAGTATTCCAGAAGCGGGCTTGCTGGTGTAGAACACTTGGGCTATAACACCCGGCCGCCACGGCCATAAAACGGTGAGGGAAATGGCGAATACGACGCGTAGTTCTAACGCCGCCAAGGCGCAGAAGCAGAAGGGAAAGACTTCGGCCAAGGCGAAGGACGTCAAGCCCGGCAAGTCGAAAACAGCTGCCACAAAGGGGCGGGCAGTGAAGAGCGCCAGCAAGACACCGGCCAAGGCAGGCCGCAGTGCGGCCAAACCGGCCGGCAAGGCGGCGGTGAAGAAGGTCGTCGCGAAACCGGCGGCCTCGAAAAAGCCGGCCGCCAAACCGGCAACCGGGAAAGCCACCGCCAAGCCGCAGCCGAAGAAGCTCAAGCCAGCCAGCAAGCCCGCCGAGCGCAAAGCGGCAGTGAAAAAAACGGCGGTCAAGAAGGCGATAGCCAAGAAGGCGGCCGTCAAGAAAGCGGCGCCGAAGAAAATTCCACTCAAGAACGCCGGGCACGGTGCCGTCAACAAGAAGGCCGCCAAACCGACTGCCGCGAAACCGGCGGTCAAACCGGCCAGCAAACCGGCCAGCCAGCCGGTCGGCAAGCCGGCACCGGCAGCAACGCCGGTCGTGGCCGTCAAAGCCGCATCCCCGTCAGCCGCCGCCACGCTCTACAAGGGCAAGGTGGCGAGTGCCACCGCCATGGTCACACCACGGGCAGCCCCGGTTGCCGCGCGCCATGCCTCCTCCCACACGAATCCGAAGAATCCGTCGTCCTCAATGAACAAATCTGCAGTAAAAAAACTCGATAACGGCGTCACCCGCGAAGACGGCCGCTACGCGCTGCCGTCCACCAGTACCGTCGCCCTGCCCAAGGGTTACCACCCCAGCAGCGACGAGGAGTACATGTGCCCGCAGCATCTGGCCTACTTCCGCAACAAGTTGCGCGATTGGCGCGATCAGCTGGTGGAGGAGTCCCGCCAGACCATGGACAACCTGCGCGACGAGGTGCGTGACGTCGGCGACGAGGCCGAGCGCGCCACCCGCGAAACGGAAAATTCGCTGGAGCTGCGGACCCGCGATCGCTACCGCAAGCTGATCTCCAAGATCGACAAGGCACTGCGCCGGATCGAGGACGGCAGTTACGGGTTCTGCGAGGAGACCGACGAGGAGATCGGCATCGACCGGCTCGATGCGCGCCCGATCGCCACCTTGTCGCTGGATGCCCAGGAGCGCCGCGAGCACCTGCAGAAACAGATGGGCGACTGAGCGCACCGCTTGGCGTCACAGCAAAAAGCCCCGCGCGAAGCGGGGCTTTTTGCGAGGAGCGGGGAAGAGGAGCGGGGAAGAGGAGTGAGTTGAGAGGAGTGAGCGGTGAGAGAAAAGCTCGCACTCCGAGCGCTCCTGCGCACCTCTGCTCTTGATCTCTTTCACTGCTCACTCCCCTCAACTCACTCCTCAATTCGCTCCACTCGCTCCTTGGCTTGCCGCCGCCGCCGCCGCCGCGGCATGGCTCTTCAGCTTCGCCAGCATCGCCGCCAGCCCGTTCGAGCGGGTGGGGGAGAGATGCTTGGCCAGTCCGATCGCGGTGATGAACTGCGGCTCGGTGGCGATGATCTCCCGCGCGGAACGGTCGGAGTAAACCCGCAACACGAGCGCGATCAGGCCGGAGACGATGGCCGAATCGCTGGTCGCGTCGAAGTGCATGTTCGCCGCATCGCCGCGGGCAACCAGCCAGACCATCGACTGGCAGCCGTGCACGCGGTGTTCCTCGGTCTTCCACTCCCCGGGAAACGGCGGCAGTTGCCGGCCGAGATCGATCAGGTACTGGTAGCGCTCGGTCCAGTCGCCGAAGAATCCGAATTCCTCGGCGATGTCGTGTTGCGCCTGTTCGGCGCTGGCGCTGGCGATGTCGTTCATGGGCCCATTATCGCGCGATCGGGCCGAATGCACGAACGCGTGTTCGCGCGAGACGACGTTGCCCGGGTCTTCGGTTCCGGCGGTTTCAGCGTTGCAGCACGCTCCAGCGGGTACCCTGGGCGCCGTCTTCGATGACGATGCCCAGCGCGGTGAGTTCGTCGCGGATCGCATCGGCACGGGCGAAATCGCGGGCGGCGCGGGCGCTCCGGCGCTGCAGCAGCAGATCCTCGACGCGCGCCGCGTCGACCGTATTTTCGCCACGCCTGAACCAGGCTTCCGGTTCCTGCTGCAGCAGCCCGAGCAGCGCGCCGCCGCCTAGCAGCGCGGCCTTGGCCCGGGCGTTGCCTTCGAGCCTGGCCTGGTCCGCCAGCTGCGACAGCTCGGCCAGCGCCTGCGGCGTATTGAGGTCGTCGCACAGGGCCGCTTCCACCGTTTCGGGCACGGGCAACGTGCCGGCGGGCAGTTCGACGTCGGCCAGGTCGCGCAGCACGCGATACCAGCCATCCAGCGTGCTGACGGCCTGCGCGATGGCGCCGTCCGACCAGTCCAGCGGCTGCCGGTAATGCCCGCTCAGCAGCCGCAGGCGCAGCGCCTCGGGCGGATGCTGCTGCAGCAGTTCGTGCACCAGCAGCACGTTGCCCAGCGACTTGGACATCTTGCGGCCGTCGAAGGTGAGCATGCCGTTGTGCATCCACCAGCGCGCGAACGCCTTGCCGCCGTGCGCGCAGGTGGACTGGGCGATCTCGTTCTCGTGGTGCGGAAACAACAGGTCGACGCCGCCGGCGTGGATGTCGATGGTCTCGCCCAGGTGCGCCGCGCTCATCGCCGAGCACTCGATATGCCAGCCCGGGCGGCCGATGCCCCACGGGCTGTGCCAGCCAGGCAGCTCGGGCGTGGACGGTTTCCACAGCACGAAGTCGGCGGGATTCTTCTTGTACGGCGCCACCTCGACGCGGGCGCCGGCGATCAGCTCCTCGGTGTCGCGGCCCGACAACGCGCCGTAGGCCGGGTAGGAGCCGACGTCGAACAGCACGTGACCTTCCGCCGCATAGGCGTGGCCGCCGGCGATCAGCGTTTCGATCATCGCGACGATCGGCGCGATATGCGCGGTCGCGTGCGGTTCGATGTCGGGCACGGCGATGCCGAGGCCGGCCATGTCCTCGCGGTAGGCCTGGGCGAATCTGCCGGTGATCAGGTCGATGGCCACGCCCTGGGCCTGCGCGGCGGCGTTGATCTTGTCGTCGACATCGGTGATGTTGCGGGCATAGACCACCCGCGGGTAATGCCGGCGCAGCAGCCGGACCAGCACGTCGAACACCACCGGGCCGCGCGCGTTGCCGATGTGCACGTAGTTGTAGACGGTCGGGCCGCACAGGTAGACGGTGACCCGTTGTGGATCCAGCGGGGTGAACGGCTCGGTGCGTCGACTCAGGCTGTTGTAGAGCGAAATCGGCATGGGTGGAAAATCCGCGGCGTGGGGCCGCGCTGCATCATGGCGCGGCCGGCCCCGCATCTTATCAAGGTGCAGGCGGGATGGTCGTGTCGGGTACGTGGAATGGTTCAGAGCATCCTAAAGCGTGTATTCAGTGTGCATTTGCTGAAATGCACTCAAATCGCGCACGCGCGCACGGCAGTTTTCGAAACCGGAGGTCGCAATGACCAAAATATGGCTTTCCACGCTTGCATTGGCCTTGATGGCGACCGGCGTCCATGCGCAGGACGCGCGCTACCGGAACAGCGACGATGGCGTGCATTATGGCTGGGCCGACGTGCTGCGGGCCGATCCGGTGCAGGGCGTGACGCGCACGGAAGTGCCGCAGCAGCAGTGCTACGACCAGCAGGTGGTGCGGCGTGATCCCGACCACAGCGTGGCGGGCACCATGCTCGGCGCGGTGATCGGCGGCGTGCTGGGGCATACCGTGGGCAAGGGCGACGGACGCACGGCGGCTACCGTGGTGGGTGCCGTGGCGGGCGGCGCGGTGGGCAACCGGGTGTCCGATCACGGCGGCGACTACGCCACCACCCAGACCCGCTGCCGCGAGGTCAACACGGTCAGCGAGCAGCGGCGGATCATCGGCTACGATGTGGAATACCGCTATCACGGCGATGTCTACATGTCGCGGCTGAACTACGACCCGGGCGAGCGCCTGCGGGTGCGGGTGCAGGTCGAGCCTGCCGACTGATCCCGTCCCGCGGGGTCGATGCCATCGTCGCCGCCCCTCGGGCGGCGACGGTACTTCGGAGATTGATTTTTTTGTTGCATGGCAGCGGAATTCTCGCCATCATGCACACCAGTCACTTGGAATCTGCATGTCCGCAGCCGTCTATACCGCCACCGTACTCACCAGCGCCCGCGCGGCCGCTGGCATGACGTCGCGTGCGCGCCGACCGTTGTATCGACATGCGGCCGGGTAGGCTGTCGCACGCTTTTCATGTGTATCGACGATAAACCCGGCTCTTGAGTCGGGTTTTTTTTGTTTTGATCCAAGGCTGGCCGGCCTGCGAGCCGGGATTTTTGTTTTCGGGAATGTATTTCACGCCGATCCGTCCGCGAAAAACCAGCCGGCCATCCATGGCCGGACTCTTCACCCAGAGCATCACAACCATGACCATTCGCCATTTCGTCACTACCCAGGACTACAGCCGCGCCGAGATCGACGCGCTGCTGGCCCAGGCCGCCGAATTCAAGCGCTCGCCGCGGGGCCAGCAACTGGCCGGCAAGTCCGTTGCGCTGCTGTTCTTCAATCCCTCGATGCGCACCCGCACCAGCTTCGAGCTGGGTGCGTTTCATCTGGGTGGGCACGCCATCGTGCTGTCGCCGGGCAAGGACGCGTGGCCGATCGAGTTCGAGGTGGGCAGCGTGATGGACGGCGACACCGAGGAACACATCGCCGAGGTGGCGCGGGTGCTCAGCCGCTACGTCGACCTGATCGCGGTACGCGCCTTTCCGAAATTCCAGGACTGGCAGGTGGATCGGCAGGACAAGGTCATCAAGGCGTTCGCCCAGTACGCCACCGTGCCGGTGATCAACATGGAGACGATCACCCACCCCTGCCAGGAGCTGGCGCACGCGCTGGCGCTGAAGGAGCACCTCGGCGACCTGCAGAACAGGAAATACGTGCTCACCTGGACCTACCACCCCAAGCCGCTGAACACCGCGGTGGCGAACTCCGCGCTGCTGATCGCTACCAAGCTGGGCATGGACGTGACCCTGCTGTGCCCCTCGCCGGACTATGTGCTGGACGAGCGCTACATGGAATTCGGCCGTCTGAACGCCGCGCAGAACGGCGGTTCGCTGAAGGTCAGCCACGACATCGAGGAAGCCTACCGCGGCGCCCATGTCGTCTATGCCAAGAGCTGGGGCGCACTGCCGTTCTTCGGCAAGTGGGAACAGGAGAAACCCATCCGCGAGGCCAGCAAGCACTTCATCGTCGACGAGGCGAAGATGGCGCTGACCGACCACGGCCTGTTCAGCCATTGCCTGCCGCTGCGCCGGAACATCAAGGCCACCGACGCGGTGATGGATTCCCCCGCCTGCATCGCCATCGACGAGGCCGAGAACCGCCTGCACGTGCAGAAGGCGGTGATGGCGTCGCTCATCGGCCAGGG
>JAGWMU010000158.1 GCA_028873095.1 Pseudomonadota bacterium | reverse complement strand
GCTGTCGGTGGTCAGCACGCCGAAGCTCACCGGCACGCCGGAGTCCAGCGCGGCTTTCGCCAGGCCCTTGGCGCATTCGCCGGCGACATAGTCGAAGTGCGGGGTGGCGCCGCGGATCACCGCGCCCAGCGCGATCACCGCCGCGTACTTGCCGGAGTTCGCCAGCCTGTGCGCGGCCAGCGCGATCTCCCAGGCGCCGGGCACGCGGACCAGGTCGATCGCATCGTCCGCCACGCCGTGGCGCACCAGCACGTCGCGCGCACCGGCCACCAGCGGTTCCACGACGAAGCCGTTGAAACGGCCGGCGACGATGGCAAAGCGGCCCTTGGGCGTGGCGAAATCGCCTTCGATGGTCTTCATGAGATTGACGGTTCCTGTGGGCGGGCCCCTGCGGGCAGGCTATTTTACGGGTTTTCGAAGACGCCGGCCGGGGCCGGGCCGTGCAGGTGCGGATAACCGCTGACGTCGAGCCGCGCCACGTGGCCGTCGACGCGCAAGCGCGCCGCCGCGCCGAACGGCAAGGTGAGCTGCTCGCCGGCGTGGCCGTGCGGCAGCCCATCGACCACCGCGATGCCGGCCACGGCGCGGATGTGCGCGAACGCGTCGGCCAGCCCGTAGCCGTTGTCGCGCGGCCCGGTGGCGCACTGGCTGAAGCTGCCCAGCAGCAGCGCCCGCTGCCGGCCCAGCACGCCGGCGAGCTGCAGCTGGCACAGCATCCGCTCGATCCGGTAGGGCGACTCGGCGACGTCCTCGACGAACAGGATGCCGCCATCGATGGACGGAAAATACGGCGTGCCCAGCAGGCTGCACAGCACCGCCAGGTTGCCGCCCCACAGCATGCCCTCCACGTCGAGGCTGGCCGGGGTGACGCTGGACCAGGCCAATTCCGTTGCCGCAGACGCCAGCGTGGACCAGAACTGGCGCCAGCTGAAGGCGCTGCGCGGCTCGGCGCCCAGATCGGCGAGCAGCGGCCCGCTGAAGGTGCACAGGCCGCTCTTCGCGTACAGCGCCAGCTGCAGCGCGGTGAAGTCGCTGTGCCCGACCAGCAGGGTCGGCCGCTGCCGCAGCCGTTCGCCCAGCGCGCCGTACTGCAGCTGCGGCAGCAGGCGTCCGGCGCCGTAGCCGCCGCGGGTCGCCAGCACGATGTCGGGCAAGGTTTCCATCGTCGCCAGCGCGTTGATGTCGGCCGCGCGTTCGGCGTCCGTGCCGGCGAAGCGCAGCTCGGTCCGCTGCAGCACCTCCAGGCCGTCGACGACGCAGCCGGCTTCGCGCAGGCGCGCCACGCCGCGCGCCATGGCCGCGGGATCGTGCGGATAACCGGAGGGGGCGATCAGGCGGATGCGAGTTTCGGGCATGGGTCGGGCTCGCGCTTGGAAATCGAATTATCGGACACTGATGCGGGCATTGCATGGCAAGGCGATGGCTCCCGGCAGACCGCGCTACCGTAGGAGCGCACCCTGTGCGCTCCTACGCGGTGGCGAGCTTGCCGGTCAGACGTATTCGACTACTTCCAGGTCGAATCCGGCCAGCGCGACCAGCTTGCGCGGCGTACCCAGCACGCGCAGCTTGCGCACCCCCAGGTCCGCCAGCATCTGCGCGCCGAGGCCGAGCTGGCGCCACTCCTGCTGCCGCACTTCCTCCGGCGCCAGCGTGCCGGGCTGGCGATCGAGGCGGGCCAGCAGCGCTTCGGGAGTGTCCTCGCCGGACAGCACCAGCAGCACGCCGCGCCCCTCGTCGTCGATCCGGCGCAGCGCGGCGGTGACGGTGAGGCCCAGGTCGTCGCGCTTCAGGTGCAGCACGTCGGACAAGGTGTTGCGCACATGCACGCGGGTCAGCACCGGCGCGCCGTCGTCGACCGTGCCGCGCGCCAGGGCGAAATGCAGGCCGCGCCGGATCACGTCGCGGTACGCATACAGGCGGAAGCTGCCGAACTCGGTCTGCACGTCTTCCTCATGGACGCGCTGCACGGTTTTTTCCGTCTCCAGCCGGTAGCGGATCAGGTCGGCGATCGAGCCGATCTTCAGGCCGTGCCTGGCGGCGAAGATCTCCAGCTCCGGGCGGCGCGCCATCGAGCCGTCCTCGTGCAGCACCTCGATCAGCACCGCGGCCGGCTCCAGCCCCGCCAGCGCGGCCAGGTCGCAGCCCGCCTCGGTGTGGCCGGCGCGGGTCAGCACGCCGCCGGGCTGGGCGGTCAGCGGGAAGATGTGGCCGGGCTGGGTCAGGTCCTGCGGTTTCGCATCGGCCTTCACCGCGACCCGGATGGTGCGTGCGCGATCGTGCGCCGAGATGCCGGTGGTGACGCCTTCGGCCGCCTCGATCGAGACGGTGAAGTTGGTGTGGTAGGCCGAGGTGTTGTCGCTGACCATCGGCTTCAGGCCGAGCTGGCGCGTGCGCTGCTCGGTCAGCGTGACGCAGACCAGGCCGCGCGCCTCGCGCACCATGAAGTTGATGTCCTCGGCGCGGACTTTCTCGGCGGCCATGATCAGGTCGCCCTCGTTCTCGCGGTCCTCGTCGTCGAGAAACACCACCATGCGGCCGGCGCGGATGTCGTCGAGGATTTCGGGGATGGTGTTGAATGACATAAGTCGAACTCTTGAGGAATGGCGATAGCAGAAGTGAGTGAAGAGAAGTGGGGAGTGAGAGAGAGCAAGGGCCGTCTTTGACCAGGCCTTTACTCACTCCTCACTTCTTTCCACTCACTTCTCGATTTCAGGCGAAGCCGTGTTGTTTGAGGAACGCCTGGTCCAGCTTCGGCGCGTCGCCGCTGGCCAGCAAGCGCTCGACGTAGCGCGCGATCACGTCCACCTCGATGTTCACCGCGTCGCCGACGCGGCGGGCATGGAAGGCGGTGTGTTCGACCGTGTGCGGGATCAGGTTGACGCCGAAGCGCGTGCCGGCGACTTCGTTGACGGTGAGGCTGGTGCCGTCGATGCAGATCGAGCCCTTCGCCGCGATGTAGCGCGCGATCGCCGCCGGCACCTCGAAGGTCCAGCGCTGCGAGCGGCCGTCGGGGCTGATCGCCACCACCTTGCCGAGGCCGTCGACGTGGCCCGACACCAGGTGGCCGCCCAGCCGGTCGGCGAGCCGCAAGGCCTTTTCCAGGTTCACCGGATCGCCGGCCTTCAAGTAGCCCAGCGAGGTGAGCGACAGCGTCTCGTTGGAAACGTCGGCGGCGAAGCCGTGCGCTTCCAGCGCGATGGCGGTGAGGCACACGCCGGAGACGGCGATCGAGTCGCCCAGCTGCACGTCGGCGAGATCGAGCCCGGCCGTATCGACGGCCAGCCGCACGTCGCCGCCGCGCGGCTCCAGCCGCACGACGCGGCCCACGCCCTGGATGATGCCGGTGAACATCAGCGCAGCTCCCGCAGGAGCGCACCCTGTACGCGAATGCCTCGCCGCGCCGGGTAGGAGCGCACCCTGTGCGCGATGCTCTTCGCCCGGCGCAAAAGCATTCGCGCACAGGGTGCGCTCCTACCCGTTCGCACGAGCCCGGTGTTCGAGGTTTCCTGGAAGCGAATGTCCCGGAGGATGGCGTCGATGTTCATGCAACGTTTCCCGCGCGCGAGTGTGCGAAAAACGCCTCAAGGCATGAGGCAGGCGCGCGGCCGCGAAGCCATGCGCCTGACCGTCTTCTCTTTATCCGGACTGTGAGGCAGCGGTCGCCCGCTGCCAACCGTCGGCTCCGGCATCGGACCGGATCTGCTGACCTCGCGGCGGTGGCCGTGAGCGCTCGCGGGCTCGTTGTCGGAACAGCCTGTAGCGGGCCGCCCTTCAACCTACCGCCGGTGGGGAATTTCGCCCCGCCCTGAAGACGTTGTGTGTGTTCGTGCCGGCAAGGCCGGCTCGCGGATTCTAGCACCGACAGGCGGCCACCTGCGGCCAAACGGCCGCGATACAGCGTTCGCTGCGCGGAACGGCCACGATTCAGCTCGGGCGCAGACGCAGGCGCCAGTCGTCTCCGAACCGGCCTTGCTCGACGACCTGCAGCCGCCAGCGCGCCGCCATGTCGCCCAGCGCCGGCAGTTGCAGCAGCGGCCGTGCCTGGTCGCCCAGCAGCACCGGCGCGACGTAGAGCAGCAGCTCGTCCACCAGGCCGGCACCGAACAGGGCGCCACTGAGCCTGGCGCCCGCCTCCACCTGCAATTCGTTGACGCCGCGCCCGGCCAGCAGGGCCAGCACGGCCGCAAGGTCAAGGCCGGCATCGGCCGGCGGCACCACCGCGCATTCGACCGCGGCAAAGCGCGGGTCGGGCACTGCGGACGGGCCATGCAGCAGCAGGGTCGGCACGCTGCCGTCCAGCACGTGGCTGCCCGCCGGTGTGCGCAGGGAGCGGTCCAGCACCACGCGCCACGGCGGCTGGAAATCGACATCGTCCAGGTCGCGCACGGTCAGGCGCGGATCGTCGGCCAGTGCGGTGCCGCTACCCGTGAGGATCGCCGAGCTGCGCGCGCGCCAGCGCTGCACGTCGGCCCGCGCCGCCTCGCCGGTGATCCACTTCGACTCGCCGCTGGCCAGCGCGGTGCGGCCGTCCAGGCTCATCGCCAGTTTCACCCGCACGAACGGGCGGCCGCGCTCGATCCGGCTGAAGAAGCCGATGTTGAGTTCACGTGCAGCCTCGCGCTGCAGGCCGGTATCGACCGCGATGCCGGCGGCGAGCAGCTTGCCGATGCCGCGGCCGTCGACCTGCGGGAACGGGTCCTCGGCCGCGATGACCACCCGCGCCACGCCGGCGGCGACCAGCGCGTCGGCGCAAGGCGGCGTGCGGCCGTGGTGCGCGCAGGGTTCCAGCGTCACGTAGGCGGTGGCGCCGCGCGCCCGCTCGCCCGCCTCGCGCAGGGCGTACACCTCGGCATGCGGCTCGCCGGTGCGCCGGTGCCAGCCCTCGCCCACCACCTCGTCGCCCCGCACGATCACGCAACCCACGCGCGGGTTCGGCTGGGTGGTGAACAGGCCGCGCTCGGCCAGGCGCAAGGCGTGCGCCATGTGGAGGTGATCGACCGCCGAGAAAGAGCCGCTCACGCCACCGCCCCGTAGGAGCGCACCCTGTGCGCGATGCCCTTCGTCACGTTGCGCAAGGCATCGCGCACAGGGTGCGCTCCTACCCGGGTCATTTGCCTTCCCGCTTGCCGTCGCCGAGCAGGGGCAGTTGCAGGCCATCGAGTTCCGGCAGGTCGCGTTCCAGCTTCTCGATCTCCTCGCGGAACGCCTGCATGTCCTCGAACTTGCGGTAGACCGAGGCGAAACGCACGTAGGCGACCTGGTCGAGCTTCTTCAGCTCGCGCATCACCAGTTCGCCGACCTGGCGCGAGGGCACTTCGCGCTCGCCGCTCTTGCGCAGGTCGTTGACGATGGCGCGTACCGAGCTGTCCACGTCGTGACTGGGTACCGGCCTTTTCTGCAGCGCGCGTTCGAAACTCACCCTGAGCTTGCGCTCGTCGAACGCCTCGCGCCGCTCGCCGCTCTTGACGATCGTCGGCAGCTTCAGTTCGGCGGTCTCGAACGTGTTGAAGCGCTCGCCGCAAGCAGGACACTCGCGCCGACGGCGCACCGTGCTGCCGTCCTCGGTGAGTCGCGAGTCGATCACGCGGGTGTCTTCGTGCTGGCAGAAGGGGCAATGCATGGGTCAGGAGTGAGAGTAGAGAAGTGAGTAACGAGAGAAAAGCATCAACGCCCGCTTTCTCTCACTCCTCACTCCTCGCTCCTCTCAACTCACTTCTCGCTCTCAGCCGTAGACCGGGAATTTCTTGCACTGCGCCTCGACCTTGGCGCGCACGGCGGCGATCACCGACTCGTCGTTCGGCGCATCCAGCACGTCGCAGATCCACTGGGTCAGCTCCACGCTGTCGGCTTCGAGGTAACCGCGGGTGGTGATGGCCGGCGTACCCACGCGCAGGCCGGAGGTGACGAAGGGCTTGCGCGGGTCGTTCGGCACGGCGTTCTTGTTGACCGTGATGTGCGCCTTGCCCAGCGCCTCTTCCGCGTCCTTGCCGGTGACATCCTTGCCGATCATGTCGACCAGCATCAGGTGGTTCTCGGTGCCGCCGGAGACGATCTTGTAGCCGCGCCCGATGAAGGTCTTCGCCATCGCCTTGGCGTTCTTCACCACCTGCGCCTGGTAGGCCTTGAACGCCGGCTCCAGCGCTTCCTTGAACGCCACCGCCTTGGCCGCGATCACGTGCATCAGCGGGCCGCCCTGGATGCCGGGGAAGACGATCGACTGCAGCTTCTTCTCGATCTCCTCGCCCGCGCCCTTGGCGACGATGATGCCGCCGCGCGGGCCGCGCAGGGTCTTGTGGGTGGTGGAGGTGACCACATGGGCGTGCGGCAGCGGGCTGGGGTAGACGCCGGCAGCGACCAGGCCGGCCACGTGGGCCATGTCCACGAACAGGTAGGCGCCGACCTTGTCGGCGATGGCGCGGAAGCGCGCCCAGTCCATCACCTGCGAGTAGGCGCTGAAGCCGGCCACGATCATCTTCGGCCGGTGCTCGACGGCGAGGCGCTCGACCTCGTCCATGTCCACGATGCCGTTGGCGTCCACGCCGTACTGCACCGCGTTGAGGATCTTGCCCGACAGGTTGACCTTGGCGCCGTGGGTCAGGTGGCCGCCGTGGGCCAGGCTCATGCCGAGGATGGTGTCGCCCGGCTGCAGCAGCGCGAAGTACACCGCCTGGTTGGCCTGCGAGCCGGAGTGCGGCTGCACGTTGGCGTAGTCGCAGTCGAACAGCTGCTTGACGCGCTCGATCGCCAGGCGCTCGGCCACGTCCACGTACTCGCAGCCGCCGTAGTAGCGCTTGCCGGGATAGCCCTCGGCGTACTTGTTGGTGA
>JAGWMU010000157.1 GCA_028873095.1 Pseudomonadota bacterium | reverse complement strand
ATGTACGACCGCCTGCATTCGCGCCAGATCAAGGATTACGGCGGCGTCATCAACGTGATGCCGTGGTTCGGCTTCTTCTACGTGCTGTTCGCGATGGCCAACTCGGGACTGCCGGGCACCAGCGGGTTCGTCGGCGAGTTCATGGTGATCCTGGCCAGCTTCACCGCCAACCCGTGGATCGCGCTGTTCGCCGCGTTCACCCTGGTCATCGGCGCGGCCTACACGCTGTGGATGGTCAAGCGCGTGATGTGGGGCGACATCACCAACCCGCACGTGGCCGAGATGAAGGAAATCAACGGCCGCGAGACGTTCGTGATGATCGCCTTTGCCGCTGCGGTACTGGCGATCGGCATCTGGCCGCAGCCGCTGGTGCACCTGATGGACACCTCGGTGTCGCAGCTGGTGCAGCAGCTCGCCATCCACAAGATTTGATCGGGACCGAACATGCCGAATTTCAAAGACATCCTGGTCCTGCTGCCCGAGCTCTATCTGGTGGCGGCGGCATGCGTGGTGTTGCTGGCGGACGCCTTCATGACGCCCGAGCAGCGCCCGCAGCTGCACTGGATTTCGATCGCCGTGCTGCTGGTGGCGATCTATCTGGTGATCGCCGGACAGCCGGCGCAGACGGTGACCGCCTTCGGCGGCATGTTCGTGCGCGACGGCGTGGGCGAGATCCTGAAGATCTTCGCCCTGGGCACCACGGCGATGGTGCTCGTCTACGCGCGGCCCTACCTGCTCGACCGCAAGCTGCCGATCGGCGAGTTCTACACGCTGATGATCTTCGCGGTGATCGGGATCATGCTGCTGGTTTCGGCCGGCAACCTGGTGACCGTGTACCTGGGGCTGGAACTGCTTTCGCTGTCGTCCTACGCGCTGGTCGCGCTGAACCGGGACGCGCGCCTGCCGTCCGAGGCGGCGATCAAGTACTTCGTGCTGGGCGCCCTGGCCTCGGGCATGCTGCTGTACGGCATGTCGATGGTCTACGGCGCTTCCGGCATGGGCGGCACGCCGGGTCTCGGCCTGGCGCAACTGCACCAGGTGATGGCGTACACCACCGCGCCGAAGCTGCTGCTGTTCGGGCTGGTCTTCATGATCGTCGGCATCGGCTTCAAGCTGGGTGCCGCGCCGTTCCACATGTGGATTCCCGACGTTTACCAGGGCGCGCCGACGCCGGTCACCGCGTTCGTCGCGGCAGGCTCCAAACTGGCCGCGTTCGGCATGGCGTACCGCCTGCTCGATGCCGGCATGGGCGGCCTGGCGCATCAATGGCAGCTGATGCTGGCCGTGCTTGCGGTGGCGTCGCTGGCGATCGGCAACCTGGTCGCGATCGTGCAGACCAACCTCAAGCGCATGCTGGCCTATTCGACCATCTCGCACATGGGCTATCTGCTGCTCGGCCTGTCGGCCGCGGGGCCGGAAGGCTATGCCGCAGCCATGTTCTACGCGATCACCTATTCGTTGATGAGCGTCGCCGCCTTCGGCGTGATCCTGGCGCTGGCGCGCTCGGGCTTCGAGTGCGAGGAAATCGCCGACCTGAAGGGCCTCAACCAGAAGTCGCCGTGGATGGCATTCCTGATGCTGCTGGCGATGTTCTCGCTGGCCGGCGTGCCGCCCCTGTTCGGCTTCTGGGCCAAGGCATTGGTGCTCGAGGCCGCGATCCATGCCGGCATGCTGTGGCTGGCGATCGTCGGCATCGTGTTCGCGATCATCGGCCTGTACTACTACCTGCACGTGATCAAGGTGATGTACTTCGACAAGCCGGCCGAGGGCAGCGTGCTCGAGGCCAGGCCCGACGCGTCCCTGCGCGTGGTGCTGTCGCTGAACGCGTTGTCGCTGCTGGCGCTCGGCCTGTACTGGGGGCCGCTGCTGGGCTGGTGCCGGCACGCCTTCGGCCTGTAACGGCCGGAAGCGAACGATCGCGCACGCGGCAGCTTCCCGCCGGCGGCCGCATCGCGTCTAATGGGCGGCCTCCCAGGATGTGCCTCGCCCCATGAGTGCCCTGCTGCTGCTGTTCGTCTGCCTGATTCTCGGCGTGCTGGTCGCGCGCCTTGCCCCGCCGCCGGCCGGCACGGTGCACGGGATCAACTGGTGGGTCATCAACGTGGCGCTGCCGGCGCTGGTGCTGGAACTGATCCCGCGGCTGAGGTTCGATCCGCAGCTGTGGTTTCTGGTGGCGGCGATGTGGCTCACCTTCGGCGGCGCGTGGCTGCTGTTCGCCCTGCTGGGCCCTCGGCTGGGCTGGCCGCGGCCGCGCATCGGCGCGCTGGTCCTGGTCTGCGGCCTGGGCAATACCGCGTACATGGGCTATCCGCTGGTCCAGGCGATGCACGGCAAGGCGGGCCTGGCGCTGGCGGTGGTGGCCGATCAGCTCGGCGCGTTCCCGGTGCTGGCGTCCGCAGGCATTGTGGTGGCTTCGCTCTATTCCGGGCGCACGCCGCAGCTGCGCACGATCGTCCTGCGCATGCTCACGTTCCCGGCGTTCGTGGCGCTGCTGACCGGCATTTTCGTGGGCTGGCTGGGCGGCTGGCCGGAATTGCTCGATGGCGTGCTGGCGCCGATCGGCGCCACGTTGACGCCGCTGGCGCTGTTCTCGGTCGGCCTGCAGTTCAAGTTTCATCCGGGCCAGCGGCAGGCGACGGCGGCGGGCCTGGGGCTGGGCTGGAAACTGCTGCTGGCGCCGCTGCTGTGCTGGACGATGGGCGTCGCTGCCGGCGCGCGAGGGCTGGTGCTCACCGTCGGCGTGCTGCAGGCGGCGATGGCGCCGATGGTGTCCGCGGCGATCCTCGCCGACGAGTACGATCTGGAACCCGCGCTGGCCAACACCGTGCTGGGCGCCGGCATCGTGCTGTCGCTGGTCACGGTGCCGCTGGCCAACCTGTGGCTGGGCGGTTGATCGCCCGGCAGGGACCGCAGCCATGATTTCGGCCAAGCGAACCCTCGCCTCCAGCAGCGCAGTCCGATAGGCTGCCGCCATGTCATTGCGCACCGATTCCGACTTGCACGAGATACGAGCCGACGTATGGCTGTGGGCGGCCCGGTTCTTCAAGACGCGCGCGCTGGCCAAGCAGGCGCTCGGCGGCGGCAGGGTGGAGCTCGATGGCGCGCCGTGCAAGGCCGCAAGGCCGCTGCGGGTCGGCGACAAGCTGCGGATCAGCCGCGGCGAGGAGCGGATCGAGGTGGCGGTGTTGGCACTGTCCGGGCAACGCGGCCCGGCGCCGCAGGCACAGGCGCTGTACCGCGAGACCGAGTCCAGCCAGCGGACACGCGAGGCGGCGCGCGAGCAGCGTCGCCTGACCGGTGCGGACCTGCTCCGGCCCCCCAGCCGACCCGGCAAGCACGACCGGCGCGCGCTGCGGCAGTTGAAAGACCCGTTCCGCAGCGACGCCGGTTGAGTCGCCCCGGTCCCGATCCCGACTTCAGGATTGCATCCATGGCGCGACTACCGGGACACTAGGCGCCATTCCTCAGGGGGAGGTGGTTCATGGCGACGCTCGATCTGTTCAGACGACTGCTCGGCGGCAGCGAACGACGGCATCGGTTGCCGCGCATTCTTGCCCCGCGCGGCACGCGCATGCTGGTCGTGGACGACTCGGCCACCATCCGCGCCGTGCTGGGCAAGATGCTCAGCCAGGACGGCTACGCCGTGCTGAAGGCCGGCGACGGCGAGACGGCGCTGGCGATGGCGCGCAGCGAGCAGCCGGAGCTGATTTTCCTGGACATCGTGATGCCCGGCATGAACGGTTTCGCCGTGCTGCGCACGCTGCGCCGCGACCCGCTGACGCGTGCCATTCCGATCGTGATGATCAGCGGCAATCTGCAGGCGACCGAGCAGTTCTACGTGCAGCGCTACGGCGCCGACGACTTCATGAAGAAGCCTTTCGGCCGCGCCGAGGTGTTCCAGCGGATCCAGCAACTGGTCGAGTCGGAGCGCTTGCCGGCGCGCGATCCGTCGCTCGAGCCCGCCGGCGACACGCCTGAGCCGGGCAGCGCGCAGTTCGATGCGATACCGGATGTCGCGCTGCCGGACAAGGACGACCCGAGCATGATCCCGCCGGCATTCAACATGCCGCTGAACGATGATGCGGACGAGCGGGGGCCGCACGGCTGACCCCCGCCGCGGCCGCGGCGCATCCGCCTGCGGCTGCCTTCAGGTCATCGACTTGAGCCGGTACAGCGCATCGAGGGCTTCGCGCGGGGTCAGCGCATCGGGGTCGATCGCTTCCAGCGCATGTTCCACCGCCGACGGCGCCGGCGGGGCGAACAGGCCCAGTTGCGGCGACTCTGTCGGCACGGCCCGGGCCGCGCCGGCATGCTGATGCGCGCCGCGTTCGAGTTCCGCCAACGTGCGTTTCGCGTCGGCGATCACTGATTTCGGCAGGCCGGCCAGCGCCGCCACCTGCAGGCCGAAGCTGCGGTTGGCCGGGCCTTCCTTCACCGCGTGCATGAACACCAGTTGCTCGCCGCGCTGCTGGTCGTGGAATTCGACCGCATCCAGGTGCACGTTGGCGATGCCGGAAAATTCGCCGGCCAGTCCGGTCAGTTCGAAATAGTGGGTGGCGAACAGGGTGTACGCGCGGCTGCTGCGGGCCAGGTGCACGGCGGCGGCGCGCGCCAGCGACAGGCCGTCGTAGGTGCTGGTGCCGCGGCCGACCTCGTCCATCAGCACCAGGCTGTGCTCGGTGGCGTTGTGCAGGATGTTGGCCGTTTCGCTCATCTCCACCATGAAGGTGGACTGCCCGCGCGAGAGGTCGTCGCCGGCGCCGATGCGGGTGAAGATGCGGTCGATCGGACCGATCGCCGCGCGCGCCGCCGGCACGTAGCTGCCGATGTGGGCGAGCAGCACGATCAGCGCGTTCTGCCGCATGTAGGTGGACTTGCCGCCCATGTTGGGGCCGGTGATCACCAGCATGCGGCGGTCGTCGTCGAGCCGCAGGTCGTTCGGTTCGAACGGCTCGTTGCGCACCTTTTCCACCACCGGGTGGCGGCCGCGCTCGATCGCGATGCCCGGCTCGTCGGTGAGCTGCGGCGCGTTCCAGTCCAGCGCCTCGGCGCGCTCGGCCAGGGTGGCCAGCACGTCGAGCTCGGCCATCGCGGCGGCGGCGGTCTTCAGCGGCTCGAGCCGTCCGGTGAGCGTGTCGAGCAGCGCCTCGTACAGCGCCCGCTCGCGCATCAGCGAGCGCTCCTTCGCCGACAGCACCTTGTCCTCGAACGCCTTCAGCTCTTCGGTGATGTAGCGCTCGGTGTTCTTGGTGGTCTGCCGCCGCGTGTAGTGCGTGGGGGCCTTGTCCGACTGCGCCTTGGTGATCTCGATGTAGTAGCCGTGTACGCGGTTGTAGCCGACCTTCAGCGTGGTGATGCCGCTGGCGGCCTTCTCGCGTTCCTCCAGCTCGACCAGGTACTGGTCGGCGTGGTTGGACAGCCGGCGCAGCTCGTCGAGTTCCGCGTCGTAGCCGTCGGCGATCACGCCGCCGTCGCGCTGCAGCACCGGCGGTTGTTCGACGATGGCGCGGGCGAGCAGGGCGGCGGCTTCGGCGTGGTCGCCGATGCGTTCGACCAGGCTGTGCAGCAGCGGGCTGTCCAGGTCGGCGACGCGCCCGCGCAGCGCCGGCGCCGCCAGCAGGCCGTCGCGCAAGGTGGAGAGGTCGCGCGGCCGTGCCGAGCGCAGCGCCACCCGGGCGAGGATGCGCTCCAGGTCGCCGATGCCGCGCAAGGTCTCGCGCAGGCTGTCGTGGCGGTGGCTGTCGATCAGCGTGCCGATCGCCTGGTGGCGCTGGCGCAGCGGCGCGCGCGCGCGCAGCGGCCGGGTCAGCCAGCGGCGCAGCAGGCGTGCGCCCATCGGCGTCACCGTCTCGTCCAGCACGCCGAGCAGGGTGTGCTCGGTGCGGCCGCTGGGGTGGGTGTCCAGCTCCAGGTTGCGGCGGGTGGCGGCGTCCAGCGCGATGGTTTCGCCGGTGCTTTCCACCGCCAGTCCGGTGAGGTGCGGCAGCGCGCTCTTCTGGGTCTCCTCGACGTAGCCGAGCAGGCAGCCGGCGGCGGCCACGGCCAGCGGCAGCTTGTCCACGCCGAAGCCGCCGAGGTCGCGGGTGCCGAAGAACCGGTTCAACTCGCGCCGCGCCGCATCGCCGTCGAAGTGCCACGGCTGGCGCTTGCGCAGTCCGGGCAGGCTGCTGACCAGCCGCGGCCACGCCACGTCCTCGCTGACCAGGGTCTCGGCCGGCTGCAGCCGCGCCAGCTCGGCCGCCAGCACTTCGGCGTTGGGCACTTCGCTGAGCAGGAAGCGGCCGCTGGACAGGTCGACCCAGGCCAGTCCGCAGGCGCCGTGGGCGCCGGCGGCGATCGCCAGCAGCAGGTTGTCGCGGCGGTCCTCCAGCAGCGCGGCATCGGTGACCGTGCCGGGCGTGACGATGCGCACCACCTTGCGCTCGACGATGCCCTTGGCCAGCGCCGGATCGCCGATCTGCTCGCAGATCGCCACCGACTCGCCCAGCCGGACCAGCCGGGCCAGGTAGTTTTCGGCGGCGTGGTACGGCACGCCGGCCATCGGGATCGGAGCCCCTGCCGACTGCCCGCGCTGGGTCAGGGTGATGTCGAGCAGGCGCGCCGCCTTGCGCGCATCGTCGAAGAACAGCTCGTAGAAATCGCCCATGCGGAAGAACAGCAGCGCCTGCGGATGCTCGGCCTTGGCGGCCAGGTACTGGCGCATGAACGGGGTATGTTTGGTCGGATCGTCTTGGCTCATGCAGTGCAAGTCTTGGCGTGGTCGCGCGGAACGGGTAGAACGGTGGCTTCGCGCCGTGCGCGGAGTTCATTCAAGTCCAGGAGTCTCGCATGGAGTCGTTGTCT
>JAGWMU010000156.1 GCA_028873095.1 Pseudomonadota bacterium | reverse complement strand
GTCGCGGTAGGCTTTCTCGGCGGGGCCGGGGTGCTGGCCGCGGCCGAGCTGTTGACGGTACTGGCCAACGGGCTGATGGCGCTGACCGCGGCGCATCTGCCGGCGGTCGAACGCCTCGGCGTGGTGCTCGGCTGGCAGCTGGCGACGCTGGGGCTGCTGTGGTCGTTGCGCGGGGCGATCTTCATGCGCGAGGCCGAGCCCTTCCTCGCCACGCTGCCGATTCCCGCGCGTGCCGTGTGGCGCGCCGATGCGCTGATCGCCATGCAGTGCTACTCGATCCTGTGGCTGCCGCTGGGATGGTTGCTGGTCGCGCTGTGGCGGCGCCTGCCGCCGGCGCCGGCGCTGCTGGCGTGCGTGTCCTATCTGGTGCTGGTCGGCTGTGGGCTGCTGCTCAACCTGCTGTTGCTGCGCGGGGCGTACCGGCGCGCGGCGACGATGGCGCTGCCCCTGCTGGTGCTGGTCGCGATCAGGCCGCAGAGCGCGCCGGGCGTCGCCGTCTTGCTGTGCGCCACCTTGCTGGCGGCGTGGACGGCCGTGCGCACGCGGCCACGGCGGCCGGCGACGGCGCTGCCGCCCGGGCGCGCACGCGCGTGGCGCGAGCGGATCGCCGTTGCCAGCGCGCTGGCGCTGCCGGTTTCCCTGCACGCCTTGCGCGAGCCGCTGGCGGTGCGCGGCGGCTGCCTGCTCGGCGCGTGGGCACTGGCGATGGCGCTGCGCGCCGGACACGCGCCGGCGATCGGCCTGGCCACGGCGCTGCTGATCGGCTTGAGCGCGATGGCGTCGCTCGCCCTGTACCGGCTGCCGGCGCTGATCCGCGGCACCGTGCTGGCCCGGCTGGATTTCCTCGCCGGGCACCGCCGGTTCCGCCGGCGCGTCACCGCGTTCGCCGCGGCGCTGCCGGCGGCGCTGTTCGCGACGGGGCTGGGGGCATCGTGGGAGACCGCCAGGCACGCCTTGCCGGCCGGAACCGTGGCCGGCGCGCTGCCCACCTATCCGCTGTACGTCTATGCCGGCCTGTTCGTGCTGGGCGCGCTGGCCTCGGCCTGGCCGCGCGAGGCGACGCGATGGCTGCTGCCGGTCGCGCATTTCGCGCTCACCCTGGTCCTGCTGATGGCGGCGCTGACATGAATGAAGTCGACCTGCTCCGATTGCATGCACTGACGCTGCCGTTCGGTTCGGTGAGGGAACTGTCGTGCACCTTCGGTCCGGGCGTGCACCTGGTGGTGGGGTCCAACGGCATCGGCAAGACCTCGTTGCTGCGGGCCATCGCCGGGGCGTTGCCGCCGTCCGCCGGCGCCATCGCGCTGGGCGATGCGCCGCTGCCCCGCTGCACGGAGCGGGTGGCGCTGGCCCCGGGCGTGCCGCCCGCGCTGCCCTGGCTGCGCGCGGGCCTGCTGATCGACTTCGTGCTGTCGCTCTATCCCACCAGCCGGCGCGATCCGGGCTACCGCGCGCAGGTGCTGCGGCAACTGCACCTGGGCGACGCCATCGACGCGCCGCTGGGCACGCTTTCCGCCGGCATGGCCAAGAAGCTGCTGCTGGCGGCGACGCTGATCGCGGCGCCGACGGTGATGCTGTTCGACGAGCCGGTCAACGAGATCGATGCCGCCTCCTGCGATGCCCTGATCGCCCTGCTGGCCGACTACCGCAGCGACCGCATCATGCTGGTTGCCACCCACCACCTGGCGCCGTTCCGCGACCTGGCCGCGAGCACGTTGGCGCTGGACAGGCCGGTGTGAAGAATCGCGCCAGGACCATTCGCACGCGATCTGCGGAACCGTCCCGACATCTTTTCTTGCACGCCGCGCCGCGTCTTCGGCGCTGTCTCAACCCGGCTGCTTCCTGCCGAAATGCCGGGTGGCGTGGCGCGCTTCGCGCAGGCGCTGCGCATGGGCGGCGAGCAGATCGCCGCGGGTGATGATGCCGATCATGCGGCTGGCATCCTCCGCGCTCACCACGACCAGCCGGCCGACCGCCGATTCCACCATGTGATCGGCGGCCTCGCGCAGGGAGTGGCTCTCCTGGACGACCAGCGGTGGGCGACGGATCAGCGATGCCACGGACGCATCGCCAGCGACCTTGCCGTCCAGCAGATCGCGGCGCGTCACCACGCCGGCCAGCCGGCCGTTTTCGTCCAGCACGGGAAAGCCCTGGTGCTTCGCCTCCGTCGCGTCGGCGCCCAGCCAGTCGCGCACCTCCGCGATCCGCCGGCCGGCCCGCAGGCTGACGACATCGCGGCTGCACGCATCGCGCACCAGCACCTGGTCGAGATAATCGGCGCTGTATTCGGAAGGCACGCGCACGCCGCGGCGGACGATCTTCTCGGTCATGATGGTGTTGCGCATCATCAGGCCCGACACCAGGTAGGCCGCCGCGCAGGCGCCCAGCAGGGGCAGCAAGCCGTGCGGCTGCTGGGTGGTCTCGAAGGCAAACACCACCGAGGTCAGGAAGGCCCGCGAGGCGCCCGCGAAGATCGCCGCCATGCTGACCAGCGCGGCCAGGCGCGGATCGACCTGCAGCCACGGCGCCAGCGCCACCGCCGCGATGCCCAGCGCGCCGCCCAGCGCGCCGCCGATGGTGAACAGCGGCGCCAGGGTGCCGCCGGAGGTGCCGCTGCCCAGCGCCACCGACCACGACAACAGCTTCAGCAGGCACAGGCCGACCAGGCCGGCCAGGCCGATCCGGCCCGAGACGACGGCGGTGATGTTGGTGTAGCCGACGCCGAGCGTCAGCGGCATCAGGTAGCCGACCACGCCCACCACGAGACCGCCCAGCGCCGGCCACCACATCCAGTGGATCGGCAGCTTCTCGAAGGAGTCCTCGATCGCGTAGGTCAGGCGGGTGACGCCGACGCTCACCACGCCCACCAGCGCGCCGAGCAGAATGTAGCTCGCCAGCGCCACCATGCCGGGTACGGCGACAGCCGGCATGGGGAACATCGGCGCGCTGCCTTCGAAGACGACGTGCATGCCGGCGCCGACCACCGCGGCCAGCGCCACCGGAATCAGCGAGCGGGCGCGGCGCTCGAACAGCAGCAGCTCGATCGCCAGCAGCACGGCCGATACCGGCGCCGCGAACACCGCCGCCATGCCGGCCGCGGCGCCGGCCGCCAGCAGGGTCTTGCGTTCGTCGGCGGTCACGTGCGTCAGCTGGCCGATCAGCGAACCCAGCGCGCCGCCGGTCGCGATGATCGGGCCCTCGGCGCCGAACGGCCCGCCCGTGCCGATGGCGATGGCGGACGACAGCGGCTTCAGCCAGGTGACCATCGGCGGAATGCGGCTCTCGTTGAGCAGCACCTGCTCCATCGCCTCCGGGATGCCGTGGCCGCGGATGGCGCGCGAGCCCCAGCGGGCCATCGCGCCGACGACGAGGCCGCCGGCCACCGGCACGAGGACGACCCAGAGCCCGAGATGATTCCCGGCCGGACTGACGAAGCCGGCATCCCAGCGGCCGTAGAAGGCCAGGTTGGTGAACAGGCCGATCAGGCCGGTGAGGATCTTCGCGACCAGGCCGACCACCACTCCCAGCAGCAGCGCCGCTCCGGCGACCCAGAGCACGCGACGATCGAGCGGCCGGAAAACCCGCGGCATGTGCGCCGCGGTCAGCGTGGCATCGAGGGACGGCGACAACGGCAGGGCGGCCCGCGAGCGCGGCCCGGCATCATTCTTCTGCATTTTGCACCCCTCGCCTGTTCAGCCTGCGAAGGCTACGCGGAATCCGCCGCCGTGGCTGGCTGGAAAATGAACGGGAATTCGGCGCCGCATGCATTCGGGCGAGCCGGCCCGCCGCGGATCGGCCCGCACTCGCTGCTCATCGGCTCCCGATCAGCAGCGAAGCAACAGCAGCGCCCCGGCGCCGACGGTCGCGCAATACCAGGCGAAGGGATGCAACGCCGACGTTTCGTGGTGCCTGAAATAGCGCATCAGGAAGGCGGTGCTCGAGTAGGCCGCAACACCCGCGACCACCCCGGCAAGCAGCAGCGCGGACAGTTGTCCGTGCGTGCCACCGTGCCCCAGCCGGGGAAGTTCCAGCACCGCCGCACCGGCGATCACCGGTGCCGACAGCAAAAAGGAAAAGCGTGCCGCCTGCAGATGATCGAGGCCGGCGCGCAGACCGCCCACCATGGTGGCGCCCGAGCGCGACATGCCGGGAATGAAGGCGATGCATTGCCACAGCCCGATGCCGAGCGCCTGCCGCCAGGTCAGCGCCTGCAACGTGGCACTCTCGCTGGTGCCGGAGTTTTGGGTGCGTCGGCGCAGTCGCTCGCCCAGCAGCAGCATGCCGCCATTGACCACCAGAAACGCCGCCGCGACGACGGGTTCGCCGAACAGCTGGCGCAGCTGCTTTTCGAGGAAAAAGCCCAATGCCACCGCCGGCAGCGTGCCGACCACCAGCAGCCCTGCCAGGTGCCGGTAATTTTCGGGGTCGCCTTCGCGGTGGCCGCGCAGCACGCCGCGGGCGATGCCGATCCACTCGTGCCGGAAGTAGAGCAGCAGCGCGCTCAGCGTGCCCACGTGCAGCATCACCAGGATCGGCAGAAAATCCGGCGCATGCTCGTCGACGGTCCAGTGCAGGACGGCCGGCAGCACGACGGCATGCCCCAGGCTGCTGACCGGGAACAGCTCGGTCAGGCCTTGCATGAGCGCGATCAGCAGCAGTTGAACAAGGTGCATCGCTGTTGCATCTCCACGGTTCGAGAAAGGCGGGCTTGACCGGGACGACGCCCGGCCCCCTCATGCGGCCGCATCACGCCCGGTCCGCGGGGGTGCGGACCGGAGCCGACGGAAGCATCGCACGGCGGCGACGTCAGGCGTGCACGCCAGCCGTGAACGCCCACAGCACGATCACGCACATCGCCACCACGTAGATGCGCAGTCCCCAGAACACCCACTGCTGCCAAGGCGTGAGCTGCACGCGATGCACCGGCTGCAATTCGTCGTGCCAGTGCTCCTCGGCCAGCAGCGTCTGTACCTGTTCGGGCGTGTACTCGTCGAGATCTTTCATGGGGTGCCTCCAAAGACATGCGGAAATACGGTGACCAGTCCATACAGCACGTTGCAGCCAATCAGGCCGAGCATGATCATGATCGACAGCGCATTGCGCACGGGGCCATTGGCGTGCTCGCCCATCAACTCGCGATCGTTGAGCAGCATCAGCAGGAACAGCATCGCCGCCGGCATGAACACCGTGGCGATCACCTGCACGCTGAGGTTGAGGAAGCCGATCGGCAGGTGGGGAAACAGCACCACGCCGGCCGCGGCAACGGTGCCCATCACGGCCGGGGCATAGAAGCGCCACGCCTGCCCGGGAGACGCGTTGAGCGAACGGGGCAGATCCAGCGCCTCGCCGATCGCCCAGCCGGTGCTGGCGGTGATCACGATGGTGGCGATCAGGCCGGCTTCGATCAGACCCAGCGCGAACAGCTTCATGGCCGTCTCGCCCAGCCGCTGCTGCAGCGCGGAGAGCACCGCCTCGGTGGTGAGGTCCTTCGCATCGGGCAGTCCCGACAATGCCACCGCACCGAGCACGATCACCGCGATCGCCACCAGCACCATGCCGCCCACGCCAAGCATCAGGTCGCGGCGACTGGCCGGGATGTCCCTGGGCAGCAGGCCCTTGTCGACCACGCACGACTGCTGGAAGAACAGCTGCCAGGGCGCGATGCTGGTGCCGATGTTGGCCGACAGCAGGATCAGGAAGGTCGCCGACAGCACGCCGCCCGGCAGCGCCCAGCCGGAGCCGGCGAACGCGCGCGCCACCGCGCCCCAGTGCGGGTGCGCCATCAACACCAGCGGCACGAACACCAGGTTGAGCGAGGCGATGAACAACGCGATGCGCTCCCACGCCCAGTAGCGAAGGAACACCAGCGTCATCACCACGAAACCCAGCGTCAGCGGTACGGTCAGCGCATACGGAATGCCGAACGCTTCGCCGCCGATGCGGATGCCGAGGAACTCGGTCACCAGGGTCAGGATGTTGGCCAGCACCAGGTCGACCAGCGAGAACACGCCCCAGAACGGCCCGTAGCGCTTCCAGATCAGCTCGGCGTGGCCGCGTCGGGTCACGGCGCCGAGGCGGATGGTCATCTCCTGCACCACGTAGGCGACGAAGCCAAGCACCAGCATCATCGGCAGGAACAGTCCCAGCCCGTAGGCCGCGCCGGTCTGCGCATAGGTCAACACGCCGCCGGCGTCGTTGTCGCCCAGCATCACCAGCAGGCCGGGGCCGATCAGCGCAAATGCCAGCACCAGCCGGTTCCACGGCGTGCGGGGGCGTTGGCGCAATTCCGCCAGGTGCAGGCGGTCGCGGATACGCTGCTGCAGGCCGGCGCGCGCCGCTGCGCTGGCGTGCGGTACCGAGGTATTGATCACTGACATGGGCACGTTTCCAGATGGTTCAAAGACGGATCAAAGGCTCAAGTGCATGCGCAACCCGACGACGCGCGCCGGACCGCGCGCACGGTTGTAACCGGGACTGGCGATCCACTGCAGGTCCGGGCCGAGCTGCAGATAGTGGCCCAGCTGGAGGCGATAATAGGCCTCGACGACCCGTTCGCGGCCGTAGTCCAGCGTGCCGTCGCAGAGCATGAACCCGCAGCCGCCGGCGGCGAGATAGGCGCGGTGCGCACCGGACAGGCCATCGAGATCCAGCGCGATGCCGACCCGGTCTTCGGGGCGCTGCCAGCGCACGCCGGACAGCTGCGCGCCCACGCTCAGCGCGCGGTCGGCCTCGGTATAGGCGAACGACTGGGTGCGCCCGTCGTTCCAGGCCCAGCGGGCGAACAGGCCGGTGTCGCCGCCGTCGGCCAGCGGCAGTTCGGCATTCACCACGTAGCCGTGCTTGTGCCG
>JAGWMU010000155.1 GCA_028873095.1 Pseudomonadota bacterium | reverse complement strand
TGGGCATCGAGACCATGGGCGGCGTGATGACCAAGCTGATCGAGAAGAACACCACGGTGCCGACCAAGGCGGCGCAGACCTTCTCCACCGCCGACGACAACCAGACCGCGGTGACCGTGCACGTGCTGCAGGGCGAGCGTGAGCGGGCCAGCGCCAACAAGTCGCTGGGCAAGTTCGACTTGCAGGGCATCGATGCCGCCCCGCGCGGCATGCCGCAGATCGAGGTCACCTTCGACATCGACGCCAACGGCATCCTGCACGTGTCGGCCAAGGACAAGAAGACCGGCAAGGAGCAGAAGATCGAGATCAAGGCGGGCTCCGGCCTGTCCGAGGAGGAGATCCAGCGGATGGTCGCCGATGCCGAAGCCAACAAGGAGGACGACCGCAAGTTCCACGAACTGGTGGCCACGCGCAACAAGGCCGACCAGCTGGTGCACGCCACCCGCAGCGCCCTGAAGGAACACGGCGGCAAGGTGCCGGCCGATCAGCTGAGCAGCATCGAAGGCGCCTTGTCCGATCTGGAAAAGGTCATGACGGGCGACGACAAGGCGGCGATCGAGGGCAAGCTCGAAAAGCTCGAACAGGCTTCGCAGGTCCTGCATGCGGCGGCCCAGGGCGGCGGCTCGGCGGATGCCGGCCCGCAGGCGGCCCCGGGCGGATCGGCGCAGCCGGACGATGTGGTCGATGCCGAGTTCACCGAAGTGAAGGACGAAAAGAAATAACCGGCAGCCGCCATCGGCACGGAACGATTTCATCAGCCCGCGCCGGGAATTTTCCGGGCGCGGGCTGATTGTTGTAACGAGAGACGCGGAGCCACGGGCTCCATGCAGGGACGGGACTGGCAGTATGGGTGCATGAATGAGCAAGCGTGACTACTACGAAGTGCTGGGGGTCGAGCGCAACGTCGACGAAGCCGAGCTGAAGAAGTGCTTTCGCCGGATGGCCATGAAATACCACCCGGACCGCTGCCCGGACGACCCGGCCGCGCAGGAGAAGTTCAAGGAGGCCAAGGAGGCCTACGAAGTGCTGTCCGACGCGCACAAGCGGGCGCTCTACGACCAGCACGGCCATGCCGCGTTCGAGCACGGCATGGGCGGTCGCGGCGGCGCCGGCTTTGGCGATGTCGGCGACATCTTCGGCGACATCTTCGGCGACATCTTCGGCCGCAGCGGCGGCGGCCGTGGGCGTCAGCGCCGCGGTGCCGACCTGCGCTACATCATGGAAATGGACCTGGAAGAAGCCGTGTTCGGCGTCAGCCGGCAGATCGACATACCGACCCAGGTCAACTGCCACCACTGCAACGGCAGCGGTTCGGAGGACGGCAAGGTCGGCCGCTGCAAGACCTGCCACGGCCATGGCCAGGTGCGCATGCAGAACGGCATCTTCTCGATCCAGCAGGCCTGCCCGCATTGCGGCGGTACCGGCCACACCATCGAAAAGCCCTGCCGGAAATGCCACGGCGAAGGCCGCATCGAGGAAACCCGGACGCTGTCGGTGCAGATCCCGCCGGGCGTCGACAACGGCGACCGCATCCGCCTCAGCGGACAGGGCGAAGCGGGCCCCGGCGGCACCCCGGCCGGCGACCTGTACGTGGAAGTGCATGTCCGCGAACATGCCATTTTCCAGCGCGAAGGCAACGATCTGTACTGCGAATTGCCGATCCGTTTCTCGCAGGCCGCCCTCGGCGCCGAACTGCCGGTGCCGACGCTGGAAGGCGAGGTGCCGGTCAGCATCCCCGCCGAAACGCAGACCGGCACCCAGTTCCGCCTGCGCGGCCGCGGCGTCAAGTCGGCGCGCAACAACCGCACCGGGGACCTGATCTGCCGCGTGGTCGTGGAAACCCCGGTACGGTTGACCAAGCAGCAGCGCGAGCTGCTCGAATCGCTGGAAGCCACCTTCAGCGGGAGCGATGCCGACAAGCACACGCCGCGCGCGAAGGGGTGGGTCGATGGCGTCAAGCAATTCTGGTCGCGCGTGACGGCGTGAGCAGGTTCGGGCAGTCCGGCCGGCCGGAGCCCGGTCAGGCTGGTAGCATGTGCCGACCGCCCGTTCTGACTGGAGTGTGAGGATGTCCCGCCCCCTGCGTCTCGCCATCAATGGCGCCACCGGCCGGATGGGACGCGCCCTGATCGGCCTGCTCGACGGCGACCCGCGTTTCGAACTGGCGCATGCGGTGGTGTCCCCCGGCTCGCCGCACCTGGGCCGGCCGGTATTCGCCGGCAGCCCGCATCCATTGTGCTATGCGCATGACTGGAGCAAGGCCGGTACCGTCGATGTGGTGATCGATTTCAGCGGGCCGGCGGCACTGGCCGCGGCGCTCGACTATTGCCTGGCGCACGGCACGCCGCTGGTGAGCGGCACCACGGGCATCGACGCCGCGCTGGAGGCGCGGCTGGAGCGGGCCGGGCTGGGCATCGCCGTCATGCGTGCGGCCAATTTCAGCCTCGGCGTCGCGGTGTTGACGCGGCTGTTGCGCCAGGCGGCCGCCGCGCTGCCCGGGTGGGATCTGGAAATCCTCGAAGCCCATCATGGCCGCAAGCAGGATGCGCCGTCGGGCACGGCGCTGGCACTGGGCCAGGCGGCCGCGGTGGCGCGCGACACCACGCTGGAGGCCACGGCCGTGTACAGCCGTGAGGGTCGCACCGGCGAGCGGGTCCCCGGCAGCATCGGTTTCGCGGTGCTGCGCGGCGGCGATGTCGTCGGCGAGCACACCGCCATGCTGCTCGGGCACGGGGAGCGGCTGGAGCTGGGCCATCGCGCCACCGATCGCAGCATTTTTGCCCGCGGGGCATTGCAGGCAGCCTGCTGGCTGAGCGGTCGTGCCCCGGGCCATTGGCGGCTGGACGACGTGATCGCCGCGCCGCCCTGAGCGGATGCCCGGAGCGGTCCATCCGGCATCCGCTGCGCGTGCCGGCATGCGCGGATCGACTGCCGCCGGATTCAGTCGCGATGCGCAGCGTTGCGGTCGCGGCCGGCGCCGAATCGGGTGTCGAGGCGGCCGAACAGTTTCTTGAAGGCCCGCGAGAATTTTCCGCGCCTGGTCTTGCGCAGCTTGTCTTCCTCGCTGGTCAGCCAGGCTACCTGGATCACCCGTCGCTCGCCTTCGTAGGGGAGATGGCCGTGGAAGGAATTGTCGCAACGCTTGAACACGGCGAATTCGCCGTACAGCGGAGTCAGCTCCGGCACCACGAGACTGTCGATGTCGTCGATCCGGTGCAGAAAGCGCAGGCAGCCGTCGCTGGTATCCGGCCATCGTTCATTCAGATAGATCAGCGCCGTGGCTATCTTGGACCGGCTGTCGGTGTGAATGGTGCCATGGCGCTTGTTGAGCAGGCGGCACAACGTGACCAGGGTCGGGTAACCGGCGAGATTGTCGATCCCGAGCCGGCGGCCGACCGCATGGGCAAAGGCCGGCGCAGTCATGTTTTCGATGAGCGCGTTGACCGCCGGGCCGCAATCGCCGGGGTCGTAGGGAAAGAAGCCGGCGCTGGTGTAACCGGGGAAGTCGCGGTCCAGCTCGCTGCGCGCCTCGTCCGGCAGTTGCCCGTGCGCGACCATGAATGGGAAGGGTTGCTGCTGCACCGTGGTATCCGGGCGATCGAGTCGTGCGGGATCGAGCAGGACGGCAGCGGGCATGAGGCATTCAACTCCGGTTAAACGTCGCCTAGTGTAACGCCGGTCGATTGTTGGCAATCATGCCGAACGCGAATTGTTCATGCTCGGTACGGTGGACAGAAACCGCGCCGCCGCCTATCATTTCGGCCCGCCCAGACCCTTTTCCTTCCAAGCGTCACAAGCCAGCAATCGTGCGGCTTGCGGATTTTGCTGCATCCAAAAGGCGGTTACTGTATGCCCATTCCTGCTCTGCTGGCCCTCGAAGACGGCAGCGTGTTTCATGGCCAAGCCGTGGGTGCGATCGGCGAAACCGTCGGCGAGGTGGTCTTCAACACGGCCATGACCGGTTACCAGGAGATCCTCACCGATCCTTCCTACGCGCGGCAGATCGTGACGCTGACCTATCCGCACATCGGCAATACCGGCGTCAACGCCGACGATGCCGAATCGACCGCCGTGCATGCGGCCGGACTGATCGTGCGCGATGTGACCCGTCGCGCCAGCAGCTGGCGCAGCACCGAGAACCTGCCCGACTACCTCAAGCGCCACGGCACCGTTGCCATCGCCGGCATCGATACCCGCAGGCTGACCCGCATCCTGCGCGACAAGGGCGCGCTGGCCGGTTGCATCGTCGCCTCGGCGCAGGCCGACGTCGACGATGCGTTGGCGAAGGCGCGGGCGTTTCCCGGTCTCGACGGCATGGACCTGGCCAGGGTGGTCAGCGTCGATCGCCCCTACGGCTGGAACCAGGGCATCTACGACCTCGATCGCGGCGCGTTCAACTGCCCGGGCATGCGCTTCAACGTCGTCGCCTACGACTTCGGCGTGAAACACAACATCCTGCGCCTGCTGGCCGAACAGGGCTGCGACATCACCGTCGTGCCGGCGCAGACGCCGGCGGCCGAAGTGCTCGCGATGCAGCCCGACGGCGTGTTCCTTTCCAACGGCCCGGGCGACCCGGCCGCCTGCGATTACGCGATCGCGGCCACGCGCGCGCTGCTTGACGCCAGGGTCCCGCTGTTCGGCATCTGCCTGGGTCACCAGATCATGGGCCTGGCGCTGGGCGCGAAGACGCTGAAGATGAAATTCGGCCATCACGGCGCCAACCATCCGGTCAAGGATCTCGACGACGGCCGCGTGCTGATCACTTCGCAGAACCACGGTTTCGCGGTGGATCCGGCCACGCTGCCGGCGAACGCGAGGGTCACCCACAGCTCGCTGTTCGACGGCACCCTGCAGGGCTTCGCGCTCACCGACCGCCCGGCGTTCTGCTTCCAGGGCCACCCGGAAGCGAGTCCCGGCCCCCACGACATCGGTTACCTGTTCGACCGGTTTGCCAAGCTGATGCAGGAGGCCCGCTGAGATGGCCAAGCGTAGCGACATCAAGAGCATCCTGATCATCGGCGCCGGCCCGATCGTGATCGGCCAGGCCTGCGAGTTCGACTACTCCGGCGCGCAGGCCTGCAAGGCGCTGAAGGAGGAGGGCTACCGGGTGATCCTGGTGAACTCCAATCCGGCCACGATCATGACCGATCCGGAAACCGCCGACGCCGTCTACATCGAGCCGATCAACTGGCAGACGGTGGAGCGCATCATCGCCAAGGAGCGCCCGGACGCGGTGCTGCCGACGATGGGCGGGCAGACCGGCCTCAACTGCGCGCTGGACCTGGCCGACCATGGCGTGCTGGAGAAATACAACGTCGAACTGATCGGCGCCAGGCGCGAAGCCATCCGCATGGCCGAGGACCGCGAGCTGTTCCGCGTGGCGATGGCCGAGATCGGGCTGGACTGCCCCAAGGCCGAGGTCGTGCGCACGTTCGAGCAGGCGCTGGAGACCCAGGCCAAGGTCGGTTATCCCACCGTGATCCGGCCCAGCTTCACGCTCGGCGGCTCCGGCGGCGGCATCGCGTACAACCGCGAGGAGTTCGAGGAGATCGTCAGGCGCGGCCTCGAACTGTCGCCAGTGGGCGAGGTGCTGGTCGAGGAATCGGTGCTGGGCTGGAAGGAGTTCGAGATGGAGGTGGTCCGCGACACCGCGGACAACTGCATCATCGTCTGCTCGATCGAGAACCTCGACCCGATGGGCGTGCACACCGGCGACTCGATCACCGTGGCGCCGGCGCAGACGCTGACGGACAAGGAGTACCAGCGCCTGCGCGACGCCTCGATCGCGGTGCTGCGCAAGATCGGCGTGGATACCGGCGGCTCCAACGTGCAGTTCGGCATCAATGCCGAGGACGGGCGCGTGGTGGTGATCGAGATGAACCCGCGCGTGTCGCGCTCGTCCGCGCTGGCGTCCAAGGCGACCGGCTTCCCGATCGCCAAGATCGCCGCCAAGCTGGCGGTCGGCTACACCCTGGACGAGCTGAAGAACGACATCACCGGCGGCCTTACCCCCGCCTCGTTCGAACCGACCATCGACTACGTGGTCACCAAGATCCCGCGTTTCGCCTTCGAGAAATTCCCTTCTGCCGATGCGCGTCTGACCACCCAGATGAAATCGGTGGGCGAGGTGATGGCGATCGGCCGCACCTTCCACGAGTCGCTGCAGAAGGCGCTGCGCGGCCTGGAGATCGGCAAGACCGGCCTCAACCCGACCGGCCTGGACATCAGCAACGAAGCCGGCCTGGCCGTGCTCAAGCGCGAGTTGCGCGAGCCGCGGCCGGACCGGGTGTTCCACCTCGCCGACGCGTTCCGCGCCGGCCTGACGCTGGAAGAGGTGCACGGCCTGAGCCGGGTCGACCCCTGGTTCCTGGCGGCGTTCGAGGACATCGTGCTGACCGAGACGGAGGTCGTCGCGCAGGGCATCACGGCGCTGGACGAACCGCGCATGCGCGAACTGAAGCGGCTCGGCTTTTCCGACGCGCGGGTGGCCGAACTGCTCGATACCGACGAAGCGGCGGTGCGCCACCTGCGCCACACGCTCGGCGTGCGCCCGGTCTACAAGCGGGTGGATTCCTGCGCGGCGGAATTCGCCACCAGCACGGCCTACATGTACTCGACCTACGAGGAGGAGTGCGAGGCGGCACCCACCGGCCGGGACAAGATCATCGTGCTCGGCGGCGGCCCGAACCGCATCGGGCAGGGCATCGAGTTCGACTATTGCTGCGTGCATGCCTCGCTGGCGCTGCGCGAGGACGGGTACGAGACCATCATGGTCAACTGCAACCCGGAAACCGTCTCGACCGATTACGACACGTCGGATCGTTTGTACTTCGAGCCCTTGACGCTGGAGGACGTGCTGGAAATCGTCCATGTCGAGAAGCCG
>JAGWMU010000154.1 GCA_028873095.1 Pseudomonadota bacterium | reverse complement strand
GTGGTGAAGCCGATCTGGTTGTTGACCACGATGTGCAGGCTGCCGCCGATCTTGAAGCCGCGGGCCTGCGACATGTTGAGCAGCTCCATGTTCACGCCCTGGCCGGCGAACGCGGCGTCGCCGTGGATCAGCACCGCGATCGACTGCTCGTGCATGGTGTCGCGGCGCCGGGTCTGCCGCGCGCGCACCGAGCCGGCCACCACCGGGTTGACGATTTCCAGATGCGAGGGGTTGAACGCCAGCGCCACGTGCACGCCGCCGTTGGGCGTCCTGACGTCGGCGGAGAAGCCCATGTGGTACTTCACGTCGCCCGAATGGGCCGGGTCGTCCGGGTGCTCGAATCGGCCCTCGAACTCCTCGAACAGGGTTTTCGGCGGCTTGCCCAGGATGTTGACCAGCACGTTGAGGCGCCCGCGGTGGGCCATGCCGATCACCAGTTCCTTGACGCCGTTGTCGCCGGCGGCGCTGACCACGTCGTCGATCATCGGAATCAGGCTGTCGCCGCCTTCCAGCGAGAAGCGCTTCTGGCCGACGTACTTGGTGTGCAGGTAGCGTTCGAGGCCTTCGGCGGCGGTCAGTCCGTCCAGCACGCGCAGCTTGCCCGGCTTGTCCAGCCCGCTGTTGCCGGCAGCCTGTTCGAGCCGGGTGTAGATCCAGTTGCGCTGGTCATGGTTGCTGATGTGCATGAACTCGGCGCCGATCGTGCCGGCATAGGTTTTCCTGAGCCGGGCCAGCAGTTCGCGCAGTTTCAGCCGCTGGCCGCCGCTGGCGTAGTTGCCGGTGTCGAACTCGGTGTCCAGGTCGGCATCGTTCAGGCCGTGAAAGGCCAGGTCCAGATCCGGTGCCGCCATCTTCTCGGTCAGGCCAAGCGGATCGAGATCGGCGGCCAGATGGCCGCGCGAGCGATAGGCGGTGAGCAGGCGCAGCACGCCGGCCTGCTTGCGGGCGTGCTCGTCGCTCATCGGCGCGGCGGCGACACCGGCCCGGCGCTGCTTCTGCGCCGCTTCGATCCGCGCGATCGCCGCCTGCGGGGAGACGTCGCCCGCTTCGCGGCCCTTGAAAGACTCGAAATACCGGCTCCAGTCGGCGGATACCGACGACGGGTCGGCCAGCCAGGCGTCGTACAGCGATTCGACGTAATCGGCGTTGCCGCCAGCGAGTTGGGAAGACTCGAAGAACTCGCGGATCAGGTTTGTACTCACGTTACCACCGGCAGGGAGGGGATGCTTGCAACCATCCGTGTGACCTTGATGTCGCGGTTTTCCGTCGGTATTCAACCCCGACACACCCGTCTCAAGCGGATAATTGGAGATTATCCGTTCGATTATACCCTTGGCCTGCCGCGACGCGGCAACCCGCCGTGTGTGCAAAAGCAGCGGGCGCGCCCTCGCCCGGCATCCGTGCCGGCCATGGCGTCAGTCTGGCCGGGCAACGTCCGGCAGGCGCCAAGCGTGCAACACTGCACTAGATGTCCAGCGTGTGCAGCATGCTCGCGCGCTGCGCCCGTTCCCACACCGCGTCGAAATGCTGCTGCAACGGCGCATGGACGATGCGGTCGTGACGGGCGGCGCGGCCTTGCGGCCGGTCGGCCTCGGGCAGGAACAGGTAGCCGCCGACATCGTTGAGCAGATAGGCCGAGGCATAGGCCAGGTCGGCCTCCTCCAGCGGCGTGCGGATCTGCAGGGCGCTGGGCAGGCGCTGCGCCAGCGCGATCAGCCGATGGTCGTTGCGCAGGGCAGCGGCCGGGTCGTGCAGCAGGATGCGGACCTGCGCGCCGCGGCCGGCGACCGCGATGCGCCGCAGCTGCGCCAGTTCCTCGGCGCCGGCGTAGCTGTCGTTGCCGAGCACCGGCGCATAGATCGCCAGCCGGTGTCGCGTCTCGCTCAGCAACTGCAGCCGGGCGGCGGCGGTTTCCTCGCGGCGGGACGCGGGCAGGGCGCCGGTGTCGCGTTCCGTTTCGGGGTCGTCGTCGGCCGGCGACAGGGTCAGGTGCATGCTTCGGTGCGGCAGGCCGGCATCGTCGAACACCTCGCCATGCGCGCTGAAGCCGCCGCGTTCGTAGAAGCCGATTGCGCTGACCTGCGCGGCCAGCGTCACTTCGGGCCAGCCTTGCGTGCGGGCCCGCCCGATCAGCTCGCGCAGCAGCGCCGCGCCGACGCCTTTGCCGCGCCAGTCGGGCAGTACCGCCATGCGGCCGATCTTGTGGTCGCCGCCGAGCCGGGCGCAGCCGATCGGCCGGCCGGCGTCGTCGCGGGCCAGCACATGCCAGCAATCGGCATCGAGCCCGTCCCGCTCGCGCGCTTCGGGCACGCCTTGCTCATCGATGAAGACCTGCCGGCGGATGTCGAGCAGCGCATCGCGCTCGCGCTCGCGCGACCAGTCGGCGACCTCCACGCTGAAGTCCTGCAGTCTCACCGGCGCCGGCCCCCTCGCAGTACCAGGTGGCCATCGTTGACCAGGCCGAGCAACAACGCAACGTCGGCGGGCGACAGCGCGGCGGCGGGGCTGAGCGTGTGCTGTTCGCACAGCTGCCGGGCCAGCCCGGGCGTGGCGGGGTAGGCGTGGCCGCAGGCATACATCGTGCTGCCGGTGCTGCCGCGGCTCCATGCCAGCCGCGACCAGGGATGACGCAGCAGCTGCGCGCCCGTCGCCAGTTTTTTGCGCAGCGCGGTTTCGCTCAGCGGCGGGTCCGGTGCGGCCGGTGTCTGCGCATTGCGGTAGCGGGTGATGAAGCGGCCGAACCAGTCGCGCAGGCTGTCGTCGTCCAGCGCGGCGGCGAACGGCAGGGCCGCCTTCAGCCGCGCCAGCGTGGCCCGGTCGATCTCGCCGGCGGCCCTGGCCGGCACCAGGTCGGGGTCGGCATAGCGCTCCTCGTCGGACAGCCGTTCGGCGAGGTAGTCGGCCAGGTCGCCGGTGAGCTCGGCCTGCGAAGGGGCGCGCATGCCGATGGAGAACGTCATGCACGGGCCGCCGAACGCGACCCCGTCGTGGGCGATGTCCGGCGGCAGGTACAGCATGTCGCCCGCGTCCAGCAGCCACTCGTGGGTGGGTTCGAACCGCGCCAGCTGCTTGAGCTCGACATCCGGGCGGAAATCCTTCGGTGCGTGCGGGTCGTCGCTGATCGCCCAGTGGCGCTGGCCCAGCCCCTGCAGCAGGAACACGTCGTACTGGTCCACATGCGGGCCGACCCCGCCGCCGGGCTCGGCATAGGACACCATGATGTCGTCCATGCGCCAGCTGGGCAGAAAGCGGAAATGCTCCAGCAGCCGGGCGACATCCGCATCCCACTTGTCGACATCCTGCACCAGCAGGGTCCAGTTGGCGCCCGGCGTCCTGCCGAAATCGGCTTCGTCGAGCGGGCCGGTCTTGACGCTCCAGCGGTCGCGCTTTTCGTCGTGCACGATCAGCCGCGACAGCGCGCCGTCCTCGCAGGCGAGGCCGGCCAGGTCGTCCGGTTCCAGCGGCGGCTGGAAACCGGGAAAGGCGTTGCGGATCAGCAGCGGCCGTTTCTGCCAGTAATCGCGCAGAAACCGCGCCGGGCTCATGCCCAGCGGCTGCCGGGCGGAGCCGCGGACTTCGATCGGAGGTACGGGAGGCTTGCTCATCCGCGCATTGTAGCGACGTGCCGGCACGATCCGCAGGTGCGCGCCCTGTGCGCGAATGCTTGTGATTCCCGCCAAGAGCATTCGCGCACGGCGCGCGCTCCCGCACGGTCGCGGCGCGCTTCAGTAGAACGCCTTCACCACGTGGTCCAGCCCCAGCCCCAGTACCGCGGTCGCGGCCAGCAAGGTCGCCACGCGCGCCGGCAGGCGCCGGGCGAGCACGGCGCCGAATGGCGCGGCGGCCACGCCGCCGACGATCAGGCCGAACACGGCGGTGCCCTCGGTGGCGCCGACATAGAGCAGAAAACTGATGCTGGCGGCAGCGCTGACCACCGCCTTGGCCAGATGCACGGTGCCGATCACCACGCGCGGGGCGGTGCCCCGTGCGATCAGCGCGGTCACGGTCAGCGCGCTCCAGCCGCCGCCGGCGACCGCGTCGGCGAAGCCGGCGGCCAGGCCCAGCGCCGGGGTGGCCCGCGGCACGCGATCGGCGTGCTGCTGGTTGCCACGCATGCCGCGCAGCAGCAGGAGCAGCCCCATGCCGAGCAGGTAGGGCGCCAGGGCCAGGCGCATCCACGCCGCGGGGACCCGGCTGACCGCGCCGGCGCCGATCACCGCGCCGATCACCCCCGGAACCGCCAGGCTCCAGAACAGGCGCCTGCGCACGTTGCCGGCCAGCAGATGGCTGATGCCGGAGGCGCCGCAGGTGAAGGTTTCCGCGTAGTGCACGCTGGCGCTCGCCACCGCCGGCGGCAGGCCCAGCCCCAGCAGCATCGCCGCCGAAGCCACGCCGTAGGCCATGCCGAGCGCGCCGTCGATCAACTGGGCGAGCGCACCGACGGCGGCAAAGGTGAGGAATTCCGGTAGCGGTGGCATGGGCGAAGTATCGGTACGCGCCGCCGGCTGCGGAAATAAGGCGTCGGCATATGCTCATGCCGACACATCCTTTCCGCTGTCGCGGAGCCACGACTATGTTTGGACGCCAAGAAGTCCAGACGTCCAAAGGAAGTCGCCGTGAACGCTGCTGTCGCGCCGGAGTTGCCGGCAACCACGCTGGATGCCGGCAAGCTCGCCCAACTGGGGCAGTTGACCGAGGGCCTGACGCCGGCCGAACTCTACTGGGTGGCCGCATGGAGCGCCGCGAAGGCGGCGCAGGCGCAACGCGGCGGCGTGGCCGTCAGGCCGGTGGCCGGCGCCGAGCCGTCGCAGCGCCTGACGATCGTCTACGGCAGCCAGACCGGCAACGCCAGGCGCCTGGCCGAGCAGCTGGCCAGGCGCAGTTCGGATGCCGGCCTGCCGGTACGCCTGCTGCGCGCCGACGCCTACCCGCAGCGCGAGCTGGCGCAGGAGCGCTATCTCGCCGTGGTGATCAGCACCCAGGGCGAGGGCGAGCCGCCGGACGACGCGCGCGGCTTCGTCGAGTTCATCGCCGGCAAGCGCGCGCCGAAGCTGTCCTCGCTGCAGTTCGGCGTGCTCGGCCTGGGCGATTCGAGTTACCCGCAGTTCTGCGCGATCGGCCGCCAGCTCGATGCCCGGCTGGCCGAACTCGGCGGCACCCGCTTCGCCCCGCTTGGCGAGGCCGACGTGGATGTCGAGACGGTCGCCACGCCGTGGCTGGACCGCACGCTGGAGCAAGCGCGCGAGGTACTGAAGACGGCGCCCCAGGTCGCGCGGGTCACGCCGCTGCATGCGGTAGCGAAGCATGCCGCGTACTCGCGCGAGCAGCCGTTCGCTGCCACCGTGCTGGCCAACCAGCGCATCGTGGCGCGCGACAGCGAGCGCGACGTGCGGCACGTCGAGTTGTCGCTGGAAGGTTCGGGTCTGCACTACCGGCCCGGCGATGCGCTGGGCGTGTGGCCGCGCAATCCGCCCGCGCTGGTCGCGCAGTGGCTGGACGCGCTGCAGCTGGACGGCGAGCGCGAGGTCGCCCATCAGGGCCGCACGCTGCCGCTGACCCGCTGGCTGGGCGCCGAACGCGAGATCACCCGGCTCAGCCGCCCGTTCGTCAAGACGCTGGCCGAACTCGGCAAGCATGCCGAGTTGCTGGATCTGCTGGGCGCCGACCAGGCGGCCGGGCTTGCGGAGCTGCTGACCCGCGACCAGCCGATCGACCTGCTGCGCCGCTACCCCGCGCAGTGGCAGCCCGAAGCCCTGCTCGCCGCGCTGCGCCCGCTGACGCCGCGGCTGTATTCGATCGCGTCCAGCGCCGAGGCCGTGGGCGAGGAAGTGCACCTGACGGTGGCGGTGGTCGATTACCAGGCGCACGGCAGCACGCACTGGGGCGCGGCATCCACCTTTCTGGCGGCCGCCGACGAAGACGGCAAGGTGCTGGTGTTCATCGAATCCAACGAGCGGTTCCGGCTGCCGGCCGACCCTGCGCGCGACATCATCATGATCGGCCCCGGCACCGGCGTGGCGCCGTTCCGCGCGTTCGTGCAGGAACGTCAGGAAAGCGGTGCGGCGGGGCGCAACTGGCTGTTCTTCGGCAACCGCCATTTCGCGCAGGACTTCCTCTACCAGACCGAGTGGCAGGACGCGTTGAAGCGCGGCGCGCTGCATCGCCTCGACCTCGCGTTCTCGCGTGACCTTGCCAACAAAACCTACGTACAGGACCGCCTGCGCGAAAACGGCGCCGAGCTTCACGCATGGCTCAAGGGCGGCGCGCACCTCTATGTCTGCGGCGACTCCGCGCACATGGCCAGGGACGTGCATGCCGCGCTGATCGAGCTGGTCGCCACCCACGGCGGACTTTCTCCCGACGACGCCAAGGCCTGGCTCGACGAACTCCTGCAGCAGGGCCGCTACGCCCGCGACGTGTACTGACGATGACCACGCCCCTTTCCGATTTCGAACACTCCAAGGCCGCCAGCCGCTTCCTGCGCGGCGGCATCGCCGAGGGCCTGGCCGACCCTGTCACCGGCGCGATCAGCGAGGAAGACGGCAAGCTGCTGAAGTTTCACGGCAGCTACCAGCAGGACGACCGCGACCTGCGCGACGAACGCCGCCGGCAGAAGCTGGAGCCGGCGTACTCGTTCATGCTGCGCGCGCGCCTGCCCGGCGGCGTGGTGACGCCGGCGCAGTGGCTGGTGTTCGACCGCATCGCGCGCGAACATGCCAACGGCACGCTGCGCATCACCACCCGGCAGACGTTCCAGTGGCACGGCATCGTCAAGCGCAAGCTGAAACCCACCATCGCGGCGATCCACCACGCGCTGGCCACCCCCATCGCGGCCTGCGGCGACGTGGTGCGCAACGTGGTCAGCACCGCCAACCCGGTCGAATCGCCGTCGCACGCGATCACCTACGCATGGGCGGC
>JAGWMU010000153.1 GCA_028873095.1 Pseudomonadota bacterium | reverse complement strand
CGGCGCCGCCGAGGGCAGGCCCTCGATCACCGTGGGTGCGACGAACCAGCCCCCGGCGCAGCGGCCGGGCAGGCTGAGCGCCGTGCCGCCGCACAGCACGCGGCCGCCGTCGGCGCGGGCCTGGTCGATGCAGCCGAGCACCTTGTCGCAATGCGCGCGGGATACCAGCGCGCCGAGATCGCTGTCCGTGTCGTTCGGGTCGCCGACCCGCAACGCCCGCACCAGCGCCAGGTAGCGTTCGCGGAACGCGGCGTAGATCGATCGCTGCACCATCACGCGCGAGCCGCACAGGCAGATCTCGCCCTGGTTGGCGAAGCCCGAGCGCACGATGGTGGCCATGTTGACGTCGCCCAGGTCGGCATCGGCGAACACGATCGCCGGGTTCTTGCCGCCCAGCTCCAGCGAGACCTTCTTGAACTGCGGCGCGGCGGTGGCGGCGATCCGCGCTCCGGTCGCGGTGCTGCCGGTGAATGAGATCGCCTTCACCGCAGGGTGTTCCACGATCGCCTGGCCAACCGTCGGTCCATGGCCGTGCACGATGTTCAGCACGCCGGGCGGGAAACCCGCCGCGATGCTCAGTTCGCCCAGCAGCGCGGCGGTGCAGGGCGTCACTTCCGACGGCTTGGCCACCACCGTGTTGCCGGCGGCCAGCGCCGGCGCGATCTTCCAGGTGAACAGGTACAGCGGCAGGTTCCAGGGGCTGATGCAACCGACCACGCCCAGCGGCTGGCGCAGCGTGTAGTTGATCGCGCCGCTGCCGGCGGCGCCGGTTTCCATCGCGTGCGATTCGCTGCCCCAGGTCATGATCGAGGCCGCGAAATGGCGCAGGTTGCTGACCGCGCGGGGGATGTCGAGCCGGCGCGCCAGGCTCGACGGCTTGCCGCTGTCGCGCGACTCCAGTACCGCGAATTCCTCGAGCCGGGCCTCGATCATGTCGGCCAGCCGCGACAGCAGACGCGCGCGCTCCTCGATCGGCGTGCTGGCCCAGCCGGCCGCGGCGCGGCCGGCGGCGGCGACGGCCGCGTCGACGTCGGCCGGGCCGGAATCGGGGCAGTGCGCAAACGCGGCGCCGGTGGCCGGCTCGTGCACGTCCAGCCATGCACCGTGGATCGGCGCCTGCAGGCGACCGTCGATCAGATTGGCAAGGTGCAGGTTCGGCATTCCCGCAAGCTTAAGTCCAGCGCGCGGCAATTGCACCGAATGCGATGCCTTGCCGTGCCGGGAGCGCGCGGCGGCGATTACAGCGAGTGCATGCGGCCGCCATCGACCGGCAGGCTGACGCCGGTGATGTAGCCCGCCGCCGGCGAGGCCAGGAACGCCACCGCGGCGGCGGTTTCGGCGGGGTCGGCGAAACGGCCGAGCGGGATTTCGGCGGTCATCGCCCGTTGCACGTCCTGCTCGCTGCTGCCGGATTTGCGCGCGCGCGCGGCGATGATCTGTTCGATGCGCGGCGTATGGGTGGAGCCGGGCAGCACGTTGTTGACGGTGATGCCGGACGGCGCCAGTTCCGTGGCCAGCGTCTTGGCCCAGCTGGCCACGGCGCCGCGGGTGGTGTTGGAGACGCCGATGCCGGGGATCGGCTCCTTCACCGACGTGGAGATGATGTTGACGATGCGCCCCCAGCCCGCCGCCTTCATGCCGGGGATCACCGCCTGCGCCAGCACATGGTTGGCCAGCAGGTGCTGGCGGAACGCATCGAGAAACTCCGCCGGCGTTGCGGCGGCGACGATGCCTGGCGGCGGCCCGCCGCTGTTGTTGATCAGGATGTGCACCGGGCTGCCGGCGACCAGCTGCTCGGCGCTTGCGCGCAGGGCGTCGGTAGCGCCGGCATCGGCGACGACGAAGCCGTGCTTCTGGGCGTCGTGGACGCGCGGCAGCGCCTGCACGAGCGCGGCCAGCACCTCGCTGCGCCGCGCCAGCACGGTGACATCGGCGCCGAGCAGCGCCAGTTCGATCGCGCTGGCGCGGCCGATGCCTTGGGATGCGCCGCAGACCAGCGCGTGTCGTCCACTCAGATCCAGTTGCATGTCCGTTCTCCGGTCGGTTTCAACGCAGCAGCATGCGCATCGTCAATGCGGCCAGCCAGCACAGCCAGCCCAGCCACGGGCTGTAAAGCCACAGGCGCCGCCAGCCGTTGAGCGTGGCGTCGCCCATGGCCGGCAACGCCGGTGAGCGCAGCGCATGTTGCAGGCGGATCCAGGTACGCCACGCCGACGCCTTGCCGTGCTCCGGCTCGGCGATGATCCGCCATTGCTGCGGATGGCACCGGCGCAGCAGGACGGCGAGGCGGAACTGGGCCGCATAGGACAGCACGAACAGGCCGACGCCGCCGAGCAGCAGACCGAGATACAGGACGATCATTCGGGATGGCTGCTGTTGTCTTTCTTGCCGTTGTCGTTGCTGTTCCACGGCAGCGGCAACGCGGTGCGCAAGGTGTTGATCACGCCGTTGCCTTGCGCGGCCTTGCCGCAGACGGCGTTGTCCACGGCATCGGCATAGGTCTTGTCCATCATGCCGACCCACAGCACGCCGTCCGGGCCGTGCGCGATGCTGAAATTGCCGGTGGGGTTCATGTCGAGCGTGGCCTTGGTGGAAAACGCGGCGGGCGACTGCTCCCAGTAGGTCTTGCCGGACTGCTGCGCGGCGGAGCTGTAGACCAGCAGGTAGCGGGCCTGCTTGCTGTCGATGGTGAAGCTGCCGAACGCGCCGGTGGTTTCGTCGCCCCATCCCATGTGCTCGCACAACCCGACGTCGGCCGAGCGGATCGGCTGGAACCCCCCGTCCAGCACCACGACGGTGGGCGCGAACAGGTAGCTGGAGTGCAGCCAGCGGCCGCTCAATTCCGATTTCAGCGCCACGCGGTAAGGCAGCTTGATGCCGGTCGGCAGGCGGAACGCGAGGAAGTAGCTGTGGGTGCCGCTCATGTTGGCCACCATGCCGCCGTTGCCGAGCGTGAATTTCTCCGGTTGCCACGGCAGCATGGCCTGGTAGGAAAAGTCGGCGAAGCTGCTGCAGCAGGGCGTGGCCTGCTGCAGTTCCTTGCGGGCAAGCTTGAGGGCGTCGCCGCTGTCTTCCGACGGCGGCCGCAGGTTGGGCGGGATCAATACTCTCGCGCTGTGGCATCCGCCCAGCAGGGCAGTCAGGATCAGTGCGCCGGCGATGGTGGCGAATCGGCTCGACATGGCGGGGAAGATACTCAGAATTCGGCCGTTCCGGCGGCACGTGGATAGGGAATCGCATCGCGGATGTTGGACAGGCCGCAGATGTAGACCAGCAGCCGCTCGAAACCCAGTCCGAAGCCGGCATGCGGCACCGTGCCGTAGCGGCGCAGGTCGCGGTACCAGCCATAGGCGGCCGGATCGAGGCCGAACTGGATCATGCGGCGGTCGAGGCAGTCCAGCCGTTCCTCGCGTTGGCTGCCGCCGATGATCTCGCCGATGCCCGGCGCCAGCACGTCCATCGCCGCCACGGTCCTGCCGTCGTCGTTCAATCGCATGTAGAACGCCTTGATCGCCTCGGGGTAGTTCATTACGACCACGGGACGGCCGATATGTTTCTCGGCCAGGTAGCGTTCGTGCTCGGTCTGCAGGTCGATGCCCCAGGCCACCGGGTAGTCGAACTTCTGCCCGGACTTCTGCAGGATCGTGATCGCATCGGTGTAGTCGATGCGCTCGAACGGCTGGGCGATGAACGCCTCGATGCGGCTGATGGCATCGCTCTGCACGCGTTCGGCGAAGAACGCCATGTCGTCGGCGCGCTCGTCCAGCACCGCCTTGAAGATCGCCTTGAGGAAGCCCTCGGCGCAGTCGGCGTTGGCGGCCAGGTCGGCGAAGGCGATCTCCGGCTCGACCATCCAGAACTCGGCCAGGTGGCGCGGCGTGTTGGAGTTCTCGGCGCGGAAGGTGGGGCCGAAGGTGTAGACCTTGCTCATCGCCAGGCAGTAGGCCTCGACGTTGAGCTGGCCGGACACGGTGAGGAAGGCCTCGCGGCCGAAGAAATCCTTGCGGAAGTCGATCTTGCCGTCGGGCAGGCGCGGCAGGTTGGCCAGGTCCAGCGTGGACAGCCGGAACATGTCGCCGGCACCCTCGGCGTCGGAGGTGGTGATGATCGGGGTGTTGATCCAGAAGAAGCCCTGCGCGGTGAGATGGCGATGGATCGCCGTCATCATCGTGTGGCGCACCCGGGTCACCGCGCCGAACAGGTTGGTGCGCGGGCGCAGGTGGGCGACCTCGCGCAGGAACTCCATCGAATGCTGCTTGGGCTGGATCGGGTAGGTCTCCGGATCGTCGACGAAGCCGGTGACGACGACCTCGTGCGCCTGCAGTTCGAAGCTCTGGCCCTTGCCCTGCGACGGCGCCAGGGTGCCGCTGACGACCACGCCGGCGCCGGCGGTGAGATGCTTCACCTCGCTCTCGTAATTGCCCAGCGTGGCCGGCACCACCGCCTGGATCGGATCGAAGCAGGAGCCGTCGGTGACGTTGACGAACGACAGGCCGGCCTTGGAATCGCGCCGCGTGCGCACCCAGCCGCGCACGGTCACCTGGCTGCCGACTTCGAGCGTGCCGGAAAGCGCCTGCTTCACGCTGCATGAAGTCGGGCTGCATACAGTCGGGCTGACCAAGGCCATGAATTGAAACTCCTGAAGAAAGCCGCATATCGGCAGGTGGGAATGGACGGCGCCGGCGCGCAACGGCGCGCAGGGCCGGACCCGCATGATAATGTAGCCGTTGCCCGGGCTGCGACTTTCCGGACCGCATGCGGCAGTCGCGGTGCGGCGATCACGAGCACGGCAACCCCAAGAGCAGCGAGGCTGGAACCCCCGTCATGACCATCACCATCACCCCCGCCGCCCGCGAGCGCATGCGCCATTTCCTGGCGGCGGCACCGACCGCGGCAGGCGTGCGTTTTGGCGTCAAGCGCACCGGCTGTTCCGGTTTCGCCTACGTGGTGGACCTGGCCGAGGCGATCGGCGAGGACGAGCGGCTGCTCGAGGTCGATGGCCTGCCGCTGATCGTCAACGACAAGATCCGGGCCATGGTCGAAGGGACGGTGATCGATTTCCAGCGGCAGGGGCTCAACGCCAGCTTCGTGTTCCACAACCCGAACGCCACCGGCGAATGCGGCTGCGGCGAGAGCTTCACCGTCGGCTGATCGCGTCAGGAACCCGCCAATTGGTAGTGTCTCAGTCTGAAATTTCAGCGTTCCGCTTCTTGTAGGGGCCGCGCGGCTTGGCAACCGGCTCCGGCACCAGGGCTGCAATTTCTTCCAGCGACCATACGTGATCCGACACGCCAGCCTCCATCGCCGGGGTCACGCGCAGCGTCTTGTGGATGCGGCCGAAGTTGTAGTGCATGAAGTGCAGCGCCACGGCGTGCATGTGGTTGTCCACCTTCTTGCTGAAACCGTTCGTCAGCCGGGTGAAGCGGCGCATTGACATACGCATGGTCAGGTTCTGGCGTTCGACGTAGCTGGTTGAAACCTTCGCCATGTCCGGGTTGCCTTCGATCTTCACGATCTTCGTGCCGAGCTGGTTGGCGGGGCTGTACTTGCGTTCCGGCGATGCCGGGCCTTCGCCGAACAGCTTGATGAGCATGGCGTAATCGACATCGGCGCCGAACGCGTCCTCGATAGCCTGCACATAGACCTTGTGGCCGTCCGTCGTGAGCTGTACGCGGTTCGCCAGACGGCCAGCCAGATCAGCAATGAAGGTCTTGGCAGCATCACCATCGCGGCTTCCGACCATCCACGAAGCGACCAGCTTGGTATCGGCGCAGATCGCCGTCCACGTCCAGACATCGCCGTAACCGACTGCACCTTGCGCGACGTTCTTTTGCTTGGCGCCGACGAATGACCAGATTTCATCGCACTGAATGCGCTTGCAGGGCAGATTGCGCAGGGCGTTGTCCTGATACTCAGCGCAGGCCGTACCGACGTCAACAAGCAGCTTGGTCACGGTATTGATGGAGCAGCCAGCCAAGCGGGAAGCCGCACGCAGGCTCATTCCTTCGACAAGGAAGCCGAGGATCTTGGCGCGATCGTGGATGGACATACGATTCATACTGAACTTTATACATGACCGCTCATGAATTGTCAAAGATAAAAAGTCTATTGATTTCGAGAAGTTAGCTCTCCTGAGTTATTTGCGCCAGCAATTTGTGCGTCTTACGGGCGTGCGAGCCACCAATTTGACCATATAATTTTCATCTGTACAAATTAAATAGCTTAGTGCATGCTTCTAGCCACGATTAGCGCCACCGTTGTGTGGCGCTCGCAGCTTAAGGGAGCGACGAAGCCATGCAGATCAGCGATGAGATACGCCGATTAGAGAAGAAATGGCGCGCAGGAACTGCGTGGCCTAGGCGACTTGACTGGATCGCGCCGCGAGGAATTCGAGGATGGACTGGGCAAAGGGTGAATTTCCCCTTTCCAATTATCGCCATTGTTGGCGAGAACGGCTCAGGGAAAAGCACCCTCTTACAGGCTGCAGCTTGTGCCTACCAGGGAGACTCTGGAAGCCGCACTTGGTATCCAACAGAATTTTTCCCCGACACAGCATGGGATACGTTTTCGGATGCCGCTATCGGTTACGGCTACAAACAGGGCGGCGAGCAGAAGGAGGGCTCAGTTAGAAAAAAGACCACTAGATGGTTGGGGCAGACTGACCGACCTTCCCGCGTGGTCGAATACATCGATCTCAATCGCATACAGCCTGTCGGCGCGCGCGTTGGCTATGCGCGCATCGCAAAAACCAAACATCTTGAGAAGTCGGCTCGATCCTTTGGGGTCGATCAACTTCAACGTTTCTCTTCCGTAATGGGGCGAACCTATGATTCGGCAAGAATGGCCCTATCGGATGTAGACGATGGACGGGAAGTGCCGGTGATCAGCCGCAATGGAAACGAATATTCAGGCTTTCACCAAGGTTCCGGAGAAATAACCATTGCGGAATTGCTTGGTAAGCAGATTCCTAA
>JAGWMU010000007.1 GCA_028873095.1 Pseudomonadota bacterium | reverse complement strand
CACTACAAGGCCGGCACGGTGTGGGTGAAGGACGCCTCGCGCGCGGTCGGCGTGGCGCAGTCGCTGGTCAGCAAGGAGCTGGTCGACGACTTCCTGGCGAAAGTGCGCGCCGACTACGCCGACGTGCGCGAACGCCACCGCAACCGCGGCCCCGGCAAGCAGCTGGTGCCGCTGGAGAAAGCCCGCGCGCAGCGCTTCCGCTGCGACTGGGCCGCGTACCAGCCGCCGCAGCCGAAGCAGCCCGGCATCACCGTGTTCGACGATTACGACCTCGCCACCCTCCGCCGCTACATCGACTGGACGCCGTTCTTCCAGGCGTGGGAACTGGCCGGCCACTACCCGGCCATCCTCACCGACGCCGTGGTCGGCAAGCAGGCCAGCGAGCTGTTCCGCGACGCGCAGGCGATGCTGGACAGGATCGTCGCCGAAAAATGGCTGACCGCCCGCGCCGTGATCGGCCTGTGGCCCGCCGCGAGCATCGGCGACGACATCGAACTGCACCCGTCTCCCGCCGGGCAAGGGGCCGGAGGCGCGGGTGCGGCCGCGGCGGGCCACCTCGCTCCGCCCGGACCCTCACCCACCCCCTCGGGACACCCTCTCCCGGGGGGAGCGGGGAAAGTCGTGCTGCACCACCTGCGCCAGCAGGCCGACAAGCCGGCCGAGCGCCCCGACTTCTGCCTGGCCGATTTCATCGCGCCGAAGGAATTCGGCAAGCGCGACTGGATCGGCGGCTTCGCGGTCACCGCCGGCATCGGCATCGAGCCGCACCTGGCGCGCTTCGAGGCCGACCACGACGACTACGCCGCGATCACCCTCAAGGCGCTGGCCGACCGCCTCGCCGAAGCCTTCGCCGAGCACATGCACGAACGCGTGCGGCGCGAATTCTGGGGCTTCGCAGCGGACGAATCGCTCGACAACGAGCAGCTCGTCGCCGAGCAATACCGCGGCATCCGCCCCGCGCCCGGCTACCCGGCCTGCCCCGACCATACCGAGAAGACCACCCTGTTCGCCCTGCTCGACGCCACCGGGAACGCCGGCATCGAGCTGACCGAAGGCTTCGCGATGTATCCCACCGCCGCCGTCTCCGGCTGGTACTACTCGCACCCCGACAGCCAGTACTTCGTGGTCGGCCGGATCGGCAGGGAGCAGGTCGAGGACTACGCCGCACGCAAGGGCTGGACCCGCGCGGAAGCCGAGCGGTGGCTGGCGCCCAACCTCGACTACGACCCCGACTGAACGCACGCGGCGCGCGTGGCGGGCGCGGGCGGCGCGGTCAGACCTCGCTCTCGACCACCACGCGGCGGCGCTTCACGTCGCGCATGTGCACGATCAGGTTGTAGATCGAGACGAAGGCCGGGAAGAAGTTCGAGAGGATGCCGACCGAATCGTTCTTGCCGATGATGAAATACGCCAGCAACAGCGCGCTGCCGCACACCGACAGCCACCAGAACGCCAGCGGCATCACCACCCGCTTGAGCTTGCGGGTGTAGTAGATCTGCACGAACCAGCGGCTGGTGAACATCAGCGAGCCCGTCAAGCCGATCGCCTTCCACGGCGTCAGCTCGAATCCGTGCAGGGCGGCAAGAATGTGGCTGAACTCGTGCTGCAGAAAATCCATCGCGGTAACCTCGGGCCATCAAGCGGGAAAGTTTAGCAACCCGCATGCGCCAACCCCATCGATGCCGCCCAGCCCGACCCGGCGAGATTGACCCGGATGCCGACAACCCGTATATTTGCGCGCTTCCGGCGGGCGGTTAGCTCAGCGGTAGAGCACTGCCTTCACACGGCAGGTGTCGCAGGTTCGATCCCTGCACCGCCCACCAACAGTTCCAGAAAAACAAGCAGTTGCGAAAAAGCCCGATTCCCGCCGAATCGGGCTTTTTCGCTTTTTGCGCATCGAGTGTTCCGTAGGCGTTCCGCGTCCCCCCCCCTGTCCAATCCTGCGCCACCGCCAAGCGCCGCCCGAATGCGTCATAGTGCTGTGTTTCGACAGGCTGTTCGGGCCGATCAAGGCATCCGTAGCCGGCACAGCACTGCCTGGCACATCGCTCGACGGCAGGATGTCGGCGCTCAGCTGCGCCGGCTCCACCGGCGCAAGGGTCTGCGGAATATCCCCCACGCTCAAGGTCGGCCCCACCGGCTCCGCACGGCAGGCGTCGCAGGTTCATCCCTGCACCGCCCACCGTGCAGCGACGCCGTTTTCAGGCAGCGTCGGGAAGGATCCGCCCGTCGCGACGTTCTTCGGCCTTCACGCATTCGATCAGTTGCGCGATGTAGGCCTCGCGCGCCTGGCGGTAAACCGGGTCCCGCGGCCCGCCGATGGACGCCGCATGCATCCGGGCGTGGCTTTCGATCAGTACCGCGGACGCGAAGTTGCCGTGATGCAGGTAGGCACTGGGAGCGTCGCTGGTCTCGGCATGCCGCCGCCAGAAAACCGGATCGCCGGGCAGCGCGTCGAAGCGCTCCTCCCACAGCAGGGTGGCCGCCAGGGTCCCCAGCGCGGTCAACGGCTGCGCCACGTCCCACTTCGAATCGAAACCGGCCAGCCAGCCACGCAGCGCCGTTGCCGGCATCGGACGCGCGAGCGCATAGCCCTGCCCCAGGTCCGCGCCGAGGATCTGCGCAGCCTCGATCAGGCCGGGCGTCTCCAGCCCTTCCACCACGACCTCCAGCCCCAGGTCGTGCCCCAGGCGGACCAGCTGGCGGATGAAGCGCAGGGTGCGCAGCGCCTCGTCGGCGACCTGCAGGACGATCGTCTGATCGATCTTGACCCGGTCGAACGGCCACTGCCGAAGCCGGATCAGCGAGCTGTAGCCGGCACCCAGATCGTCCTCGACCAGCCGCACGCCCAGCGCCTTGAGCGCCTGCATGCCGCTCTCGCCGGCGGGCGTGGAATGCTCTGTGCCGATCGGCGACTCCAGGATCTCCAGCAGCAGGGCGCCCGGCGGGCAATCGCTGGTCGCCAGCACGGCTGCCACGACCCCGGCATAGCGGGGGTCGGTCAAGGCCCCGGCGGACGCATTGACCGACACGTCCAGCTTGCAGCCCGCCTGTTCCAGCGTCTGGCGGCATGCCGCGGCCTGCAGGAGCCCTTCGCGGAACAGCACGATCAGGTCGTCCTCGCTCAACGCCGGCAGGAACCGGCCCGGCGGCAGCAGGCTGCCGTCCAGGTCGCGCAGGCGCGCCAGCGCCTCCAGCTCGGCAACGCGGCCGTCGGCGAGCCTGACCACCGGCTGATAGTGCATCTCGACCGCGGCGGTGGCGACCATCGCGCGCCAGCGCTCGCGCACGAAGAACGGCAGCAGCTCGGTGCCCGGCCGGGGCGGCGCAATGCGCGCCAGCGCCAGATCCAGCACCGCCTTGATCTGCTCGACGAACGCCTGCTGATCCTCGCTTTGGAATCCTCCCGCATAACGGCTGTAGAGGCTGAGCACCACGGCCGGCGTGCGCGGCAACGGGCACAGCGGGATGGCGGTGGCGGAAACGACCCCCAGCCGCAAGGCCAGCTCGCGCCAACCCAGCATCGCCGGATCGCTGCCGAAGTGGGCGCACCGCTGGATCGTCGCGGTGCGCCAGGCGCGGCCGCTGGGACCGCCGCCCTCCGGGTCCTCCGCCTTGACGCCGACCGGCGCCGTCTCGCCGAGTTCCATCGCCCGCAGGTAATCCGTGAAGGGCTTGCCGGCGACCGCCTCGTAGGTGAAGCGGCCCGACGTTTCGGGACGCCCCACCGCGCAGGCCATGATCTCGTCGTGCGAGGCCAGGATGTCGACCACGCCCTGGATCAGCTCCAGATAGCCTTCCGCCGACCAGGCCAGCGCGTTGAGCCGGGCCAGCAGCGCGACACGCTGGCGCTGCAATTTGCGCATGCTCTCGAGCTGCCATTGCCGCTCCAGCGCAATGCGCTGCAGCACGATGTTCAACGGCCGCAGGTCGCGGTGCGCATCGGAAGCCAGCACCACGCTGAACAGGTCGCGCAGCCGCTCGACCCCCTCCAGCAGCCACACCTCTTCCAGGCCGCACGCCGCGTAGAAAAAACCGGACTGGAGGGCGCGGGCATGATGGGTGTCCGCATCGAGATCGGGACTCAGCAGCAACCGCAGGTGCCACGACAGGCGGCGCTTGACCGCGGCCACGTCGTCGACGGTCAGCGCGCGGAGAAGATTCGCGGCGCCTTCGTGGGTCAGCAGATCGACGTAGTAGCCTTCCACCAGGCTCGGCAGCTGGCTTTCCAGCGCCCTGCTCCAGGGCCGGAGCAGCTCCGCGGCCGCCTCGCCATACGGCGGATGTTCGTACCCGCCATGCGCATCCGCGGTCCCCGCCGCGTCGCCCGGCGACGACGGCAGCGACCACCACCGGGCGCGATGCCGCTTTTGCGCCTTGACCAGGTACATCGCCTGGTCGGCGCGCCGGAGCAACTGCTCGCCGTTCGCCTGGGCATGGATCGGGAACAGGGCCACGCCCAGGCTTGCCGATATCTGCAGCTTCGCTTCGTCGACCAGCAGCGGCTGCCGCAAGCCCTGCCAGACGCGCGCCAGCAGGACGTCCAGGTCTTCCGTGGACTCGAGATCCTCCAGCACCAGCACGAACTCGTCGCCGCCCAGCCGGGCCACGTAGTCGTCCGAGCGCAGCGCGTCGCGCAAACGTGCCGCCACCTGCACCAGGATGCGATCGCCCCCGGCATGGCCATAGCGATCGTTGATCGGCTTGAGGTCATCCAGATACAGCATGCCGACGGCGACCATGCGCTGGTGCCGCTGCGCCCTGGCGAGGGCGCCTTCGAGGTGCTTGTCCAGCGCCCGGCGATTGGGCAGGTTGGTCAGCGCATCATGCAACGCGAGATGGGTCTGGCGCGCCTGTTCCTCGAGCAGGGCGCGACGGTCGCTGTGCTGTCTCAGGGCGAGGCCGGCGGCGTCCGCGATCTCGTCCAGCAGCCGGCACATTTCCGCGTCGAAGGCATCCGCTTCGGCGGTGACGACCACGAACACCGCGGCCGGCACGCGCGTCGACGCGATCGCGCCGGGCAACGACGAAAAGACCGGCCAGCAGCCGATGGCGCCCATCTGCGCCAGGGGCGCCGTGCGCCAGGCACTGACCACCTCCGGATGCGCCGCCGGGTGGCTGCGGATGATCGGCGTTCCCTGCATGAAGCACAGCGTGGGCGCCGGGATCGACGGCCCGTCGCAGTGCAGCGGGGGATCGGGCAGCACGCCCATCGCCTCGGCCATGGTGCCGACCAGGGCGACGCGGCGCAGCCGCTCGCCATCGACGACGAACACATCGACCGCAGCCGCGCCGGCCACGCCCACCAGCGCATGGGCCAGCGTGCGGCAAACCGCCTCCGGGTCGGGCTGCTCCAGCAGCGCCCGCTGGATCGCCCGCTGTGCGTCGCGATAACGGCTCAGCCGCAGATCGCGATCGAGCAGCGCCTGGTCGTCCCAGAACCGGGCAAGTTCGTCGACCAGCCGCTGCGCCCAGTCGAGCAACTCGTCGCCCAGGGCCGGACCGCCATCGCGCGAATAGGCGGCCAGCTCCAGCTGGCCGCCATCGGCGGTGTTCGACGCCGCCACGATGATGGCGCCGAAGCCGTAACGCCGGGCGGCCTCCCGCCATGGCGCGAACTCCGGCGCGTCGACCGGCGTCAACCGGGCGGTTCCCTGGCGCAGCACGATTCCCGCCGGACCGCACCCGCCTTCCTCGCGCTCATCGTTGCTGAGCTGCAACGACGCCATGTATTCGGCGGCGGGGCCAGCCGCCATGATCTCCAGCGCCGAACGGCCCGACTCGCGCCGCCCGACCCAGACCAGCGGCAGATCCATGGTGACGGCAAGAATCCGGGCGACCCGGTGCAGCGCCTGTCGACAGTCGTGGCCGGGCTCCGCGTGAAGCAGCGTCAAGGTCTCCGCCACGCTCTGGTAGAAGCGTTCGCGGAACTCACCTCGTGCCTGTTCCCGACTTTCCATCCCTACTCCAGGTTTGCTCCCCAGATGGACCGGCCCCGCCAAGCGCGGCCGTGATTCGAGTTGCGCAGCCCGCACGCGCGGCCGCGACAAGCAGGCGGCTGCAATCAGCGCACGAAGCCCTGCTTTTGGCAAGTCCCCTGACACTGATCAAGACAGCAAGAAACGAGCCAGCAGGCACGCCCGGGGCCGGTCCTGCCGCGGCGGGTCCTTGCCGCCGCCGTCTCGTCCCGGTTATCGGCCGCCACCGTCGAAACCTGCGCTTTTTTTGCCAGTCCGGACCATCGCCGCAGCACCGTCCGGCATGCCTTCCGCCGATAATCTCAGGCCGCGCGACGGTGCCTCGGTATGCTGTACGGCATGTGGCATCGAGCTATCCAGGGCGGCAACGAATGAAGGAAACCCCAGGCGGACTGATCGTCCATCGCGCCAGCCGCACCGAGTGGCTGGCCGATGCGCTGGCGCTGCAACTGCAGACACGGCGGCCGGCCAACCCGCTGGCGGCGCAAACCGTGGTGGTGGCGCATCCGGGCCTGCAGCGCTGGCTGCTCGGCCGTCTCGCGCAGCGCAGCGGCCCGCGCGGCGGCCACGGCATCGCCGCCAACGTCGAGATGATCCTGCCGTGGCAGTGGTTCGAGCGCACCGCCCGCTGCGTGCTCGGCGACCAGGCGCTGGTCGGCGGCGTCTGGCGGCAAGAAGTGCTGCGCTGGCGCCTGCTGCAGGCGCTGCCCACGCTGGACGCGCCGCAGATCGGCCGCTACCTGGCCGGCGACGACGCGCCGCGGCGCAGCTTTCAGCTGGCCGGGCACCTGGCCGCCGTGTATACCCAGTACCTGATCTATCGGCCGGACTGGATCCTCGACTGGGAACAGCACCCCGGCCGCCACCGGCACGACTGGCAGGCCACGCTGTGGCAGCGGGTGCAGGCCGCCGTCGATCGTCCGCACCGCGCGCAGCGCAGCGCCGCGATGCTCGACGCGCTGGTCGCGCAGGGCGAGCCCGCCGGGGCGCCGCTGCATGTGTTCGGCGTCAGCCACCTGCCGCCCGACGTGCTGCTAGCACTGCAGGCCACCGTGCGGCACACGCCGGTGCATCTGTATTTTCCCGATCCCTGCCGCGAATACTGGTCGGACCTGCGCAGCCGGCGCGCCCAGCTGGCGCAGACCGACGACCCGCAGGCGCTGTACTACGAGATCGGCCACCCGCTGCTGGTGGCGCTGGGGCGCATCGCGCAGGACTTCTGCATCACCCTCGACGAATGCGACACCACCGACGAGCGCGATCCGCTCGACGAAGCCGAACCGTCGACGGACGCCGCCTCGCTGCTGGCCCGGCTGCAATCGAGCATCCGCTGCCTGCAACCGGCGCTGGTCGGCGCGGCGACCCGCGAACGATGCGAAAAAGGCGCGCGCATCGAAGACCTGCTGCCCGCCCTGCGCGGCGACGCCAGCCTGCGCGTGCACGCCTGCCACACCCGCCTGCGCGAACTGGAGGTGTTGAAGAACAGCCTGCTGCGCTGCCTCGCCGACGACCCCGCGCTGCAGCATCGCGACATCGTGGTGATGGCGCCGGACATCGGCGCCTATGCGCCGTACCTGGCGGCCGTGTTCGGCGAACCGGCGCACTACCGCGCCGACCCGCGGCACATCCCCTGGCATCTGGCCGACGTCGGGCTGTCGCGCGCGCATCCGCTGATCAGCGCGTTCGCGCAGGTGCCGGATCTGGCCGAAAGCCGCTTCACCGTCAGCGAGGTGCTGGATTTCCTCGACGTGCCCGCGGTGGCGCGCCGCTTCGCGATCGACCCCGACGGCCGCGACGCGCTGGAACGCTGGCTGCGCCGCGCCCGCGTGGCCTGGGGGCTGGATGCCGACATGAAGGCCGCGGTCGGCGCGGCGGCGATCGACGCGAATTCCTGGCAATTCGGTTTCGACCGCATCTACGCCGGGCTGATCGCCGGCGGCGAGAGCGGCGATCCCTTGCTCGACGGCATCCTGCCGCTGGACGGGGTTTCCGGCGGCGCGGTCGAGGCGCTGGGCCAGCTCGACCGCCTGCTCGGCGAACTGCGCCGGGCGCGCGGCGAATTCGCCACCGCGCGACCGCTCGCCGCATGGAGCGAATGGCTGCTGGCGCTGATCGACGCGCTGTTCCTCGCCGACCCGCGCGACGATGCCGAGAACCAGGCGCTCGACGCGCTGCGCCGGCTCGCCGCCGGCCTCGGCGGCCAGGCCGCCGAGGCCGGCATCGCGATGCCGCTGCCGTGGAGCGTGGTGCGCGAAGCGGTGCGCGGCGCGCTCGACGCGGTGCCGGAGCGGCAACCGTTCCTGCTCGGCGGGGTGACCTTCTGCGGACTGGTGCCGCAGCGCTCGATCCCGTTCCGCGTGGTCGCCCTGCTCGGCATGAACGAGGGCGAGTTTCCGCGCCCCGGCAACGACGCCGGCCTCAACCGCATCCTCGGCCAGCCGCGCCACGGCGACCGCGACACCCGCAGCGAGGACCGCTACCTGTTCCTGGAGGCGATGATGTCGGCGCGCGACACGCTGCACATCAGCTACGTCGGCGAAGGCGTGCGCGACGGCCAGCGGCGCAACCCGGCCGCGCCGCTGGCCGAGCTGCTGCAGTTCCTCGACGAGCAGCACGGCATCGCCGACGACGACCGGGCCGACGACGACAAAATCGACCGGCCGTGGTGCGTCCGCCATCCGCTGCAACCCTTCGACGCGCGCTATTACGAGCGCGACGCGCACGGCCAGCCGCGGCACGATCCGCGCCTGTTCTCGTACGACCCGGCGTTCCTCGCCGCGCCGTCCGGCGTCGACGCTCCCTGTTTCCTCGGCTCGGCCGGCACGCCGAAAGCCATGCCCGTGGCGAGCGGCGAAATCCCGCTCGGCGCACTCAGGCGCTACTGGCGCGACCCGGCCAGGGCTGCCTTGCTGCACGGCCATGGCATCAGCCTGCAGGCGCTGGACCAGGCCATCCCGCCCGATCGCGAACCGCTGGAGGCCCGGCTCGAACGGATCGATCGCATCGATCGCCGGCTGCTCGGCGACGCGCTCGCCGCCGGCATCGACGAGCTGCCCGCCGAACCGCCGGCGTGGCTGGCGCGCTCGGGCATGCTGGCCGGCGGCGCGATCGGCGCCGAGGCCTATGCGCAGCTGCGCGACTCGCTGCAAGGCCTGCTCGCCGGCGCGCGACCGCTGTTCGCCGACGGCATCGCGCAACCGCTGGCGCAGGCGATCGAGCTGGATCTCGGCGACGGCCTGCGCCTGGGCGGCGTGGTCGACCGGGTGTTCCGCGCCGCCGACGGCGGCCTGCTGCTGTTCGACGCCCAGCCCGCGCGCGCCGCCGGGCTCAAGGAAATCCTGGCGCTCTACATCGACTGGGCCGCCTTGCGCTTGACCCGGGACGACGCCGTGCACGTCGCCTGTCTGGAGCCGGCGCCCAACGCCGGCCCGGCCCGCGGCGCCGGCCTGCTCGATCCCGTGCGGGCGCAGGACGCCGCGCAACTGCGCCGCGGGCTGCGCCGCCTGATCGCGGCGTACCAGGCCGCCGTGCAGCAGCCGCTGCTGTTCTTTGCGCGCACCGCGCAGGCCTATGCCACGGCCGCTCCGGACCAGCGCCTTGCGAGGGCCGCCGCCGCATGGAATGGCGACGGCGCCAGCCACGTCGGCGAGCGCGATTACGCCCCCGGCTATGCGGCGCTGCTCAGCCGCGGGCTGGACCTGTTCGACCTCGCCAGCCCCGCGCACCACGCCTTCGTGGCCGCCACCGGACTGGTCTGCGACGTGCTCGACCCGCAGCGCACGATGCTGCTGAAGCTGCCCGAGGAATTCCGCCCATGAACACCCCGTCCGCCCTGCCGCCGCTCGACTGGCGCCGCATGCCGCTGGACGGCCGCATCCTGATCGAGGCCAGCGCCGGCACCGGCAAGACCTGGAACATCGGCCTGATCTACCTGCGCCTGCTGCTGGAGCGCGGGCTGCGGGTGGAGCAGATCCTGGTGACCACCTTCACCGATGCCGCCGCCCAGGAACTGCGCGAACGCCTGCGCCGGCGCCTGCTCGAGGCCGAACGCTGGCTGCTCGCGCCGGCCGCCTGCGCGCCGGCCGACGCGGAGAACTCGCTGCAAGACTACCTGGCCGCGCTGTGCCCCGACGCGGACGGTGCCCGCCACGCGCTGCGCAAGATCCAGCTGGCGCGCACCGACCTGGATCGCGCGCCGGTCTCGACCATCCACGCGCTGTGCCAGCGCATCCAGCGCGACTACCCGCTGGAAAGCGGCGCCGCGTTCGCCGGCGACAAGCTCCTCGACGAACAGCAACTGCAGCGCGAATGCGTGGAGGACTTCTGGCGGCGACGCTACCTGGGCGGCCACGTCGACCCGCGCGAGGCCGCGTTGCTGCTCGACGACGGCCCCGAAGGCCTGCTGCGCGACCTGGGCGCCCTGGCCAACAACAGCGATGCGCGGATCGAGGCCGGCGGCCTGGCCGAGCTCGAACGCCGGATCGCGATGCTGCGCACCGACGAAAACATCGCCGAACTGCAGCGGCTGGCCGACGACGCAACGCTCTACAAGCGGGCCAACGCCGCATTGCGCAGCCGGTTGCGCGAAATCGTGCCGGCGTTGCGCGACAACGACGAGGCGCAGCTGGCCAGATCGCTCAGCGATGTCTTCGAGCCGGAAAAATTGCCCGCCCAGGAGGCGGCCGCCCGCGCCGGCTCGCTGGCCGGGCATCCGCTGATCCAGTCGCTGCAGGCGCTGCGCCCGCTGATCGGGCTGCGCACCCTGTTCACCCGCGGCGCCGTGCTGGCCGAGGCCGCGCAGACCTGCCGCGAGGAAATGCCGCGCCGCGCGCGCCAGCGCCGCGTGTTCACCTACGGCATGCTGATCGACACGGTCCACCGGCGCCTGTGCGGCGAGCAGGGCGACGAGACGCTGGCCGGACGGCTGTTCGAAGCCTTTCCGGTCGCCCTGATCGACGAATTCCAGGACACCGACCAGCGCCAGTTCGCGATCTTCGACCGGATCTACCGCGAGCGCGGCACGCTGGTGATGATCGGCGACCCCAAGCAGGCGATCTACAGCTTCCGCGGCGGCGACATCGCCGCCTATCTGCGCGCCGCCGAGCAGGCCGACCGGCGCTACTCGCTGGGCAGCAACCACCGCTCCAGCCGCGCGCTGGTCGAGGCGCTGAACGCCTGGTACGGCCATACCGAGGGCGGCTTCGGCCATCCGCAGATCCGCTACCGGCCGGTGGAACCCGCCGCCAAGGCGGACCGGAAGCCCTACACCGTCGATGGCGCGGTCGTCGCGCAGCCGCTGGTGATCCATCCGTTCCGCGGCGATGCGCCGGACGGCAAGCCGCTGCAGGCACTGCGCGAACTGGAGTCGCTGGCGCTGGACGACTGCGCCAACCGCATCGCCGAACTGCTCGACGATCCGCGCCGGCGGATCGGCGGCAAGCGCGTGACGCCGGGCGACGTCGCGGTGCTGCTGACGACCAACCGGCAGATCGTGGCGCTGCGCACGCGGCTGATCGCGCGCGGCGTGCCCTGCGTCGGCAGCGGGCGCGGCAGCGTGTTTGCCGGCGAGGTCGCGCGCGAGCTGGAACTGATCCTCGGCGCCGTGCTGCACCCCGACGACGACCAGGCCGTGCGCGGCGCGCTGGCCACCCGCCTGCTCGGCGCGACGCTGGATCAATTCAGCGCCTGGCAGGCCCGGCCCGCGGCGTTCGAGCTCGAACTGGAACGCTTCGAGGCATGGCGCGCGCTGGTGCGCGGCCGCGGCGTGCTGGCGCTGGTCGACGACCTGCTGGCCGCACGCGCCACCGCCCTGCTGGCGCTGCCCGACGGCGAGCGCGTGCTCACCGACCTGCGTCACCTGGGCGAGCTGCTGGCGGCGCAGGAAAGCGCGCGGCAGGGGCTGGACGGACTGCACGCCTGGCTGCAGCAGATGCGCCGCGACGGCGGCGACGGCGACAGCGACGCCGCCGACGAGCGCCAGCTGCGCATCGAAAGCGATGCCCGCCGCGTGCAGCTGTTGACCATCCACGCCAGCAAGGGGCTGGAATTTCCGATCGTGTTCCTGCCGCTGGCGTGGCGCATCAGCGACCGCGCCGGCCCGCATTCGCCGAAGCTGCTGCGCTATCACGACGATGCGGGCCGGCGCTGCGTGGACCTGGGTTCGGCGGATTTCGTCGGCCGCCGCGGCCGGCATTTCCGCGAAGAACTCGAAGAGCGCCTGCGCCTGCTCTACGTCGCGCTGACCCGTGCGGTGCACGCGGTGCACGTGTACTGGGTCGATCGCGGCGTCCGCCCGAGCGGGGACGACCATGCGTGGGAGTGGGCGGCGATCGATCAGCTGATCGCGCAGGCGCAGCGCGAACTCGGCCTGGTCCGGGGCGAGGCCTCGCTCGCCGCGATGACCAAGGCGCTCGGCGGCATGCGCGTGTCGGCACCCACTGGCGACGCCTTCACGCGTTGCCGGGTGCCGGCCGACAGCGCTTCGCCACGCGCCACGCAGGCCCCCCTGCCGGATTTGCGCCCGTTCCAGTGGCTGCACAGCTTCAGCGGCCTGACCCGCTACGCGGCGGCGCTGGCAGTGATCGACGACGACACCACCGACGAAACCGGCACGGCGGAGCCGGCGCTCGCGGCGGAGAAAACCGAAAGCGCCGCCGAAGACAGCCGCCTGCTGGCCCTGTATCCGCTGCGCGGCCCGCGCTTCGGTGATGCCGTGCATCGCGTGCTGGAACTGGCCCGGCCCGGTCCGGTCTGGCCCGGACAGCGCCCGCTGCTGCAGGTCCAGCTCACCGCGCAGGCGGTCAAGGCCGGCAACCTGCCGCCGGACGAGGCGCTGGAACGGGTCGGCCGGCTGATCGACCGCGTGCGCCAGGCCGACCTCGGCGACGGCCTCCGGCTGATCGACGTCCCCGCCGAACGGCGCATCGTGGAATTCGAATTCCAGTTCCCGGTGCGGCAGATGCCGCTGGCGCGGCTGCGGGCGCTGTGCATCGCGCACGGCCAGGCCGACGCGGTACCGGCCAGCCTCGACGCGACCACGCTCAACGGCATGCTGACCGGCTTCGCCGACCTGATCCTGGAATGGGACGGCCGCTTCCACGTACTCGACTACAAGACCAACTGGCTGGGCGCGCACCTGCGCGACTACCGCGGCGAAGCGCTCGACGCGGCGATGGCCGGACACCACTACCCGCTGCAGGCCCTGCTCTACACCGTGGCGCTGCACCGCTACCTGCGCCAGCGACTGGACGGCTATACGGCCGAACGCCAACTTGGCGAAAGCTGGTACCTGTTCGTCCGCGCGCTGGGCCTGGCGCCAGGGGCCGGCGTGTGGCGCCGGCGCTGGCCGGCCGCGCTGATCGAGGCGCTGGACGACGCCTTCGCCGGCGCGCAGGAGGCTGCCGCATGAATCGCCCCATGATCGACGCCGACGCCGCCGACGAACGCGCGATCGACCAGACCCTGGCGCAATGGGTGTTCCGGCGCACCGGCTCGGCGCCGCTGGCCGCGGCCGTGCGGGCCGCCGGCCGCGCCGAGGGCCAAGGCCATTCCTGCGCGTGGCTCGCCGACCCGCACACCGATGCCGGCTTCGATGCCGCTGCGCTGGACGCGCTGCGCGCGCACGCCTGGGTCGGCGACGGATCGGCGTTCACGCCGTTCGTGCTCGACGCGCAGAACCGCTTCTTCCTCTGGCGCAACTGGCGGCACGAGGCGCAGCTCGCCGCGGCGATCCTGCGGCGCTGCGCGCAGCGCTCGCTGCCGATTCCCGCCGACGCGCTGGCCGCCGACCTGGAGGCGCTGTTCGCCGGCATGCCGCGCGGCAGCACCGATGGGCAGCGCGCCGCCGTGGCCGCGGTGCCCGGCGCGCGCCTGTTCGTGCTCACCGGCGGCCCCGGCACCGGCAAGACCACCACCGTCGTGCGCATGCTGCTGATGCTGCTGCGCCACGCCAGGGCCTGCGGCCTGCCGGCACGGCCGTCGATCGCGCTGGCCGCGCCCACCGGCAAGGCCGCCCAGCGCCTGGTGCAGGCCATCGCCAGGGGCAAGGCCGAGCTGCAAGCCGCACTCGACCCCGCAGGAGCGTACCCTGTGCGCGAAAACACGTTGCCGCATGGCGACTTCTTTCGCGCACAGGGTGCGCTCCTACAGCAGATACCGCATGCCGACGCGCGCACGCTGCACCGCCTGCTCGGCTACCGGCCGATGGACAACGCCTGCAGCCGCGGGCCGCACGATCCGCTGGCCGAGGACATCGTGGTGGTCGACGAGGCATCGATGGTCGATCTGGCGATGATGCGCCAGCTGCTGGAGGCGATGCGTCCCGAGGCGCTGCTGATCCTGCTCGGCGACCCGGGCCAGCTCGCCTCGGTCGAGGCCGGCTCGGTGCTTGCCGACATCGTCGCCAGCGCGCCGCCGGAGCAGCTGCCGCCGGCGCTGGCCGGTCTGCTCGCGCCGCTGCTGCAGCACGCGCCGGCCAGGGTGACGGAGCACGCCGCGCTGGCCGGCCAGGTGCTCACGCTGACCCATTCCTGGCGCGCCGGCAGCGGCCTGCAGCGCGGCATCGAGGCGCTGCGCCAGGCCCCCGACCCGGCCTGGCTGGACCGGCTGCTGAGCACGCGGGCCGACGGCGACCTGGAACTGCGCCGCTGCGCCGATCCCGACGGCCTGCGCGCCTGCGTCGACGGCTGGATCGAACGCCATGGCGCGCTGCTGCAGTCGCTGCTGACCGCGCCCGGCGACGCCGGCGCGTCATTGCGGAACCTGCGCCAGCTGCAGATCCTGTGCGCGCTGCGCGACGGGCCGTTCGGCGCGCACGGGGTCAATGCGCTGGTCGCGCGGCGGCTCGGCGCCCGTTGCGGCATCGACGCCGGCCGCGCCTGGTATCACGGCCGGCCGGTGATCGTCACCCGCAACGACTACGCGCGCGGCCTGTTCAACGGCGACGTCGGCATCGCGCTGGAAGGCAGCGAGGGGCTGCGCGTGTGGTTCGAGCTGAGCGACCGCGACGGCAGCGCCGGCCTGCGCAGCTTTTCGCCGCGCGCGCTGCCCGCCCACGACAGCGCCTGGGCGATCACCGTCCACCGCAGCCAGGGCTCGGAATACCGCGACGTGGCGGTGCTGCTGCCGCCGGATGCGGACAACCGCGTGCTCAACCGCGAACTGGTCTACACCGCGGTCTCGCGCGCCCAAAGCCACGCCGAAATCTGGTGTACCGACGCCGCGCTGCGGTCGGCGCTGAGCCGCCCGGTGCAGCGCCAGGGCGGCCTGCGCGAACGCCTGGGTGTGTGAGCAGCTTTCCTGTGGAGCGGCTGTTCGCGCCGCGCTACCAGCACTGGTCCACGGTGCCCGTGCCGCCCACTATGTTGCGCGTGCCCTTCTGGTCCAGCGTAAGCGTGCCGCACAAGGTGTCCTTGGCCTGCGGCGAGCCCGCCACGGGCGCGGCCTGAACGGTGTAGGCAGTAGCGCTCTCTGTCGGCACGGTGTAGCCGTAGTTGTCCCCGGTCTGCTGGGGCGAGGCGCAGTCCAGGGTCAGCGTTACCCCCAACGGGTTGGTCACCGGTGTCGGGGAACCGTCCTTGTCGTAGCGCAGATTGGTGGTGTAGTACCGCTCCATGTAATTGGCGTATTCCGACAGGCAACCCTCGGCCGCCGCGCGGCGGGTCTTGAGGAGATAGCTGGTGTACGCCGGATACGCGATCGCGGTCAGCACGGCGATGATCGCCACCACGATCATCAGTTCGATCAGGGTGAAGCCCGCGCTGCCGCGCCGGGAAATCCCGGACCCCCGTGTTCCCGGCACCCGTCGTTGGAGCGCACCCTGTGCGCGAACCTTCCGGTCTCGCATTGCAATGTCCTTTCGCGCACAGGGTGCGCTCCTACGTACCGGGGTTGTCCGGGATGCCCGAAGACGATCCTGATCGAACCCTGCCGAGGTCGGCGCCTCGCACTCGCCGAAGCCGGACACCGACCTGCTGCCGATTGACATGAGCCATTCCATCGCCGATTCCTTCACTGGTTGATCAACTCGCGCCAGGATACCCGTTGGATGCTGCCGCTCGAACCGGACGTGTTCACAGTGCGTCTGGTGTCGTTGTCGAAGCTCACCAGCATGCTGCTGCCCACGAAGATCGGGTTGTTGGGCAGCGAGTCGAAGCCCATGCCCGCGGCAGCGACCTGCTTTCCGTTCACCGTGATCGTGTCCGAACTGTTGATCAGGCCGTCGCCATTGAGGTCGAAGAAGTTCGAAACAGGATTGGTGCCGGTGAACGGGTCGATCGCCATGATCCAGCCGCGCCCGGAGGGGTTGCACAGATCGACGGCCTGGGGAATCCGCGTGGTACCCAGCAGCAGATTGCCCTGGAACTGGTTGGGGGTGACGATCCGTTCGCCTTCGGCGCCGTTGACCGGCGAGGTGAGGTCCATGTACCAGCCGGATTTGCCGGTCATGTCCGAAGGGGTCGAGGGTGGCGTCACGGCCCGTGCCGGCAGCACCGGCGGATTGGTGGTGGTGTTACCGGCGGTTTCCGCCACGATCGCGCGCTGCACCAGCGCGGCACGGCCCGTGGAGAGATTGCTGACCAGGGTGCTGTCGCTCGACTGCACGATCAATCCGTACCAGCTCTGGGTCGCCAGGTTGGTGAGATCGGCGGAGCTCAGGTATTCGCCGGTACCGAAGAACACCCAGACGTTGCCGGTCGCGGGGTCCTTGCCTGCCAGCATGCCCGCGGTGATCGGCTGCACGTTGCCGCTGGCATCTGTGGCGGTGAACAACAGGCTGCCCGTGCTGCTGGGCGTGCCGGTGGTGCCGTTGTTGAGGATGAACGACCACACGTGGCCGTCCAGGTCGCCGGCATAGGCCTCGGTGCTGACGCCATTGGTGGGATTGTCCAGCCACACGGCCGGGGCGGCCAGGCCGTTGCTGGTGCTGGTGTCGGTCGTGGTATGCACGGTGAGCGCGCCGGTGGCAAGATTGAACTGCAACAAGGCCGCCACCCCTTTCGCGCTGTTGTAGCCGTTGCCGATCAGCACCGACCAGCTGCTGTCCGCGGTCTGGGCAATGATCGGCTTGCCGGTCATCTGGCCGATATAGGCGCTGTTGGTCAGGCCGTCGCCGGCGGAGCGTTCCCACAGAAACTGGATATTGGTCGGATCGGTGACGTCGAAGGCATAGACCGCCTCGGCGGTGCCGCGGCCGGTGGTGCCCACGGCCACGGTGTGCCAGGCGCTGGAGAAATAGGCGTCGGCCACCGTCAGCTCGCCGTCGTTGAAGTACTGGTGCGGCACCGTGCCGCCGTAGTTGGGATCCGACAGCTGGCTCAGCCCGCTGGTGATGACCGCGGCAGGAATGTAGGCGAAGGTTTCCGCCCCGGTCGTCGCATCCAGTGCATGCAGCATGCCGTCGTTCGCCGCCACGAAGATCAGCGGCGCGCGCAAGGCGGTGTTGCTTGCGAACGCGAGGTAACTGCTGGCTCCGGTGAACGTTTCATTGGAAAACTCGTTCGGATCGGGCGCACCGACAAAAATCGGCTGCGAATCGACCACGTCGCCGAACGGCGTATCGCGGTTGCGGTAGATGCCGCCGATATTCTTCTGCTCCAGCGATGAGTCGCCGCGCAGGTAATTGACCATGTTCTCCTGTGCGGTGGCGCCGCTGCCGAGCGCGGACAACTCGGCGGAAGAAAGCGCGGGCGGGGAACCGGACCCGGAGGTCGAATTCTGGAATGCCACGAACTGCTTGCTGGTCGACGCTGCCGGGTTGTAGGACCAGATATTCCGGCTGGCGGCCGCCGGCAGCGCAGTCACCGCGGTCCAGGTGGTAGTGGTGGCGATCGCGCCGGTATTGGGGTCCACCGCGAACGCCTCCAGGTCGCCCTTCCACTTCGAGGTTATATAGTTGGCCTGGTACGCGACCGTGCCGGTCTTCAGCTGGGTGGAGTTGGCCGCCAGGCTGGCGCCGGCGCCCACGCGCGCGGTGGCGCGCTTCAGCGCATCCTGAATGCCGCTGAGAAACGACTGTGGGCTGGTGGCGGAGAAAAACCCGCCATGCCCGTTGACGGCGGCATGCGCCAGATCGGCGATATTGTTGATCGAGTTGGGAGCCGGCTGGGGCCAGCTGAAGCCGCTGATCGGCGTGCCGCCGTTGGCCCAGCTGAAAACCTGGTCCATCGGTATCGGTGTTGCCTGGTCGGCGTACAGGGGCGCAAATCCAAGGCCCATGGTGAAGGTCGTCATGTGCTGCCAGAAGGCGGGATCGTCCGTGCTGGGCGGAACCTCGTTGGCCACCGTGCTGCGCAGATCCGTTTTCCAGTACTTCATCGCGACATCGGCCAGCGTATCGCTGTAGCTGTCCGCATAGGGCGCAACGTTGTTGTAGGTGTAACTCTGGCCATTGGGACTGGTATTCGTCGGGCCGGCGGTGCCGTCGATATTGGGATTGCCGAGGTTATTGCCATTCCAGAACCCGTCGGTGGTCAGGATGGTATACGACTGGCGGCAGGCCAGCTCGGTCGTATCGTCTTCCGAAGTCTGCCAGGGTTGCGATGTCTCATAATACTGGCCGACGGCGTTCAGCGCCTGACGCAAAGGCGTACCGTTGCCGGCGGACTCGCCGGCCAGCCAGGACCAGAAATTGCTTTTCTGCGTACCGGAAGAACCATCGCCGAAAGGCTGGACATTCGCAATGTAATTCGTGCCCCCGTTGTACGTATCGGAATAAGAATATTTGGAAGATGGCAGTCCGCTCTTGTTGTTGCCGTCGATCGAACCGAAACCGATCCGGAAGGTGGGATTGATGCCCGAAAACGCGGTCATCAGACCGGTCTTGGCCATCAGGATGCGGGTGTGGTAATACGAGAACCAGTTGGCGATGTTCTGCCCCGCTGCCACGCCTTTCGGCGCGGCGGCACCCGATGTATCGGTGGCCAGCACGCAATTGGTCTGCCCCGCGCAACTGGAGGAACCCACATAATAGCGGGTATACGTGCCGCCAGCCGGACCTTTGGTATACGTGAAAAGGTAGTTGTAACGTGGGTTGCCCGACTCGCAATAACCGGTGGCGTAGTTGTACTTGTCACCATTGCTCTTGGTGCAGTTGTATGTCGGCACATAATACTGCGCGGGCGAAGACGATTTGACCAGGCACATCTGCAGGCCGTTGATCAATGTCGACTTGTCGCCCCAATTGCAAGAAAGCGTCGGCGCATAGGTCGTGCCGCTGGACGGAAATGCCGTGTAGTACGGAAAAGAGTAATAGAGGGAGCTGGGGCAACCACTCGGACTCATACTCCAGCCGTTATAATCGCACAGGCTGGCCGATGTGAATTGCGTCACATCCGTGCTACCGGTACTTTGAATCCCGTCGGTATAGGCGCTGGTCAAGCTGGGCTGTGCAGTCGCATTGTAAATCGTCCCGTTCGCCTGCACCGCCGGCGTGTAGGTGACTGACGGGTTGTAGTAGGTGCCGTTGACGGCCGCGTTGCGCAACGCATCCGCGCTCAGATAGGTATCGCCATACCCATATTCGTCGGTGGCCGTGATGTTGCCGGCCAGATAACCCGCATCCGGCATGAAATCCCATGCCATCGAGCCGGAGTCGTCCAGCATCAGGGTGATGTTCGGCGGCAGCGGCTTCTGGACGGTCAGCGGCTGCTGGTCGACCGTGACTGCCCGGGCCGGTGCGCCGACGGCGCCCAGCATCCACACGGACAGGCTGCAGTACAGCAGCCTGCCGAGGAAGCGGGCGGCCTTGCTGCGTGGACGGAAGATGATGTTCATGACGGTTCCGCTCTTGAGATGCTGCGGCATGGGAAGGCCCATGCACCCGAGACTGTCGAAGCCTGCTGCTCAACCCTGCTTGATCATCGCCTGCAGCGTGACCACCGCGCGGTCGCCCACCACGGCGGGATCGCCGCTGCGGGCCGTGATCCGGTAAAAAATCGCCGTGGTCGAGGCGCCCGGGGCCTGGTACTGCTTGGCGTTGGCGCTCTGGTTGAAGCCCGTGCTGGAACTGGGGTCGGCAAAATTGCCCATGTTCTCCACCACGAATTGCGGTGAGCTGGCGGCGACCGTGCTGGTCGTGAACTGGCCTGACGTAACCGTTTGAATGCTGCCGGCCGGCAGCTTCGAATCGGTGAACGGATTGACCAGGCAGATCACGCCGCCGGCCGCGCAATTGCGCGCCACGATGCCGGGGTTGGTGGCGACCTGCGCCGCCGCCACGCGCATCGCGGCCTCGGCGCTCTGGAAAGCGATCTGCTGGTCGAACAGGTTGGAGGCCATCTTCTGCTGCATGATGGTGCCGCGCACGGCGGCCAGGCCGACCAGGGTGATCACCACCAGCAGGATCAGCGCCACTACCAGCGCCACGCCACGCTGGCGGTGCGCACGGGCGGAATGCAGCGCTGCGCGCGGGATGCCGGATGCCGCGGCGGCAGTGATGTCCCGGCCTGCAGCGTGCGGCCATTGGAGTACGGGTTCGTGGCTCATCTCAGTTCACCCGGTTGCGAATCGTGGTGGTGGCGGTAAACGTGCGCGACAGCGGCTTGGTGTCGGTGCCGGCGCGCTGGAAGTCGCTCTGCACGGTCAAGGTGACCTGTGCGGCATCGACCTTGGTCCAGTTCGCAGCGCCGATCGTCGTCGCGGTCACGAATCCTGTACCTCCACTCTGGTGGTACAGGATCTGCATGTCGGTCACGTCGGGCACCATTTCCTGCACGGTGGCCGTGGGCGTGCCGGCATTGTTGACCAGATACATGCGATACAGCGATCTGCCGCTGGCGGCATTGGCGCTGTTGCCGATGAACCAGTCGGTTGCGGCCAGTTTGAAAACCTGCGAGTTGGCCCCGAACTGATAAGTGTTGCCGTTGGTGCTGGTGCAGTCGGTGGGGTAGCCCAGACCCTTGGAGCAGTTGCCCGGCGTAAGGGACCCCGTATTGTGCACGACCGTGACGTTGGTACTCTTGTAATCGGTGATCTGGGCGATGGCGGCGTGGTCGGGATCGCATATGATGATGATGTCGCCCTTCACCAGGTCCGTCGTCGGATCGTTGAGCTTGAAATTGGCGGCGGTCACGGCAGGAGAAGGGGCCACGCTCAAACCCGAATCGGCCGCGCCGATGAGCTGTAGCGAGTCGGTATTGGTCACCCGCGTCACCGGCGACGACGTGGTGCCGAAGGCGATCGCCGGATCGATCTGCGTATTATCGTAGCCCTGCACGGCCACGCCCAGGTTGGTCCACCAGCCGCTGCCCGCCACCGGGTTGAGCACATTGGCGATGCGCCCGTTGTTGTTGCAACCGGTGAGCCCGGCATTGCGGATGTCGCGCGCCATCATCTCGAAGGCGATGCGCGAACCGTCCTGCACGTCGCCCAGCGCCTGGTTGGTGCGGTAGGACTGCTGGCCGGCCAGGAATACGCTGACCACGCCGGCAATCACGATCAGGCCCAGCAGCATGGCCACCATCAGCTCGATCAGGGTGAAGCCATGCGCGCGCCGACACCGGCGCCGGGCCGAACCGCTGCGATTCACGGGATGGTCGCTCATAGCATGCCCTGGGTGACGATCTTCTGGTTGCTGCTGCCGCCCATGCCGGACCGGCTGTCGTCGAAGGCGATGGTGACTTTGCAGTTGACGGGGTTCGCACCCTGGCAGTCAATCGTGCCCTGGGTGGTCGCCGACGCACCAAGGGTCTTGGCCAGCTGGTTGCACCACAGGTTGAGCTGGGTCTCGGCCAGGGTCGTCGTCGTCGTCGGGCACGCGTTGCCCTTGACCGTGGTGTTGTAGGCTGTGGTCCCGGCATTGGCGATGTCGGCCCGCATCGCGTCCATGATCGAATAACTGGCAATCGTGGCCATGCTGCGCTCCATCGCGCCGTTGTTGGTGGACAGCGACATGGCCTGCAGCGCGGCGACGCCCAGAAAGCCGATCGACAGCACCAGCACCGCCACCAGCACCTCGATCAGGCCGACGCCGGACTGCGCCTTGCGCCGGTTGCGCATGGGCCGTGACGATGGACCGGGCACTATCGACACATGCATTGCCGACGCCGCATGCGTCTGTTCGGCCGACTTCGGCGAGGTTCTGACCGTGCCTGCCGGAACGGCGGTGATGGCGGAGAAGAGAGTGTTCATCATGGGCACGTTCCCGTGCTGGTGCTGGTGACGATGATCGAGCCGGCGGTCATGCGGATGCAGCGATGATTGTCGGTGCTGATCGAACTGGTATAGATGTCGGCAACCAGACCGGTATAGGGGGTCGTCGTGCCGACAGCCTCTGCCAGCCCCTGCCCGTTGTAGCGCAGCGCCGTGATGCTGCCGCTGAGCTGCAGCGGCGTCACGATGCCGACGACGGGAGCCCGCACCAGCTGGGCTGTGGGCGTGGTGCCGCCGATCAGCGCATACACCGCCCCGACCTGCGTGCTGGCATTGCATGCGTTGCCCAGCGTGTCGCTCGTGCCGGTGGTGTTGCTGGCGGACGAATCGCTGCACAGCTGGGTATTGGAGTTGGTCTTGATCGCCTCCATCCGCGCGACGTTGATCGCGCCGACCAGGTCGTTGGCGGTGGTGGTGAGCTTGTTGGAAAGGGTCATGGTCTTGAAGCTGGGCACGGCGATCATGATCAGCACCAGCGCCACCGCCATGGTGATCATCAGCTCGACCAGGGTGAAGCCTCGCCCGCGACGCCTTGCGGTCGCCGCCCCGGACCGTGGCAGGCGGGCACCGCGGCCAGGCGATCGATCGCTCAGCTCCGCGGAGTTCGGCGCTTCCATCAGCGGAGCGCCCCGCCGACACGACATGACCTGCATGGAATTCTCCCTGATACCCCTGTGCGCACTGTACCCATTCGCCCCCCGCCCGCCAGCACCCGGCCGACAAACGGTAGGATTTCCCCGATCAGCGGCCGATTCGCGCGCGGCGAAGTTGACCGCGGTCACATGCCGCCTCCGAACGCGAGGCGCCCGCGCTCAGCCCAGGCGCCGCAGCTCGTACGCCTGCAGATGGCACAGGGCGATCGACAGCAGCGGGGCATCCTGGCCGGCGGCGCGCGCGCGCCGCAGCATGTCGCCCACGATGTGCTGGCCTTCGATGCGCTGGCCCGACTCGAGGTCGCGCAGCATCGATGCGGTCACCGGCGAACCCTCCCGGGTCAGCATGCCCAGCGCATCGTCCTGCGCCGGCGCGGGAACCGGCCAGCCGGCGGCGGCCGCCACGGCCACGCATTCGGCATACAGCCGCCCGATGAAGTCGCGCCCGTCGGCGGCCACGATCGTGCCCACGCTGGCGCGCATCAGGCAGGTGGCCGCGGCCAGCACGGTGAGGTAGCTGTACTTGATCCACAGATCCTCGAGGATCCGCGCGGAATGTTTGTGCTCCACGCCGGCCCGGGCGAAGTCGGCGGCGATCGCCCGGCACCGCGCGCTGTGCACTTCGCCGTCGCGCTCGCCGAACGTGATCGAGGCCGGCCGGCCCATGTGCAGCACCTCGCCCCCGGCGCTCTTGGCGGCGCTGATGAAACACAGCCCGCCGAGCACCCGCTCCGCGCCGAAGCGCCGGTCGAGCGCCTCGAAATGGCGCAGCCCGTTGAGGATCGGCAACACCGCGGTGTGCCCGCCCACCGCCGGCGCGATCGCCTCGATCGAGCTGTCCAGGTCGTAGGCCTTGCAGCTCAGCAGCACCAGATCGAACGGTTCGGCGGCCGCCGCCGCGGCCAGTTGGGCGGCGACCAGATGGCGCACCGGCAGCCGCGCATCGCCCAGCGGGCTGCGGAGCACCAGGCCTTCGGCCGCCAGTTGCGCAGCCCGCGCCGGCCGCACCAGAAACGTCACGTCGACCGCCGCCTGTGCCAGCCGGCCACCGAAATAACCGCCGGTGCCGCCGGCACCCAGTACCAGAATCCGCATCCGTCACGTTCCTCGCTTGAACCGCCATGCGCCCGCCGGATGGCCGGCCGCGCCGTTGCCGCGACCGGCGGGCGCCAGCCAAGGATCGGACATTCGCGCCACTGCGTCGACCCCTTGCCGCCCGTGCGCGGCGCCGGCGATCAGCACGGCATGTCGAGCGCCCAGCGCCGGGCAACCTCGTAGCGGGACCGGCCGAAGAAGCAGCGGATCAGGGCGAACTCGCGCACCGTCCAGCTGATCGGCGGGATGGATTCGTGGATCGCGTCGATCGACTGGCCGTGCAGCAGCACGATGTGCGGCAGGTAGAGGGAAACCGCCGGAACGACCAGGCCGACGCGCCGCTGGGCTTCCGCGATCGCCTTGCGCAGCTTCAATGCCGCTGCGGCGCTGGGATCGTCGGCGCACAGCACCAGCGGGTGCTGACCTTCCCTGGCGCTGAGCCGCATCACCGAATCCAGTGCGAACTCGAAACACGGTGCGCGGACGCTGTCGGCGGCCTCCACCAAGGTGCTTTCCAGCGATTGCCACAGCTTTTGCGGCTGGCCCGGCGGGCTGAGCATCAGGTGCAGCCGATCGGTCTCGAGCGGGGACCGGGACAGCCGCAGCAACTCGCGAAAGCGCTCGCCGGCATGCACGATCGCGGCTCTTGCCGGTTCGTCCGGCAATACCGCGAAAAAGAAGGCGCTACCGCCGGCAAGCCCGTTTCCGGTCGATGGCATTGAACCGATGTACGACCCCATGGACGCCCCCTTCCCTGGTCTGCCTGACGATGGATCAGGCAGCCCCACCCGATGCCGCACACGTTACGCCAAACCGGCGCCGGCCAAAAGAGGGGCGCCGGCAGCGCAAACGCGGACCCTGCGTTCCCGCGCGACATGCTTGAAGCCCCCTCCCGCCGGGAGCGAGTCGGAGTGAACGTTCCGGGAACCCGCCGGACATCGGCGCGCATAGGCAGGCGGAATCAGACCATGCTCAGCCAATGCAGGTGGACGCTGTTTTCCACATCGCCGGCGCGATGGCCGGCCCGGCTCTCGGCGACCACGCCCCACAGGGTGCGGAAACCGTTGCCGCAAGGCTTGTCCACACGCACATGCTCGCCGGGACTGATCGGGAAATCGGTCTTGAAGACCATCACGTCCTCGTGCTCCCACACCAGCACGGCCGACCGGCAGATGCCGGCCCCCCAGCCGAGGTGAATCTGGACGCGCTGCGGCGGGTAGCAGCCGCGATTGTCGAGCTGCCAGCCTTCGGTCTTCTGCAGCAGCGACCCCAGGTGCGGATCGTCCCAGTCGACCTGGTTGGTCGGTACCCTCCACTGCTGATGCTGGTCAGGTTTCATATGCGTGTTTCCTTGGAGCCAGTGCGATCCGGCGTCGCGCGAACCTCGGGCCGACCCCCGGGGTCGACGCCGCCGATGCTCGCGCGCACCGGAATGCGCTTGGGCAGATCCCTCAAAACCGGCTGGCATACGGCCGCGGAGGGGAAAGTGGGTGCGCTGGATGCCGTTGGGACTCTCCGGTTCTGGGGGATCTGCTCATTACTTCGGCCGCCGGCGGGATTTCTGAAGGGCCTTTTTTTGCCGAAATGCCCGGCCGCAAGCCGCAGCGAACCCCGCGCGGTGGCCGGCGGATCCCCCGGCCGGCGCGATCGGCCGCGGCGGGAGACGCGGCAGCCGCCGGGCCGGCCCGTCATGGAGAACGGGAAAGTTTGCCTGCCCGGCCTAGCGGCCGAGCCGGCGAAACAGCCGCCGGTCGCGCGCTCGACCGGCGCGCGAGATCCGCGTCGCCGCTCAGCGCAGTTGGCTGTCCTTGCTGCCGCGCCGGTTGTAGATGCCGGCGCCGCGCTGGCGCTCGTCGTGCGCCTGCTGGCAGGTCACGCACAGGCGCACGCCCGGCACCGCCTTGCGCCGCGCCGCGGGGATCGCCGCATCGCATTCCTCGCAACGGGTCAGGCCCGGCCCCTGCCGCAGTTGCCGCCGGGCCCGGGTGACCGCATCGCTGACGGTGGCGTCGATCTGGTCCTGCACCGCGCCGTCGCCGGCCCAACCGGTTGCCATGGAAGTCTCCGCACGTGCCGATCGGAAGTTGCCCGCAAGCATAACGCCGCCGCGCTGAACCCGCGGCGACCTCGCGCCCTCACGCCTCCCCGGCGCGGCCGGCCCGTTGCCCGGGCGGCGGATTGCCCGCGCCCGATGCCGTGCGCCCGAACGACCCGGCTCTGTAGGAGCGCACCCTGTGCGCGAAAGCTCTTTCCGGCAACCGTGACAAATGCTTGCGCGCACAGGGTGCGCTCCTGCGCGGGCAGGCGCGTGTCGTTCGGTCAGCGCCGGCCCCGGCGCCCCTTCCAGGCATAGCCCAGCGCCAGCAGCACGAACCACGCGGGGCTGGCCAGCAGCGCCTCGCGGGTATCGGGCTGCAGCGCCAGCAGGCCAAGCACGAACACGAAGAAGGCCAGGCACACCCAGCACATGAAGACGCCGCCGGGCATCCTGTACTTCGACGCCAGGTGCAGCTGCGGGCGCTGGCGGCGGTAGGCGATGTAGGCGCACAGGATCAGCGACCACACGAACATGAAAAGCACCGCGGCCAGCGTGGTGACCAGGGTGAAGGCGGTGACCAGGTTGGGGATCAGGTAGATCAGCGCCGCCCCCAGCAGCAGGCAGAAGCAGGAGAACAGCAGCCCCAGCGACGGCACCGCGGCGCGCGACAACCGCGCGAACGTCTTCGGCGCGTGGCCCTCGTCGGCCAGGCCGTAGAGCATGCGGCTGGTGGAGAAGATGCCGCTGTTCGCCGAGGAGGTGGCCGAGGTCAGCACCACGAAATTGATCAGGCTGGCGGCGGCCGGGATGCCGGCCAGCACGAACAGCTGCACGAACGGGCTCTTGCCCGGCGCCACCATGCGCCACGGCGTCACGACCATGATCGCGACCAGCGCCAGCACGTAGAAGATGATGATGCGCACCGGAATCGAATTGACCGCCTTCGGCAGGTTGCGCTCCGGGTCGGCCGTCTCGGCGGCGGTGGTGCCGACCAGCTCGATGCCGACGAAGGCGAACACCGCGATCTGGAAGCCGGCGAAGAAGCCGCCCAGGCCCTTGGGGAAGAAACCGCCGTCGTTCCACAGGTTGGCGAACGAGGCCGCATGCCCCGCGGGCGAACGAAAACCCCAGGCGACCAGGGCGAAGCCGGTCACGACCAGCGCGCAGATGGCGACGATCTTGATCAGCGCGAACCAGAACTCCATCTCGCCGAACAGCTTCACCGTGACCAGGTTGAGGCTGAGCAGCAACAGCACGCACAGCAGCGCCGGTATCCACGGCGCCAGTCCCGGAAACCAGAACTGCGCGTAGGAGGCGATCGCGATCACGTCGGCGATCGCGGTGATGATCCAGCAGAACCAGTAGGTCCAGCCGCAGAAGAAACCCGCCCACGGCCCGAGCAGGTCGGTGGAGAAATCGATGAACGACTTGTACGAGAGGTTGGACAGCAGCAGCTCGCCCATCGCCCGCATCACGAAGAACAGCATCACGCCGATGATCAGGTAGACCAGCACGATCGACGGCCCGGCCAGGCTGATCGTCTTGCCCGAACCCATGAACAGGCCGGTGCCGATCGCGCCGCCGATGGCGATCAGCTGCAGGTGCCGGTTGGACAGGCTGCGCCGGAGGTGGTCCGGATGCTCCTGGAGGTCAGTCATGCGCACACCTTCGCCGAATGGGATGCGCCAACATACAGAGAACCGCGCCCGCCTGCAGCCCCCTGCCCGACCGTGGCGGGCGGCGCGCCGTTTGTATGCATCCGGCGGAGCCGCGATAATGCGGGTCTTTACGATCAGGCACCGGCATGAGCGCACGCATCCTCGACGGCAAACGCATCGCGCAGGAGGTGCTGGAGCGTGTCGGCCGGCGCGTCGCCGACCGGCGGGCGCAGGGGCTGGCGGCGCCCGGGCTGGCGGTGATCCTGGTGGGCGACGATGCCGCCTCGTCGGTATACGTGCGCAACAAGCGCAAGGCCTGCCACCAGGTCGGCTTCCGCTCGTTCGATTACGACTTCCCGTCCGACGCCCGCCAGGACGAACTGTTCGCGCTGATCGACCGGCTCAATGCCGACCCGCAGGTGCATGGCATCCTGGTGCAGTCGCCGCTGCCCGCCCACATCGACGAGGATGCGCTGGTCGACCGCATCGATCCGGACAAGGACGTGGACGGCTTCCAGGCGGTGAACGTGGGCCGCCTCGCGCTGCGCCGCTTCGGCCTGCGCCCGTGCACGCCCCGGGGCGTGATGACCCTGCTCGGCCACACCGACCGGCCGGTGCGCGGCCAGCATGCGGTGGTGGTGGGAGTGTCCAACCACGTGGGGCGCCCGCTGGTGCTGGAGCTGATGATCGCCGGCTGCACCACCACCTGCTGCCATCGCTTCACGCAAGACCTGGAGCACTACGTGCGGCAGGCCGACATCCTGATCGTGGCGGTCGGCAAGCCGGGCCTGGTCAGCGGCGAATGGATCAAGCCGGGCGCGGTGGTGATCGACGTCGGCATCAACCGGCTCGACGACGGCCGGCTGGTCGGCGACGTGGATTTCGACGCGGCGGCCGTGCACGCCAGCTGGATCACCCCGGTGCCCGGCGGCGTCGGCCCGATGACCGTGGCCACGCTGATGGAAAACACGCTGGAAGCCGCCGAGGCGAACCCCGCGACGCCGGCTTGACCGGCAGCGCCGCTCAGCCCAGCCGCAACAGCTTGCGCACCGCCGGCAGGTTGCGCCGGCTGATTTCCGGGCCGAGTTCGGTGCCGTCCAGGCGCGCCAGCACGCGGCCGTCGGCGAGAGTCCTGATGCCGAGCAGGCGCGCCGGCGGCACCAGGCAGTTGCGGTGCAGGCGGATCAGCTGGTCGGGGTAGGCCTCTTCCAGCTGGCGCAGCGATTCCTCGATCAGCAGTTCGCCGCGGCGATGCTGCACGACCACGTATTTTTCCTCGGCGAGCAGGCAGATCACCTCGTCCAGCGCGATGCGGATCTCCTCGCCGCGCAGCCGGCCGTGCAGCCAGGCGACCGCTTCGCGCGGCACCTCGGCGAGCCGCTGGCGGGCGCGCTGCAAGGCCTCCCGCAGCCGCTCCAGGCGCACCGGCTTGAGCAGGTAGTCGACCGCGCCCAGCTCGAACGCCTTGAGCGCGTGCGCTTCGTAGGCGGTGCAGAAAACCACCTGCGGCCGTGCGCGGTCGCCCAGCCGCTGCGCCAGCGCGGTGCCGTCGAGGCCGGGCATGTTGACGTCCAGCAGCAGCAGATCCGGTTGCAGCCGGTTGATCGCGGCGAGCGCGCTTTCGCCGTCGCCGACGCTGCCGACGACCTCCACCGCATCGCACTCGCCGAGCAGCGCGGCCAGCCGCGCCCGCGCCAGCGGTTCGTCGTCGACGATCAGCACGCGCATCATGCGGACGGCCCCGCCGCGGACGATCCCGGCAACTGCAGCAGCACCACGAAGCGGTCGCCCTGCGCGGCGGCGGTCATCCTGGAGCGCGGCCCGTAGCGAAAGGCGACGCGCTGGCGCACGCTGTCCAGCCCGTGGCCGCTGCCCGGTTCGGCGGGCGTGGCCGGCAGCGGGTTGACGATCTCGATGCGGATGCCGGCGCCGTCGCGCCGGCCGCGAAGCACCACCTCGCCGCCGTCGCGCAGCGGCTGGATGCCGTGGCGCACCGCGTTCTCCACCAGCGGCTGCAGCAGCAGGCGCGGCAGCGGGAAATCCGCCGGCAGCCCGTCCAGCTCGCGGCGCACGCGCAGGCGCTCGCCCAGCCGCAGCTGCTCGATCGCCAGGTAACGCTCGATCAGCGCCAGCTCCTCGCCCAGCGTGCCGTCGTCGGTGTCGTGCTGGCCCAGGGCGGCGCGGAACAGTTCGGACAGATCCTCCACCGTGCGCTCGGCGGCCACCGGATCGACCCGGATCAGGGCGGCCACCGTGTTCATGCTGTTGAACAGGAAGTGCGGCCGGATGCGCGCCTGCAACGCCTCGACCTGCGCCCGGGTGGCCGCGGCCAGCCGCGTCTGCCACTGCGTCAGCACGTAGAAGTAGCGCAGCATCGCGGCGCCGAGCAGGGCCGCGATCAGCACGTTGTCGCGCACGAAGACCAACGCGCCGCTGCCGATCATCTGCATCTGCAGCGCGCCGTCGAACCAGTGCGCCAGCGCGCTGGCGACGGCCACGATCAGCACGATCAGCAGCCACACGCCGAAGTACGGGGTGTGGCCGGGCAGCCGCTGCAGCGACGCCCGCAGCTTGCACACGGTCACCGCGATCACCAGGGTCAGCCACGTGACGAACAGCATGCTGACGCTGTAGGCGGGCCAGTCGCGCTGGTTGTCCCGCGCCAGCCACATCACCGTCACCGTCAGCGCGCCCACCACGAACAGCGCGAACAGCGCCGGCAGCTGGCAGAAATCCGGCAGCGGGCTGTAGTCGATGCGGTCGCGCGGGCCGCGGCTGGCGGGGATGGATTCGGGCATGCCGGCAAGTATGCCGCATGCGCGGGGAGCGCCGTAGGATCGCGCTCCGAGGCAGGCTTGTGTGGGTAGGAGCGCACCTTGTGCGCGAATGCTCTTCTCGAATGCGGCAAAAAACATTCGCCCGCAGAGTGGGCTCCTACGGGAGCAGGCGCTGGCCCAGCCACGCGCGCAGGTCGGCGATTTCCTCGACGCAGACCGCGTGCGCCATCGGGTAGGTATGCCAGTCCAGCGGGTAGCCCAGCGACCGCAGCCGGTCGCGCGAATCGACGCCGCGCTGCAGCACCACCACCGGATCGGCCGTGCCGTGCCCCCAGAAAATCGGCGTGGCGGCGTTGGCCGTGCCGCGTTCGGCGACCAGCGTGGCGGACATCGGCAGATAGGTCGACAGCGCGATGATGCCGGCGAGCTTCCCGCCGTGGCACAGGCCCGCCGCCAGGGCGATCGCGCCGCCCTGCGAGAAGCCGGCCAGCACGATCCGTTCGCCGGGCACGCCGCGGGCATGCTCGCGGGCGATCAGGGTTTCCACCTCGCGCATCGAGGCGCGGATGCCGGCCTCATCCTGGCGAGCATGCGGATCGAATCCGGCGATGTCGTACCAGGCGCGCATCGACATGCCGTTGTTGATCGTCACCGGCCGCACCGGCGCATGCGGGAACACGAAGCGCAATGCCGGCCAGCCCGGCGCCACCAGTTCGGGCACGATCGGCGCGAAGTCGTTGCCGTCGGCACCCAGGCCGTGCAGCCAGATCACGCTGTGGGTGGGGTGGGCGGCGGTTTCGTGTTCGACAGTGGGCAGCGTCATGCAGCACTCGGAACGATGGGAAGTCCCGACAGCTTAGCGCGTCGCCGGGCGTGCCCGCGATCTTGCGGGGCGCCGCCGCCCCTGACTTTCGGCACGGGTCGCCGTGCGCTGCCGCCCTGCTCGGTTATGCTGTTTTTTTGTCCGGGGATCCGACCCATGCGCCGACTTCCGCTTGCCGCTCTCGCTGCCTGCCTGGTCCTGCCGACGATGGCGGCCACGCCGCCGGCCACCCGTCCGCTCGACCTGGAAACCATCATGGCCAACCCCGACTGGATCGGGCAGGCGGTGGAATCGCCGTACTGGAGCGTGGACGGGCGCAGTCTCTATTACTCGCTGAAGCGCGACGGCAGCCCGGTGCGCGACCTGTACAAAGTCGATCCGGCCAGCGGCCGCAGCGTGAAGCTCGACCCGGCCGCGATGGCGCAGGCCGAGGGCCCGGCGGTGTTCGACCGCGCGCACCGGCATGCGGCCTTCATCCTGCACGGCGATGTGTTTCTGGTGGATCTGGCCAGCGGCCGGCGCGTGCAGGTGACGCGCACGCCGCAGGCCGAATCGGCGCCGCAGTTCTCCGCCGACGGGCGTGCGCTGCAGTTCCGCGACGGCAACGACTGGTACAGCTACGACCTCGCCAGCGGCGTCACCGCGCCGGCGGCGGTGCTGAAGTTCGCCGACGACCCGCAATCGAAACAGCCCGATCAACTGGGCGAACTGCAGCTGAAGCTGTTCAAGACGCTGCGCGAGATCAAGGCCGGCCAGCAGGCCCTGCGCGACGAGCACAAGGCGCTGCAGGCGGCCGACCCCGGCCGTGCGCCGGCGCCGTTCTGGCTCGGCGACAAGATCAAGCCGGTGGACACCGAACTGTCGCCGGACGGCCGCTGGATGCTGCTGGTCACCGAGCCGAAGGACTACCCGGCCGGCAAGGCGCCGCTGGTCAATCACTACGTCACCGACAGCGGCTACACCGAGCCGCAGAACGCGCGCACCTACGTCGGCCGCGCGGACCCGGCGCCGCAGTCGCTGCTGCTGCTGGACCTGGCCAGCCACCGGGCCTACCCCTTGCGCACCGACGTGCTGCCGGGGATCAAGGACGATCCGCTCAAGGCCCTGCGCGCCGAGGCCATCGCCAAGCTGGAGAAGGCCGGCAAGGGCGACGAGGCCAAGGCGCTGAAGGCGCCCAGGGTGCGCCCGGTGCGGATCGTCGCCGGCGCCGAGGACGGCGGCGGCGGCATCGCGTGGAGCGACGACGGCAGCGAGCTGGCGATCCAGCTGCGCGCAATCGACAACAAGGACCGCTGGATCGCCAGCGTCGACTTCCGCCGCCACGTGCTGGTCGAGCAGCAGCGGCTCACCGACCCGGCCTGGATCAACTGGAACTTCAACGATTTCGGCTGGCTCAGGGACAACCGCACGCTGTGGTACCTCAGCGAACAGAGCGGCTGGTCGCAGCTGTATACCAAGCCGCTCGGCGGCAAGGCTCGGGCGCTCACCAGCGGACGCTTCGAGGTCAGCCACCCGCTGCTCAGCGCAGACGGCCGGTGGTTCTACGTGCGCACCAACCTGCTCGCGCCGTACAGCTACGATGTCTACCGGCTGCCGGTCGGTGGCGGCGCGCTGACCCGCATCACGCACTACCAGGGGATGGACGACTTCAAGCTGTCGCCCGACGGCAACCAGCTCGCGGTGCTGCATTCCGGGCCGTACACGCTCCCGCAGCTCGCGGTGCAGCCGGCGGCCGGCGGCAGCGCGAAGGAGCTGACCGACACCATGAAGCCGGCCTACACCGCGCGCCACTGGATCGAACCGAAGATCGTGCAGGTGCCGTCGTCGCACGGCGCCGGGGTGATCTACGCGAAGTACTACGGCCCGGCCGACGAGAACGATGCGGTGAAGCGTCCGGGCGTGCTGTTCGTGCACGGCGCCGGCTACCTGCAGGACGTCACGCTGTCGTCGACGTTCTACTTCCGCGAGCAGATGTTCGACAACCTGCTGGTGCAGCAGGGCTACGTGGTGCTGGACATGGACTACCGCGCCTCCGAAGGCTACGGCCGCGCCTGGCGCACCGCGATCTACCGGCAGATGGGCCACCCCGAGCTGGAGGACCTGCTCGACGGCAAGGCGTGGCTGGTGAAGAACCACGGCGTCGACCCGAAGCGCGTGGGCATCTACGGCGGCAGCTACGGCGGCTTCATGACCGAGATGGCGCTGCTGCGCGCGCCGGGCCAATTCGCCGCCGGCGCCGCGCTGCGCGCGCCGTCGGACTGGACCAGCTACAACGACGAATACACCTCCAACATCCTCAACGACCCGCAGCTCGACCCCGAGGCGTACCAGACCAGCTCGCCGATCGAGTACGCGGCCAACCTGCGCGACCCGCTGCTGATCGAACACGGCCTGATCGACGACAACGTGATGACCGGCGACTCGATCCGCCTGTACCAGCGCTTCATCGAGCTGCACAAGAAGAACTTCTGGATCTCGCTGTACCCGCTGGAACGCCACGACTTCGTCCATGCCGACTCCTGGTACGACGAGTACCGCCGCATCGACGAGCTGTTCAACACGTACGTGAAGCCGGTGAAGGCGGGCGCGGGCGGTTGAGCGCCGGCCGGGGCGGATGGCGGCCGGCGAGATCCGGCGCCGTGCGGGCGCGGATCGCGGGGACCGCCACCGCGACGGCCCATAGTGGGGGTCGGCCGCGCCGCCGGCAACTGCGGCGAAATGCCCCTGCGCATCCCGCCTGGAACGCTGCAAATGGGCGTTATGCCGCACTTTTCGCCGTTCTGTCGGCTGGCAACCTCGCTTACAATGTTGCCAGGCAACACGGGGTTCGCCGGTTCGTACCCGACAGCAACACACCGGCAGTGGAAGCGGTACCTCTCCGACCGTGATTCCGCCGCGAGCCCGACGCGCAAGTCGGGTTTTTTTGTGCGCCGCGGCAGGGCGGACGACCCAATGCTCTCAACTTAGCGAAAATAGCGATGTCGTCATCCCGGCGAAAGCCGGGATCCAGCGTCTTTCATCACGTCTCGAAGGCACTGGATTCCGGCTTTCGCCGGAATGACGAGCTTTGAGATCCGTTAAGTTGAGAGCATTGGCGGACGACCGCCCTGCCGGTCCGTGACGGAAACCGCTACGCCGCCGCCTGCGGCTCGGGCCGGGCCGGGGCAGCGTTGCGCTGGCCGGGGTTCCCGGCCTTGCGCTGGCTGAAGAAAAACGCCATGAACTCGGCGCTGTCCATGTCCGTGCAGTCGACGTCCGTCGGCTTGATGTCCTGCGGTTTCACCCAGTAGCAGTCGCCGTCACGGAAAACGTAGCGTGAGGTGCCTTCTTGGTTCTGCATATCGTCCTTCGCCTTTCCATTGATGAAATCTTCCCGGTGGCCCGATGCGCTGTCATGCCGGCCCCGCCGGGGCGAAGATTACGCTCCGTATTGCATTGCACAACATGACGTAATGCCGCATCGCCACATGCCCGCGAAGACTGGAGCGATGGCATCGCCGACACGGGATTCGCTGTGCGCGGCGCACCGCAAAGCGCAGCGCGGGCAACGCATCCACCGGCCCCGCCAGCGGCGATCGCCACCCGCGGCTTCAAGTTGTCCGCGGCCCCGCCGATAAGGGTGCTGAGGACCCTGTCCGTAGTCGCGCAGGGCCGGCACCGCCCACCGTCGAAGACCTTGCAGGCAAGCCCTCATGATCAAGATCATCGAAGCGCCCGATGAAGTGATGGAAGTCGCAGTCGGCGTCCGATCCATCATCTACCTCGGCGACATCAGCCAGCCGGCCACGCCGGCGACCCTGGCCGTCGGCCTTAACGATGGCATGGCGGTGCCGCTGGACGATCCCGCCATCCTGGCGGCATGTTCTGCCGGGCAGCCGCACAGTCCGCAGCAGAAGCAGGCCATCGCCGCCATGGCCCGGCGCCTGGGCTGCGACTCCTCGGCGACGAAGCTGTCTTTCGTGGTTCGCCGCATGCTCGATTACGCCAGCGCGCAGCTGGTGGAAGAGCGCGCACGGCAGGCGGTGCGGGTCGGCAAGGAGGCGCCCGCGCCCGAAGTCGCCGCGGACACGACGTCCGTGGCATGGCTGGAGGCGCAGATGGAGGCCGCGGCGGTGGCCAGGAGCGCGGCATCGTCCCGCTGATCCGGGCGCCGATGCGTCCAGCGGCCGCGGCTTCCGCCGGCCTTCGTCGAATGCCCCCGGAACCGGCGCGCATGAGCGGACGGCGCGGCACGAAAAAGAGGGCGAGCCGACAGGACCACCCTCTTTTTCAACCTGCTTGATGTGGTATCACGCCCTCGATGGGGCCTCGGCGGAAGACGGGACAACCGATCGAGGATCCTCGCGCAGCGCGGCTGGCGACGTCAGAAGTTCGGCCTGATGTCGAGATCCGCGGCCAGCATCCTGGCCTGGAAGGTCGTCAGCGTCGGATCGTTGCTCAACTGCACGAAGCGGCTCTGATTGGCGCTCACCTTGTGGATGATCGGCGACGAGCCGGACAACAGGGCTTCCTGCGGGATCCGGTACAGATCGCCTACCGAGGCATCCACGTAGCACCCGGGTTCCTGGATGGATTCCCAGGACACCTCGGTGAACTTGCTGGTCTTTGCGTGTGTATTTTGTGTTTGCTGTGCCATGGACATTTCCTCCGACTGAACGGTTGCGGCCTGGCGGCCGGCAAAGCTCAAGCTCGGGAGGTGCGAGACTCGGGAGGCGCGAGAGATGGGGAATCCGGCCGTGACCGCCGCACATTTTATCAACGATAAAGACGGATTTCCAAGGAATGAATGCAATAACAAATCATCACGTTTAATCTATCGTTCGTCACATGAATAATGTTAAATGGTTTACGCGCTGCATTTTCATGCATCGCTGTCCGATACCATTATTTTTTCATTATGCGTTGACATGGATTTAAGAAAACCCCGACACGAAGCCCCCAATGCTCTCGACTTAACGGATCTCAAAGCTCGTCATTCCGGCGAAAGCCGGAATCCAGTGCCTTCGAAACGTGATGAAAGACGCTGGATCCCGGCTTTCGCCGGGATGACGACATCGCCATTTTCGCCAAGTTGAGAGCATTGCCCCTGTTTCGGCCCTCGTGCGCCGCCTTATGCCTTCAGCCGCCAGCCGGTGCGGAAGATCCACCACACCACCGCCAGGCAGGCCGCCAGGAAGCCGAGCGTCGCGGCCAGGCTGATGCCCACGCCCACGTCCGCCAGGCCGTAGAAACTCCAGCGAAAACCGCTGATCAGGTACACCACCGGATTGAACAGCGTCACCTTCTGCCACAGCGGCGGCAGCATGTGGATCGAATAGAAGCTGCCGCCGAGGAAGGTCAGCGGCGTGATCACCAGCAGCGGGATCACCTGCAGTTTCTCGAAATTGTCCGCCCATATCCCGATGATGAAACCGAACAGGCTGAAGGTGACCGAGGTCATCAGCAGGAACGCCAGCATCCACAGCGGATGGGCGATGCGATAGTCGACGAACAGCCGCGCGGTCGCCAGGATGATCAGCCCGACCAGCACCGACTTGGACGCCGCCGCGCCGACGTAGCCCATCACGATCTCGATATACGACAGCGGCGCCGAATGCACCTCGTAGATGGTGCCCACGAACTTCGGGAAGTAGATGCC
>JAGWMU010000152.1 GCA_028873095.1 Pseudomonadota bacterium | reverse complement strand
GTCCTGACCATGTCGAACTCGACCAGGGCTTCGGCGAACCGCTCGCCCAGCCCCTCGATGTCCATGGCGCGGCGCGAGGCGAAATGGCTCAACGCCTCCTTGCGCTGGGCCGCGCAGATCAGGCCGCCGGAACAGCGCCACGCCGCCGCACCCTCTTCGCGCAACAGGGCCGAGTTGCACACCGGACAATGCGTCGGCATCCGCCACGGCACCGTGCCTGCGGGGCGCCGATCCGCGACCACCCGCACCACCTCCGGAATCACGTCGCCGGCGCGCCGAACGATCACCGTGTCGCCGATGCGCACGTCCAGCCGCGCGATCTGGTCGGCGTTGTGCAGCGTGGCGTTGGTGACGGTGACGCCGGCCACCTGCACCGGGGCCAGCCGCGCCACCGGCGTCGCCGCGCCGGTGCGGCCGATCTGGATCTCGATCGCCTCGACCGTGGTGGTCTGCTCCTGCGCCGGGAACTTGTGCGCGATGGCCCAGCGCGGCGCGCGCGAGACGAAGCCCATCGCGCGCTGGCCGGCGTAGTCGTCCAGCTTGTAGACCACCCCGTCGATGTCGTACGGCAGGCCGTCGCGCTTCGCGCCGATGCGCCGGTAGTAGGCGACCAGGCCGTCGAAGCCGCGCGCGACATCCACCTCGCCGGAGACCGGCAACCCCCACTCGCGCAGTTGCCGCAAGGTCTGCGAATGCGTCGGCGGCAGCTCGCCGCCCTCGACCACGCCGACCGCATAGGCGAAGAAACTCAACCGCCGTTTCGCGGTGATCGCCGGGTCGAGCTGGCGCAGCGAGCCGGCCGCGCCATTGCGCGGATTGGCCAGCGGCTTCTCCTCGTGGGCACGGGCCCAGGCGTTGAACGCCTCGAAATCCTTGCGCAGCATGATCACCTCGCCGCGCACCTCCAGCACCTCGGGCCAGGCGCTGCCGCGCAGCTTCAACGGGATCGCGCGCACCGTGCGCAGGTTGGCCGTGACGTCCTCGCCGGTCTCGCCGTCGCCGCGGGTGGCGCCCTGCACGAACACGCCGTGTTCGTAGCGCAGGCTGATCGCCAGGCCGTCCAGCTTCGGCTCCACCGAAAAGAGCGGGTCGTGCCGGTCCAGCGTCTGTTCGATGCGGCGCTCGAACTCGGCCACCTCGCGGTAGCGCTCGCGGTCGCTCGCGCCGGCCTGCTCGAAGGCGTTGCCCAGCGACAGCATCGGCAGCGCATGACGGACTTCGGCGAAGCCGCCGACCGCGCGCGCGCCCACGCGGCGGGTCGGGGAACCGGCGTCGGCCAGCGCCGGATGCCCGGCCTCCAGCGCCTCCAGCTCGCGCATCAGCCGGTCGTATTCGGCGTCGGTGATGTCCGGGTCGTCGAGCACGTGGTAGCGGTAGTTGGCCTGCTCGATCCGCTCGCGCAGGTCGGCGGCGCGCGCCCTCAGTTCGGCGGAAACGGCGGCGGGGTTCATGCGGTCATCCTCATCCGCCGAGTTTAACGATTCGACTGCCGCAACGGCGCCATCGCAGCGATCAAAAGTAAGCGTAGCGAAAGATCGCGGCGCTAGGCTGGGGAGGTAGCAGCGCTGCCCATGTCGCTGCGGGAGGAGCCCATGCGTGCATCACGTCTGGTCGCATTCCTGGTTGCCTGCAGCTTCTGCGGCAACGCCTACGCCGGCGGCGGTCCGTTCGGCATCGATCACCGCCTGCACTACGACAACAGCGGCATCTGGAAGCGCAGCGACCAGACGGCCCTGATGTACGGCACGATCCTCACCGTGGGCGCCGGCGCGCTGGCGTTCGGCGACGGCAACAAGCTCGGCGACACGTTCTGGCGTTCGGCCGATGCGATGCTGATCTCGGGCATCGGCGCCCAGGCGATGAAATTCACGTTCCAGCGCGAACGGCCATCGCAGACGTCCGACCCGAACCGTTTCTTCCAGGGCACCCACGCGCAGAGTTTCCCCAGCGGCGAGGTCGCGGCGATCTCGGCGGCGGTCACCCCGTTCATGGTCAACTACGGCAGCGAGCACCCGGCCGTGTACGCGCTGGCGCTGCTGCCGGCCTACGACGCGGTGGCCCGCATGAAGACCCACGGCCACTGGCAGAGCGACGTGCTGGTCGGCGCGGCGCTCGGCACCGGCGTGGGGCTGTGGACCGCGCATCGCCCTTCGTCGCTGCTGGTGGGGTGGCTGCCGGGCGGTTTCAGCATCGGCTACGTGCATCACTTCCGGCCTTAGGAGCCTGGGCGGCCATCGACAGCCGCGCGACGGGTCAAGCCGGAATGACGAGCAGCCGTTTGTTCAGACGTTCCCCAGGAAGCTGAAACGCGACTGACTTCCCGGCCGCCCGGCCGAAATAAAAGCTGTCACAGCAGCTACCATGGCGCGGTCATGCCTGCCGACGCATCCGCCCCTCCCCTGCCCGCTCCCGATACCCTGCCGGCGACCCATGCCGCCGTGTCTTCGCGCCATCTTTTCCGTGGCCTGATCTGGCTGGTCGCCGCCTCGTTCTTCATGCAGGCGCTCGATTCGACCATCGTCAACACCGCGGTGCCCGCGGTGGCCGCTGCGCTGGGCGTGACGCCGCTGGGCATGCGCACGGCACTGACCAGTTACGTGCTGACCCTGGCGATCCTGATCCCGGCCAGCCCGTGGCTGTGCGACCGCTTCGGCACGCGCCGGGTGTTCGGCATCGCGATCGCGGTGTTCGGCCTCGGATCGCTGCTGTGCGGCCTGGCCCAGACCCTGCCGCAGCTGGTCGCGGCCCGCGTGCTGCAGGGCGTCGGCGGCGCCGCGCTGATGCCGGTGGGCCGCTACGTGCTGGCACGCAGCATCGACAAGCGCGAGTTCGTGCAGGCGATGAGCACGGTGGCCACGTTCGGCCTGCTCGGCTCGGTGCTGGGGCCGTTGCTGGGCGGCGTGCTGGTGGAGTTCACCAGCTGGCGGCTGATTTTCCTGATCAACGTGCCGGTGGGCGTGATCGGACTGTGGATGAACCGGCGCGACATGCCGGACTACCGGCTCGCCCGGCCGAACCGTTTCGACCTGCCCGGCTTCGTGCTGTTTGCCGCCGCTTCGGCGCTGCTGCTGGCCGTCGCGGAAATGAGCGTCGACGCGGTCGGTGATGCGCTCGGCATGGCCGGCTGCGGCGCGCTGGCGCTGCTGTTCGGCACGCTTTACGTCTGGCACAGCCGGCGCACCGCGTATCCGGTGGCGGACCTCGCCCTGCTGCGCGTGCGCAGCGTGCGGGTGTCCCTGGCCGGCAACCTGTTCACCCGGCTCGGCGTCTCCGGCATGTTCCTGCTGCTGGTGCTGTTCCTGCAGGTGGGCTGCGGCTGGTCGCCGCTGATGGCGGGCCTGATGATGGTGCCGCAGGCGCTGGGCTCGATCGGCGCCAAGTGGCTGATCCACCCGCTGCTGAGCCGGCTGGGCTACCGGCGCATGCTGCTGGGCAACACCATCGTCGTGGCCTGCCTGCTGGCGTCGTTCGCCTTGCTGGACGGCACCACGCCGGTATGGCTGATCAGCGCGATAACCTTCATCTACGGCGGCTTCATGGGGCTGCAATACACCGCGATGAACACGCTGATCTACATCGACCTCGACGTCCGGCATGCCTCGATGGCCTCCTCGATGGCATCGACCGCCCAGTACCTGTCGATGAGCTTCGGCATCGCGCTGGCCACTATCCTGATGGAGCTGTTCCTGGGCCGCCATGCGCAGGTGTCGGCCGCCTATGTCGGCGCCTTCCATGGCGCCGTGCTGTTGCTGGCCCTGGTCACGCTGGCGGCCGCGCTGATTTTCCTGCGGCTGCGACCGGACCATCCCGCACGCCACGCCGGCGTGCTGCAGCAAAGCACGCCATGAGCGGGCGGCGGGCAGGCGTCCGGGCCTGCAGGGGTAACTGATACGCTCTGCCGCGATCGACGCAACGGATTTCGTCCGGAGGATTTTCCATGCGATGGCTGACCGCCCTGGTCGCACTGCTCGCCAGCGTGCCCGTATCCGCGGCCGAACCCGGCGCCGACGTGAACTTCCACCTGAGCCGGCACCCGGTCGGCTGGATCGCGCTGGCGCTGTTCGTGCTGGCCTACGTGGCGGTGATCCTGGAAGAACGCATCAACGTCGCCAAGTCCAAGCCGGTGGTGCTGGCGGCGGCGCTGATCTGGGGCCTGATCGCCTGGCACACCGGCAGCTCGGCCGGCCTGGCCGCGCAGACCCGGCAGGCCTTCGAGGCGATGTTCCTGGAATACGCGGAGATCTTCTTCTTCCTGGTGGTGGCGATGACCTACGTCACCGCCATGGGCGAGCGCGGCGTGTTCGAGGCCTTGCGCGGGCAGCTCGTCCGGCGCGGCTACGGCTACCGCAGCCTGTTCTGGATCACCGGACTGCTGGCGTTCCTGCTGTCCCCGATGCTGGACAACCTGACCACCGCGCTGGTGATGTCGGCGGTGATCCTGGCGGTCGGCGCCGGCAATGCGCGCTTCATCGCGCTGGCGCTGATCAACCTGGTGGTGGCGGCCAATGCCGGCGGCGCCTGGAGCGCGTTCGGCGACATCACCACGCTGATGGTGTGGCAGGCGCAGAAGGCGGAATTCTTCGAGTTTTTCCGGATCTTCCTGCCCGCCCTGGTCAACTGGCTGGTGCCCGCCGTCCTGATGTTCTTCGCGTTGCCCGCCGGCAAGCCGGAGCGCGCGGCGAACGACAGCCGCGTCAAGCCCGGCGGCATCGCCATCTGCCTGACCTTTGCGCTGACCATCTCGATCACCGTGGCCGGCCACCAGCTGCTGGGCATGCCGGCGGTGTACGGCATGCTGACCGGCCTGGCGCTGCTGAACCTGGTGGCCACCCGCATCGACCACCGCCAGCGCCGCTACGCGCTGGCGCAGGGCATCGAACCGCAGGGCTACTCGATCTTCCAGCTCATCGCCAACGCCGAGTGGGACACGCTGCTGTTCTTCTACGGGGTGTTCGCCTGCGTCGGCGGCCTGGCCGCGATCGGCTATCTGGAGCTGGCCTCGCACGAGCTGTACGGCAGCCTCGGGCCCACCGTGGCCAACGCGGCGATGGGGCTGCTGTCGGCGGTGGTCGACAACATCCCGATCATGTTCGCGGTGATCAGGATGAACCCGCCGATGGACCAGGGGCAGTGGCTGCTGATCACCCTGACCGCCGGCGTCGGCGGCAGCCTGCTGTCGGTCGGCTCCGCCGCCGGCGTGGCGCTGATGGGCGCTTCGCGCGGGCAGTACACCTTCATGCGCCACCTGCGCTGGAGCTGGGCGATCGGCCTGGGCTACGTCGCCAGCATCGCGCTGCACCTGTGGCTGAACGCGGGACTGTTCGCCGGCTGAGCGGCCACGCCCCCGGCCCGCGTGCGGTAGCATCCGGCGATCACCCGGGAGGGCGGAACCTCGACGCCATGCACCACGCTGCCGACATCCTGCCGACCCTGTTCATCATCTTCGTCGCCGCGCAGATCGGCGCCGAGATCGCCCAGCGCCTGAAACTTCCCGGCGTGGTCGGCGAGATCGCCGCCGGCGGCGTGGTCGGTCCTTCGCTGCTGGGCTGGATCACTCCCGCGCAGATCCTGCCAGGCACGCCGCTGGACGTGCTGGCCGAGATCGGCGTGATGCTGCTGCTGTTTTCGGTCGGCCTGGAAACACGCCTGGACGACCTGAAGAAGGTCGGCAGGAACGCCTTCCTGGTCGGCGTGCTCGGCGTCGCGCTGCCATTTGCCGCGGGCGCGCTGTGGGCGCATGGCGAAGGCTTCGCGTGGGTCAAGTCGCTGTTCGTCGCCGCCGCGTTCGTCGCCACCTCGGCCGGCATCACGGCGCGCGTGCTGCAGGAGCTGGGCGTGCTGCAGCGGACCGAGAGCCGGGTGATCCTGGGCGCCGCCGTGATCGACGACATTCTCGCGATGCTGCTGCTGGGCGTGGTCTCCTCGTTGCAGGGCGGCGGCACGCCGGACCTGCGCTCGCTGCTGCTGACGCTGGCCGGCGCAATCGGCTTCGTCGCGGTCATCGGCTGGGGCGGCACCCGGGCGATGCGCCGCGGCTCCGGCTGGCTGGAGGCGCCGGCCAGCCCGCATTCGGCACTGAGCCTGGTGCTGGCGATCTGCCTCGGCCTGGCCTGGCTGTCCACCCGCTTCGGCCTGGCCGCGGTCATCGGCGCGTTCCTGGCCGGCACGATCGCCTCGGAAACCCGCCAGCGCGACCGGCTGGAGCACCAGACGATGCCGCTGCTCGCGTTCATCACGCCGTTCTTCTTCGTGGTGACCGGCGCCAAGGTGAACCTCGGCGAGCTGGCCCACCTCGACGCGCTGGCGATGCTGGCGATCGTTGCCGCGATCGCCATCGCCTCCAAGCTGGCCGGCGGCTTTCTCGGCGCGCTGTCGCTGGGCCGGCGCAGCGCCGCCATCGTCGGCTTCGGCATGGTGCCGCGCGGCGAAGTGGGCGTGGTGATTGCCAGCCTCGGCCTGGCGGCCGGGGTGTTCAACGAGCGCATCTACGCCGTGATCGTGGCGATGTCGCTGCTCACCGCGATGGTCACCCCGCCGATGCTGGCCTGGTTGCTCCGGCGCGACGTTCCCGCGGTCGGGTCCGCGCCCGCCGGAGACGGCGGCTAGCGGAGCGCAGGCAGCGGCGTCCGTCCGCGGCTCAATCGCGGCGCAGGTCCCGGTACGCCGCCAGCGCCTGCAGGCGCGACTGGCCCGGATCGACCAGCGGCGCCGGATAGCCGCTGTGCCGCAGCAGCGCGGGATCCTTCCACGGCTCGTGCAGCAGAGGCAGCGGCGCATGGGCCAGCTCAGGCAGCCAGCGGCGCAGATACACGCCCTGCGGATCGAACTTGTGCGCCTGCGCGACCGGGTTGAACACGCGGAAATACGGCGCCGCGTCCGCGCCGCATCCGGCCACCCACTGCCAGCCCAGCGTGTTGCTGGCCAGGTCCGCATCCACCAGCGTGTCCCAGAACCAGCGTGCGCCAGTCAGCCAGTGCTGGCGCAGGTTCTTGGTCAGCAGGCTGGCGGCCACCATGCGCACCCGGTTGTGCATCCAGCCGGTGTGCCACAGCTCGCGCATGCCCGCGTCGACCAGCGGGATGCCGCTGCGCC
>JAGWMU010000151.1 GCA_028873095.1 Pseudomonadota bacterium | reverse complement strand
GATTCATAGCCAGCTGGGTCGCATTGACACTGGTCAGCACGTCGCTGCTTTATCTCCTGCGTGGACACCTGAGGCTGCAGTTGATCTGGATGGCAAAGCCAGTCATCGAAATATTCCTCGCTTCCATATCCTTTTTCCTGTCAAAGTTCTGGATCTACAAATGAGCGACGCGGAGAAATCGGAAGTCCCCTTGATTGCGGTCGTCATCCCCTGTTACCGGGTCGGCCGACTGGTACTCGAAGTCATTGCCAGGATCGGTCCGGAGGTGGGCTGGATCTTCATCGTGGACGATGCCTGTCCGGTGGAAACCGGAAGATTGGTCAAGGCCGAATGCAATGACCCGCGTGTGCAAGTGATCCAGCACGCATCAAACCAAGGCGTGGGCGGCGCAACCGTCACCGGCTACAAGGCAGCCTTGGGCACCAAAGCAAAAATCGTCGTCAAACTCGATGGTGACGGCCAGATGGACCCGGCACTCATCCCGAATCTGTCGAGGCTGATCCTGCTGGGGCGCGCTGATTACGTGAAGGGCAACCGTTTCCATCGCCTTCGTGATGTCAGCGGGATGCCGATGGCACGGCTGCTCGGCAATGCCGCCCTGTCCTTTCTCACAAAATTGTCGAGTGGCTATTGGCAACTGTTCGACCCTACCAATGGCTTCACCGCCATACAGCGCGACGTGCTCGCGGAAATGGAGCTGGACGCACTTGCCAAGCGCTATTTCTTCGAATCCGACGTGCTATACAACCTGAATCAATTGCGTGCGGTTGTCGCCGAAATGCCGATGCACGCCGTGTACGAGGGCGCACCTTCCAGCCTCAGTCCAATCAACATGCTGGCCCCCTTTTTCAAAGGCAATTTCCGCAATTTTTTCAAGCGGCTCGTCTACACCTATTACGTGCGAAATTTTTCACTGGCGTCGCTTGAACTGATGATTTCTCTACCCATGATCCTGTTTGGTCTCAGCTACGGTACGGCACACTGGATTCATGCCAGCCACAGCTCTGTACCTGCGGCATCCGGTGTCGTCATGGCAGCAGCCTTGCCTCTGATCCTCGGCACTCAGCTGCTCCTGTCATGGTTGAACTACGACATTTCCAACCAACCGACTCAACCCATTCACCCGCTGATTGCCCCCCAATGACAAACGCATCGCGCTTTCTTGCAATTGCGCTGGCTTCGTTTTCACTATCCGCTGCCGGTTGCTCACGCACATTCGCCGAACATGGCGAACCGAGCCGGATACCAGGAGCCGGGCTGCTCGACAGTCACGGTGACGGTTACGCCATCGCCGGCGTGATTTTCAACATATCGCCGGTCTCAATCCGGCGTTGTGACCATCCCGATCTTAGAATGCAGGCGGGAGTAACCTGGAACGCACGGGCCGCCGGCGTCCGCACTGTGGCCATCTGGGTCAATGACGACAAGACACCACCCAAAAAATGGTTCTATGGCGGCTCGCAGGGGCACGCCGCGACAGGAAACTGGATCGAAGGAAATACAACGCTACGAATGCTCGATGGAGCAACCGGCAAGGTCCTGGCCGTACGCCACATGCACGTGACTGAATGCTTGGGCGCGCGACCAGGTTCCACGTGATCGTGAATAGCGCGTCACCCGATCCGCGCCGTAGCCGCTGAACTCGCCAACTGCGCCATCCTGCATGCAGGTCGCTGAATCTTCATCAAGATCCATTTGCACAAATGAATTTGCGGAAGAAAGAGATCAGACCCGCATCGGCACAGGCCTACTTCCAGCGCAATGCCTGCTTCTCCAGCACGGTCCACGATGCGTAGCCAAGTCCGAGTGCGATGGCCAGCGCGAGGGAAACATGCAAGACAACGCCTGCTCCTGGCAGCAGGTGCGCCACTGCCTGCTGGCATGGCCAGCCCCAGAGATAGACCCCATACGAAGGGTCGCCGAAGCGGGCCAACCAGCGCAGGGGTGGCGTCAGATACGCCAGACCAAGCACCACCCCGCCCAGCGCCAGGGCGAAGGCCATCGGATAGATCGCAAGGTGCCGGGTCAGGATGGCCAGCAACACCAGCGCCACGATCCACTCCAGTCTCACATGCAAGCGCGAGCGGTGCATGTAGACGAGTACGCCCACGGAGAAATACGCCGCCAGACGAAACCAATCTTGATGCAATGGAAAAAGCTCCGGCCGCAGCACACCCAGGACAAGCAATGCTCCCAGCACCGCCGTGGTCACCCTCGCCGAGGTGAGCAAACCCAGTGTCGCCATCACGCCAAGCAGTACGTACATCCTTACTTCGGCCGGCAACGTCCACTGCGACCCGTTGATGGTCGAGGTCCGGATACCGTGTTCGAACACACCGGGCAGGCTCCAAGCCATGCTGGACGACATCTTCAGGTTGGTGGTGATGTAATTCCAGACATCGGCCTGCTGCAGATAAGCCGCCTTGGGCAAGCTGGTGAACAGCAAGCCGTAGACCAATGCCAAACCCACCACGTTCAGCACATACGCCGGATACACCCGCAAGAAGCGCGCCTTTGCGAACGCGTACAGGTTCTTCTGGCGTATATAGCTTCCGGTAACCAGAAAGCCGCTGATCAGGAAAAAGATATCGACGGCAATATCGCCACTGTAAATACCCCAACCCGAACGCACGAAGATATCCGGACCTTTCACCGCCGGCGCGATAGTCGACGCGTGTCCGTAAATGACCATGGATGCAGCGACGATTCTCAACGCCAGGAAATTATCGACCCGTCGCGCCAGGGCATCCTCGACGGTGACGCCCCGCATGATCGAATCGATCCACCTCCTCGCTGCAGGAAAAAGCATTCTCGATCCCGGTGAGGTAATGTCGTTTGTCTCAGCATTCACGGTTCCGGCATCCTGTCGATCTGATTCGATCGCATCACCATGATGGTGATGCGTGACGTTCTTGCATGGCCACTGGCCTCTCGCAGAGGCTTGTCGGTGTTCGACACCCGTTTCCCGCCAATGCTCTCAACTTAGCGAAAATAGTGATGTCGTCATCCCGGCGAAAGCCGGGATCCAGCGTCTTTCATCACGATTCGAAGGCACTGGATTCCGGCGTTCGCCGGAATGACGAGCTTTGAGATCCGTTAAGTTGAGAGCATTGCGTTTCCCGCCGCCCAGCATACAAGCAGCGCACAATCTTGGGACATGCCGCCGAGCGCCCCGCCGTCGATACGCCGATTCGATTCAATCGAACGCGATGCCATGCTGGCGGCGCAGGCGGCGCCGTTCGCCGCGCAGCAGCCAGCGGGCCACGGCCATGGTCGGGCTGCCGCGCGACGGCGGCGCGTAGTCGCCCGCAAACATCTCGGTCCGGTCCGGCAGCCGCACCGGCCCGGCCAGGTCCAGATGGGCGTACACGCGCGCCATCGTCTCGCCCGGCTGGCGGCGGAACGCGTCGCTGCGCAGCACCAGCACCTGCCCGCGCGGGAAGTGGCGATACAGCGCATCGAGCTGGCGGGCGTAATCGCCGCGCAGCCGGTAGGCGTGGTGGCGCAGCGGCGAGCCGGCCGCGAAATCGTCGCGATGGCCGCGCAGGCGCCAGCGCTCCAGCAGCAGCGCCGGCAGCAGCGGCCAGCGCTCGTCGCCGCGCGCGCGCTCCATGTGGTACTGCGAGATCGCCCGTTCGACCGGATCGCGCAGCAGCAGCAGCCAGCGCATCCGCGGGTTGTAGCGGGCGATGCGCTCGATGAAACGCTCGTGCAGGCAGTAGATCGGCGTGGCGTCGCCGCACAGGCGGCCGGCGCCGGCGTCGGCGAAGTGCGCCGCGTAGCGCCGGTCGATCTCGGCGCCGCTCCAGCCCTCGTCGAAATCCGGCGCGTCGAACACGTGCGCCTCCTTGCGCGCGGGCAGCAGCACGCCCGGATGCTGCGCCAGGCAATGCGCCAGCGCGGTGGTGCCGCCCTTCTGCACGCCGCCGATCAGGAACCGCACGCGTGGCAGGGTCGGCTCGGTCACGACGGGCTCCCGGGCGCTTCGATCAGGCGGGTCGCCAGCGCGTCGATCTCCGCCGCCGCGTAAAGCCGCAGGCTGGCGCCAGCATGCTCGTGCAGCGCCTGCGCCAGTGCGCGGACATCGGCGGCCTCGTATTGCGCACTCGCATTGCGGCTGTGCAGGGGCACCGCGGCGCCTTCCGGCAACGGGGCGCCGACCGCGCGCAGCAGACACGCGCCGCCGCTGGCCACCACGTCCTCGTAGCGCAGCAGGCACGACGGCGGCACCCAGCGCTGCAGGCGCGCGAAGAACCAGTCCAGGATCAGGATCTGCCGCAGCAGCAGCTCCGGCTGCGCCGCCAGCGCCCGCGCCAGTTGCGGATCCAACCGCTCGCCGGCGGGCAGCCGCCCGTGCGACACCGGCAGGTCCACCGAATGCCAGGACGCCAGCACCGCCAGCGGATTGCGCACGATGCCGACCAGCGCAAAGCGTTCGCCCAGCTGCGGCAGCAGGGCGGTGAAGGCGGCGTTGTGCTTGATCACCAGCCGGAACCCCGTCGACAGCGGCTTGTCCACCGCGATGTCGCCCTCCTGCACCAGCCAGGGCCGCGGCTGGCCGTCGTCCGCGCGCTCGCCGTAGGGGTTGTCCGGCACGCGCCCGCCGCGGTGCTTGCTGGGCACCCGGCCCTCGCGCAGCGCGCGCGCGCGCACCGCGTCGAAATAGCCCGCCACCGCGGCGGCGGCGGCGGCCGGATCGGTCGGCAGGGCGGCCACCGGCATCGGCTCGAACAGGGCCAGCGTATCGGCCGCCGCGCCCAGCAGGCGGCAGGCCAGGGTGGTGCCGCCGCGCGGGATGCCGGTCAGCACGATGTCCGCGGGATTCAGCGGCGCCATAGCTCGTCCAGTTCGTCCAGCAGCGCATGTACGCCGGCGCGCTCGGCGGCCAGGTCGAAGCGCCGCGCGGTCGCCTGCCCCGCCGCCTGCAGGCGCTCGCGCAGCGCGGCGTCGGCATGCAGCTGCAGCGCGGCGCGCGCGATGGCGGCCGGCTGCGGCGGCGGCACCAGCGCGTTGGCGCCATCGTGCAGGTAATCGCGGCTGCCGCCGCAGTCGTACTGCACCAGCGCCCGGCCCAGCGCCAGCGCCTCCAGCCCGGGCAGGTAGAACCCCTCGGCCGGCTCGGGCAGGGTCACTACCACGGCTGCCGTCGCCATCGCCGCGAGATAGTCAGCGCGCGGCGCACGCTGGCTGTGCAGGTGCGGCTGCAGGCCCGCCTCGCGCAGCGCCGCGGCCACCGCCGCGCCCAGCTGCGGCTGTTTCACGGCGTCGATGAACACCGCCGTGCGCGGCGTCGTCCGCCCCAGCGCCGCCAGCCGCTGCGTGTCCACCGCCGCCGGAATCACCCGCACCGGGCCATCCACCTCGCCGGTGGCGAGAATCGCCTCGGCCACCGCGGTACTCACGCACACGCGCACCGCGCGCCGACGCAGGAACGCGCGCAGCGGCGAGCCCGCGTCCGCATGCCGCACGTGCTGCACCAGGTTGATCACCGGCAGGCGCGCCCCGGCGTCCGCCGGCAGCGCGGTCCAGTCCATGCCGCCCAGCAGCAGCGCGTCGGCGCGCTCCGGCTCCCACTGCCCGACCAGGCCGGGCACGTCCAGGAACGGATTGTCCGCGTCGCGCCGCGAGTCCGGCGTCAGGTACAGCCGCGCCGCCCAGCGGGCATGCGCATCGACATGCGCCACGTAGTCGCGAAACTTGCCGTGACCGCCGGTATAGCCGCGGTAATCGCGCCGGAGCAGCAGGCAGCGCGGCGTCATTCAGTGCATCTCGACCGTCATCGGCAACGGGAACAGGCCGGTGAAGCGGGCCCGGCTGTCGTCCACGATGTCGAACGAAAGCCAGTCCTCCTGCCGCGACAGCATGATGGTCTGCTCCAGCGTCGGCGAGTCCACCATGCGCATGCGGAAACGGTACACGCCCTTCTGCAGGGTCGCGTCGAAGGCCACCGACAGGCGCACCCGCCCCTGCGCATCGGCCGCCGGCAGGTCGATGCGGCGGCCGGTGATCTGCAGGCCCTTGCCGTCCATCACGTCGAGGATCAGCTGCGGCGCCGCCACGCTGGCCGCCACGCGCACCGTCAGCGCGAGCTGCAGGCGCTGGCCGTAGCGCACCGACACATGCTGGTCCACCTCGTTGATCAGGGCGTGCTCGACGCCGCTTTCGCCGTCGCCGAAACCGTGGGCCAGGCGCCGCGCGGCCGCCACCGTATCGCGCTGGCGCTGGCGCAGGGTGTCGGTGTGGATGTGGTAGAGGTATTCGGTGATGACCTCCTCCGGCGTCGCCTCCAGCACCACCCGGCCCTTCTCCAGCAGCATCGCGCGGCGGCAGAACGACTTGACCGCGTTCAGGTCGTGGCCGACGAACAGCAGCGTGGTGCCGCGCTGCAGGATCTCGTCGATGCGCGCCATCGCCTTGGCCTGGAAGCGGGCGTCGCCCACCGACAGCGCCTCGTCGACGATCAGGATCTCCGGGTCCACGTGCACCTGCACCGCGAACGCCAGCCGCATCATCATGCCGGAGCTGTAGGTCTTCACCGGCTGGTCGACGTACTCGCCGATGTCGGCGAACGCGACGATGTCGTCCATCCGCGCGGCGATCTCGGCGCGGCTCATGCCCAGCACCGCGGCATTGATGAACACGTTTTCGCGCCCGGTCATCTCCTTGTTGAAACCCGAGCCCAGCTCCAGCAGCGCGGCGATGCGGCCGTGCACGGACACCGTGCCGGTGCTCGGCTGCAGCACGCCGGCGATGATCTGCAGCAGCGTGCTCTTGCCGCTGCCGTTGAGGCCAATGATGCCCAGCGCGTCGCCGCGATGCAGGCTGAAATCCACGTTGTGCAGGGCGTGGTGATAGTGCAGGTGCGCGTCGACCACCGCCTGCAGGCGATGCGCCAGCCGCGGCAGCGGCCGGCGCAGCAGGCCGTGCAGGCGCTGCAGCAGCGGCACCCACAGGCGCGCGGCCGGCGTGCTCCACAGGCGGTAGACCTTGGACACGCCGCGGATGCGCAGCGCCAGCTCGGGTCGGGATGGGGCGATAGAAGTCATCGGGTTTCCGCAGGGTCGGGCGCCGCCCATGGCGCACCGGATGGCGCAAGCCTCGTCGGCACGGCCGTGCAGTATAGACAATCGCCA
>JAGWMU010000150.1 GCA_028873095.1 Pseudomonadota bacterium | reverse complement strand
AGCACCAGCACCACGCTGATGATCCAGAAGCGCACGATCACCCGTGGCTCGGGCCAGCCTTTCAGCTCGAAGTGGTGGTGGATCGGCGCCATCCGGACGACGCGCTTGCCGGTCAGCTTGAAGCTCGCCACCTGCAGCATCACCGACACCGTCTCCATCACGAACACGCCGCCCATCACGATCAGCACGATCTCCTGGCGCACGATCACCGCGATCGCCGCCAGCGCGGCGCCGATCGCCAGCGCACCGACATCGCCCATGAACACCTGTGCCGGATAGGTGTTGAACCACAGGAAGCCGAGTCCCGCGCCGGACAGCGCGCCGCAGAAGATCGACAGCTCGCCGGCGCCCGGAATCGAGGGAATCCCGAGGTACTCGGAGAACACCTTGTTGCCGGCCAGGTACGCGAAGATGCCCAGCGCGCCTGAGACCAGCACGGTCGGCATGATCGCCAGCCCGTCCAGCCCGTCGGTGAGGTTCACCGCGTTGGAGAAGCCGACGATCATGAGGTAGGCCAGCAGCACGAAGCCCACGCCCAGCGGCAGCGCCACCTGCTTGAACAGCGGCACGTACAGCGCCGTCTCCGCGGGCAGCGTGGCGGTATGGAACAGGAACCACGCCGCGACGAGGCCGAACAGCGACTGCCAGCAATACTTCCAGCGCGAGGCCAGTCCGCGGCTGTCCTTCAGCACCAGCTTCTTGTAGTCGTCGTAGAAGCCGATCACGCCGAACGCGACCAGCACCGCCAGCACCACCCACACGTAGCGGTTGTGCAGGTCCGCCCACAGCAAGGTGGCGATGATGACCGCGAGCAGGATCATCACGCCGCCCATGGTCGGCGTTCCGGCCTTGACCAGATGGGTCTGCGGCCCGTCGCTGCGCACCACCTGGCCGGCCTTCATCGCGGCCAGCCTGTTGATGATCGGCGGACCGAACAGCAGCGACATCGCCAACGCGGTCAGCGCGGCCATGATCGTGCGGAACGTGATGTACTGGAACAGATGCAGCGCAGCGAAGTGCCGCGCCATCCAGTCCGCCAGTTCAAGCAGCATCGGATGCCCCCTCGTTGTCCCGGTCGTTGCCGCATGGATGATTTCCGAGCGCGGCCACCACCTGTTCCATCGCGGCCGAGCGCGAACCCTTGACCAGGCAGGTGACGCCGCCATGCAGATCCGCCTGCAGCGCGGCGATCAAGGCGGCCTTGTCGGTGAAGTGCCTGCCCTGCGCGCCGAACGCCTCGACCGTGGCGGCGCCGAGCGGCCCCACCGCAAACAGCCGGTCGACGCCGCGTTCGCGCGCGCGCCGGCCGATGTCCGCGTGCAGCGCGCGCGCGTCGCCGCCCAGCTCGGCCATGTCGCCCAGCACCAGCCAGCGCTCGCCCCGGGCCAGCAGCAAGGTGTCGATCGCCGCGGCCATCGAACCGGGGTTGGCGTTGTAGCTGTCGTCGATCAGCGTCCAGCCGCCCGCCATCGCCGCGCGCCGGAGCCGGCCGGCCACGCCCGGTACCTGCTCCAGGCCGGCGACGATCCGCTCCAGCGGCACCGCCAGCGCCACGCCGATCGACGCGGCGGCCAGCGCATTGGCGATGTTGTGACGGCCCGGCAACGGCAGCGACACTTCCGCGTCGCCGATCGGCGTGCTGAGCACGAAGCGCGAGCCGTCCACGCGCAGTTCGAGGATGTCCGCGCCGATGTCGGCGCGGTGATCCAGCCCGAAGCGCAGGACCTTGCGCGCGCCGGCCAGCCCGTCGAAGAAACGGGCGAAGCCGTCGTCGGCATTGATGATCGCGATGCCTTCGCCGGGCAGCGCCTGGTACAGCGCGCCCTTGGTTTCCGCCACGCCTTCGATGCTGCCCATGCGCTCGAGATGCGCCGGCGCGATGAGCGTGACGAGGCCGATGTCGGGCCGTGCGATGGCGGCGAGGTAAGCGATGTCGCCGGGCTTGCCCGCGCCCATCTCCAGCACCGCGAATTCCGTGTCCTGCGGCATGCCCAGCAGGGCAAGCGGCATGCCCAGCTCGTTGTTCTGGTTGCCGCTGCTGGCATGCGTCCGGCCCTGCCTCGACAGGATCGACGCCGTCAGCGTCTTCACCGTGGTCTTGCCGTTGGAGCCGGTGATGCCGATCACGCGGACGTTGCGCTGCGCGCGCACCGCGCTGGCCAGATCGCCCAGCGCCAGCGCGCCGTCATTCACCAGCACCTGCGGCAACGGGCTGTCGATCCTGCGCGTCACCAGGGCGCCTACCGCGCCGCGCACAGCGGCCTGCTCCAGGTAATCGTGACCGTCCACCCGCTCGCCCTTGATCGCGACGAACAGGTCGCCCGGCTTCAGCCTGCGGGTATCGATGGCGACCCCGGCAGCCTCGGCGTCGACACCCAGCAGGCGGCCATGGGTCCACACCGCAATGGTGCTCAGCCGCATCATGCGCGCGGCTCCCGGGCCATCCGTTCGAGCGCCGCGTGCGCCACCGCCAGGTCGTCGAACGGCCGCTTGCCGGTGGCGCCATCCTGATAGGTTTCGTGGCCCTTGCCGGCGATCAGCACGACGTCGCCGGCCTGTGCGGGCCTCAAGGCGCGACCGATCGCCTTCGCGCGATCGCGTTCGACCGCCGCCGGCGGCGTACCCATGCCGGCGACGATCTGCGCCACGATGGCATCGCCATCCTCGCCACGCGGGTTGTCGTCGGTGACGATCGCGACATCCGCCAGGCGCGCCGCGATCGCTCCCATCAACGGACGCTTGCCGGCATCGCGCTCCCCACCGCAGCCGAACACGCAAATCAGCCGGCCGGCGCAATGCGCGCGCAGCGCGGTCAGCGCCTGCTCCAGCGCATCGGGCGTATGCGCGTAATCGACCACCACCAGCGGCAGGCCATGCACGCCGCCGAGCCGGCTCATGCGCCCGCTGACCGGCCGCAGGTTCTCCAGCGCGGCGACGATGCGCTCGAACGGTTCGCCCAGCGCCCCCAGGCAGCCCGCCACGGTGAGCAGGTTGGCCACGTTGAAACGGCCCAGCAGATGACTGCCCAGCCTGCGCGTGCCCCATGGCGTGCGCAGCTGGAATTGAAGCCCCTCGGCCGAGGTGACGATGCCGCCGGCGACAATCTCCGCCGCACCGGCGTCGGCCATGCTGACCCGCAACGCGCGCACGCCGCTCGGCAACCTGGCCGCCAGGCTGGCGCCGAACGCATCGTCGACATTGATGACGGCAGCCTGCAGCCCGGGCCAGGCGAACAGCTTCGCCTTGGCCCCGCCGTAGGCTTCCATGCTGCCGTGATAGTCCAGGTGGTCGCGGGTGAGATTGGTGAACGCCGCCACCTCGAAATCCACCGCGGCCACCCGCCCCTGTTCCAGCGCGTGCGATGACACCTCCATCGCCACATGGCTGGCGCCGGCATCGCGAAAATCCGCCAGCAGCGCCTGGACCGTGACGGCATCGGGCGTGGTGCGATCGCCATCGCGCAGCTGGCCGTGCAGACCGGCGCCGAGCGTGCCGATGGTGGCCGCCCGATGCCCCAGATGGGTCAACGCCTGCGCCAGCAACTGCACGCAGGAGGTCTTGCCGTTGGTGCCGGTGATACCGACGATCCGCAGCGCTTCGGCCGGGCGATCGTAGAAGCGCGCGGCGATTTCGCCGACCCGATCGTGCAGGCCGTCGATCCACAGCAGCGGCACGTCGAGCGGCGCCATTTCGACCTCCGGCGCTTCGGCCAGCACCACCTGGGCACCGCGCCGCACCGCGCCCGCGGCAAATTCGATGCCGTGGCCATGCATCCCGCGCAGCGCAAAGAAGGCGTCGCCGCGCTGCACCTGGCGCGAGTCCAGGGTAAGCCCGGACACCACGATGCGGCCGGCGCCCGGCGTGGCGGCAACCTGCGTGTCGGCAATGCCCAGCAGCAGCTGATCGAGGTGGCCGGTGCTCATCGCATGCCCTCGTCGATGGGGGCATCGTCGATGGGGGCGTCGGCCGGCGGCTTGCTCCCGGCCAGGCCGCCTGCGCCCTGCAGCGGACCACCCACGTACCAGCGCCCGATGTTGTCCGGCGGCACGTCGAGCAGGCGCAGCGCGCCGCCCATCACCATCGAGAACACCGGGCCGGAAACCACGCCGCCGTAATAACTGCCCTTGCTCGGATTGTTGATGATGACCACGCCGACCAGCCGCGGGTTGCTGGCCGGCACGATGCCCGCGAAGGCGGCGATGTAGTTGTTCTTGTCGTAGCCGCCGGCACTGGCCTTGTGCGCGGTGCCGGTCTTGCCGGCCACGCTGTAGTTGGCGATGCGCGCCTCCGGCGCGGTGCTGCCCGGGCCGGTGACGGTTTCCATCATCTGGATCAGCTCCGCGGCGATGCCCGGCGAGATGATCTGCTTGGCCGGGTTGTCGTCGCCCTTGATGAAGCTGGGGTCGTGCATGACGCCGCCGTCGGCAATGGTGGCGTAGGCGTTGGCCAGCTGCAGCGGCGTCACGTTGACGCCGTAGCCGTAGCCCATGATGGCCTTTTCCAGCGGGCGCCAGTCGCGGCCGATCTTCAGGTAGCCGGAGGCTTCGCCGGGAAACCCGCTGTTGGTGCTGTTGCCGAAGCCGAACGCGCGGTAGGTGTCGTACATCAGGCTGGTGTCGAGCGACATCGCGATGTGCGCGGCGCCGACGTTGCTGGACTTGGTGATGACGCCGGTGGGCGTGAGGACGCCCCAGTTGTGCGTGTCATGGATGTCGTGCCCCTGGAAGAACCAGTGGCCACCGGTGGTGTCGATCAGCGGGCTGGTCGGCGTGTACTGCCCGCTGGACAAGGCCGCGGCCATCAGCACCGGCTTGATGGTCGAGCCCGGCTCGATCACGTCGGTCATCGCCCGGTTGCGCCGCTGGCCGGGCTTGCTGGCGCTGACCGCGTTCGGGTTGTAGGTCGGCAGGTTGACCATCGCCAGCACTTCGCCGGTCTTCACGTCGAGGATCACGACGGAGCCGGAATCGGCCTGGAACTTCTCCAGCGCGCTCTTCAACTCGCTGTAGGCGAGAAACTGGATGCGCCGGTCGATGCTCAGCGTGAGGTTGCGCCCCGGTTTCGGCGCGCGCACCTGCTCGACGTCCTCCACCACATGGCCCATGCGGTCGCGGATGACCCGCTTCGCTCCCGGCTTGCCGGACAGCCAGTCGTCATAGGCCAGCTCGAGGCCTTCCTGGCCGTGATCGTCGATATTGGTGAAGCCGAGCACGTGCGCGGTCACTTCGCCGGAGGGATAGTACCGGCGGAACTCGCGCTGTCCGTTGATGCCGGGGATGCCCAGGTCCAGCACGGCCTGCGCCGCCTCCGGCGCCATCTGCCGGCGCAGGTAGACGAACTCGCGATCCGAGCGCTGCGCCAGCCGGTTCTTCAACTCGCCGGCATCCACGCCCAGCGCCTTTGCCAACTGCGGGATGCGATCCTCGTTCTCCAGCACCTCGGACGGATTGGCCCAGATCGACAGCACCGGCGTCGATACGGCCAGCGGCTCGCCATTGCGGTCGAAGATGGTTCCCCGCGAGACCGGGATCGGCATTTCGCGCAGGAAACGCGCATCGCCCTGGCGTTGATAGAACTGCTTGCGCACGACCTGCAGATCGAACGCACGCGCTATCAGCCCGATCGATGCCAGTCCCAGCATGCCGACCACCAGCACCATGCGCCGCCGCGCGCTGGGCCCGGTGGCGCGGCGATGGCCTTGCTGCGCGGACGCGATGTGACGGCGCCAGATCATCGGCGCAGCAACCGGATGTCTTGCGGGCGCGGATCGAGCATGCCCAGTTTCTGCCGCGCCTCGTCGTCGATCCGGCGCGGTTCGGCGTACGTCGCCTGCTCCAGCTCGAGCTTGCCGTACTCGATGTTCAACGCGTCGCGCTGGTTTTGCAGGGCCGTCAACCGGACGAACAGGACGCGGCTTTCGTTGCGCGTCCACACCACGCCGAGCGCGCTGGCCAGCACCGCGGCCAGCAGCAGCAACAGACACAGTGCGCCGATCGCCTTCATGCGCCCCCCTGCTCGCGCCGGCCGGCGCCGGACAGGCCGTCGTCGGCCAATTTCTCCGCCACGCGCAGCACGGCCGAACGCGCGCGCGGATTGGCCGCAAGCTCGGCCTCGGATGGAAACTGCGCCTTGCCGATCGCCGCCAGCCGTGCCGGCATGACCGGCACCGGCGGCCCGCGGCGGCGGTTATTCGCGCGGCCGGAGTGGTCGCGGACAAACAGCTTTACGGCGCGGTCCTCCAGCGAATGGAAACTGATCACCGACAGCCGGCCGCCGACCTTGAGTCGATCCAGCGCGGCATTCAGCCCCCGCTGCAGCGCGTCCAGCTCGCCATTCACCCGAATCCGCAGCGCCTGAAAGCTGCGCGTGGCCGGATGCTTGCCCGGCTCGCGCCGACCGACCACGCGCTCGATCAGGCCAGCCAGCTGGGCGGTGCGGGTGAACGGCGTGGCGGCGCGGTCGGCGACGATCGCGCGGGCGATCCGCCGGCCATGCCGTTCTTCGCCGTACTGCCACAGCACCTCGGCGATCTCACGCTCGCTGGCCTGCGCCAGGAAATCCGCCGCGCTCTCGCCCTGGCTGGGGTCCATGCGCATGTCCAGCGGCGCGTCGGCCATGAAGCTGAAACCGCGCGCGGCCTCGTCCAGCTGCGGCGACGACACGCCGAGGTCCAGCAGCACGCCATCGAGGCCGGCGGCGGTCTCGTCCCATTCGGCCAGGCTGGAGAAATTCGCATGGCGGATCGCCACGCGCGGATCGCCGGCGAATTCGGCCTGCGCCGCGGCGATCGCCGCGGGATCGCGGTCCATCAGCAGCAGCCGGCCATCGGGGCCGAGGCGCGACAGCACCGCGCGGGCGTGACCGCCGCGACCGAATGTTCCATCGAGATAACGCCCGCCAGAGTGCACGGCGAGTCCCTCCACTGCTTCGCCCAGCATCACCGGGATGTGCCGCAACTGCTTGGAGCCTGAATTCATGTGCCCGATAGTCCGCGTTGTCCCGCCGCGGACGCCATGCGGCAGTGCGTGGCGCAGGCCAAGGTGATTCCTTGGCCACGCCGCACGCTATCGCATGGCGTCCGCGGCGGGACAACCCAAAGAGCCGGGTCTGCTTGCCCGCAAGGCGGCGTCATCATTTGGTCGTGCATCGACATACACCC
>JAGWMU010000149.1 GCA_028873095.1 Pseudomonadota bacterium | reverse complement strand
TCCTACGGGTACGGCTTGCCTGCCGTAGGAGCGCACCCTGTGCGCGAATGCTCTTGCCTTTCGTGGGGGGACGATCGCCCACAGGGTGGGTTCCTACGGGTACGGCTTGCCTGCCGTAGGAGCGCACCCTGTGCGCGAATGCTCTTGCCTTTGTGCGCGAATGCTCTTGCCTTTCGGGGGGAGGCGATCGCCCGCAAGGCGGGCCACGACGGCGGGCCCACGGCGAAAGTCGGATGTTCGACGCCGCGGCATCGGTCTAGGCTGGGCTCATCGGCGGTTATACGGGCAGGGGCCATGCGATACGAAGAGTTCTACCGGCAGTCGGTCGACGAGCCGGAGCAGTTCTGGGGCGAGCAGGCGCGGTTGATCCACTGGCACACGCCGCCACGGCAGATCCTCGACCAGTCCAACCCGCCGTTCCGCCGCTGGTTCGTCGGCGGCACCACCAACCTCTGCTACAACGCGGTCGACCGCCACCTCGCCGAGCGCGGCGAACAGCTGGCGCTGGTGGCGGTCTCCAGCGAGACCGGCAGCACCCAGGAGATCAGCTACCGCGTGCTCTACCGCGAGGTGAACCGCTTCGCCGGCATTCTCCAGTCGCTGGACGTGGGCAAGGGCGACCGCGTGGTCATCTACATGCCCAACATGGCCGAGGCGGTGTACGCGATGCTTGCCTGCGCACGCATCGGCGCGATCCATTCGGTGGTGTTCGGCGGCTTCGCGGCGCACAACCTGGCGCTGCGCATCGACGACGCCGAACCCAGGCTGCTGATCTGCGCCGACGCCGGCATGCGCGGCGGCAAGGTGATTCCGTACAAACCGCTGGTGGACGCGGCCCTGGCCGAGTCGAAGGCGCCGCCGCCGCACGTGCTGATCGTCAGCCGCGGGCTGGACCGCGACCTGCGGTGGGTGGAAGGGCGCGACGTGGACTATGCCCGCCTGCGCGCCGAGCACATGAACGACGAGGTGCCGGTGACGTGGCTCGAATCGAACGAGCCCAGCTACCTGCTGTATACCTCCGGCACCACCGGCAAGCCGAAGGGCATCCAGCGCGACGTGGGCGGCTACGCGGTGGCGATGGCGCTGTCGATCCGCAGCATCTTCGACATCGCACCGGGGCAGGTGATGTTCTCCACCTCGGACGTGGGCTGGGCGGTGGGGCATTCCTACAACGTCTACGGCCCGCTGATCGGCGGCGCCACCTCGCTGCTGTACGAAGGCCTGCCCACGCGGCCCGACCCCGGGGTCTGGTGGCGGTTGTGCGAAAAGTACCGCGTGCGCACCATGTTCTCCTCGCCCACCGGCATCCGCGTGCTGAAGAAGCAGGACGCGGCGTGGCTGAAAAAGGCGGACCTCTCCAGCCTGAAGTGGCTGTTCCTGGCCGGCGAGCCGCTGGACGAGCCGACCGCGCACTGGATCACCGACGGCCTCGGCGTGCCGGCGATCGACAACTACTGGCAGACCGAAACCGGCTGGCCGGCCATCACCTTGATGCCGGGGCTGGATCTGAAGCCGGTGAAGTGGGGTTCGCCGGGCCTGCCCGCGCCGGGCTACAGGATGAAGGTGATCAACGAGACCACCGGCGAAGAGGCCGCGGCGGGCGAGAAGGGCGTGCTGGTGTTCGTGCCGCCGCTGCCGCCGGGCTGCCTCACCACCGTGTGGCGCGACGACGAGCGCTACGTCAACAGCTACTTCAGCCATTTCAGGGAACTCCTGTACAGCTCGCTGGACTGGGCGATCCGCGACGCGGACGGCTACACCAACATCCTCGGTCGCACCGACGACGTGATCAACGTGGCCGGCCACCGCCTGGGCACCCGCGAGATCGAGGAGTCGGTGGCCACCCACGCGTCGGTGGCCGAGGCCGCCGTGATCGGCATGAAGGACGAACTCAAGGGCCAGGTGCCGGTGGTGTTCGCCACGCTCAAGCAGGGCGTGGCCGGGTTGCCGGCCGACGTGGCCAGGGCCATGCAGCAGTGCGTCACCGACCAGCTCGGCGCGGTGGCCCGGCCGGCACGCGTCTATGTCGTGAACGCGCTGCCCAAGACCCGCTCGGGCAAGCTGCTGCGCCGCTCGCTGCAGGCCTTGGTGGAGCAGCGCGATCCCGGCGACCTGTCCACGCTGGACGATCCCGGTGCGCTGGACGAGGTGCGTCGCGCGCTGGAACGCGGTCCGGACCAGGGCGATTAGGCCACCATGAAATGCTGCCTGCCCGGAAAAGCCTGACCGCGCGGACGCCGATCCGCGGCCGGTGCCTGCGCGTCGCCGCGGATGTCGCGCTGCCGCCGTGCCGGTGCCGCGGCTTTGTGCCGGCAGTGCGCTAAAATGCCGATTTCACGTGGAGGTGTCATGGCACAGTCAGCATCCCCCGGCGCGCGCTTCCGCGCGGCCGTCGCCGCCGAACAGCCGCTGCAGGTGATGGGTGCGATCACCGCCTATGCCGGCCTGATGGCCAGGCGCGTCGGCTACAAGGCGCTCTATCTGTCCGGCGGCGGCGTCGCGGCCAATTCCCTGGGCATGCCCGACCTGGGCATCAGCACGATGGAAGACGTGCTTACCGATGCGCGTCGCATCGTGGACGCCACCCAGCTGCCGCTGCTGGTCGACATCGATACCGGCTGGGGCGGCGCTTTCAACATCGCGCGCACGATCCGTTCCTTCGTCAACGTCGGCGCGGCCGCCGTGCACATGGAGGACCAGGTCGGGCAGAAGCGCTGCGGCCACCGCCCCGGCAAGGAAGTGGTGCCGAAGGAAGAGATGGTCGACCGCGTGAAGGCGGCGGTGGACGCGCGCACCGATCCCGGCTTCGTGATCATGGCGCGCACCGACGCGGCAGCGGTCGAGGGCATCGATGCGGCGATCGAGCGCGCGGTGGCCTATGTCGAGGCCGGCGCCGACATGATCTTCCCCGAGGCGATGAGGACGCTGGACGACTACCGCAGGTTCAAGGCCGCGGTGAAGGTGCCGATCCTGGCCAACCTCACCGAGTTCGGTTCCACCCCGTTCTTCACCACCGACGAGCTGCGTTCGGCCAACGTGGACATCGCGCTGTACTGCTGCGGCGCCTACCGCGCGATGAACAAGGCGGCGCTGAACTTCTACCAGACCGTGCGCCGCGAAGGCACGCAGAAGAACCTCATCGACACCCTGCAGACGCGCGAGGAGCTGTACGACTACCTGGGCTACCACGCCTACGAGGACAAGCTCGACGCGCTGTTCGCCCCCAAAGGCTGATACCGGTCATGTAGGAGCGCACCCTGTGCGCGAATGCTTTTCGCGAAAGGCCCTCGCGCACAGGGTGCGCTCCTACAGAGACATATCGTTCCACCGTTCGGCATTCACTGCATCACTGGAGACATCCGATGAGCGAGCAAGCCCTTCCCAAGGCCAAGAAATCCGTGGCGCTGTCCGGCGTGGCCGCCGGCAACACCGCGCTGTGCACGGTCGGCCGCAGCGGCAACGACCTGCATTACCGCGGCTACGACATCCACGACCTGGCCACCCGCGGTAGCTTCGAGGAAGTGGCCTACCTGCTGGTGCACGGCGTGCTGCCGACCTGGACCGAACTCAACAATTACCGCGTCCGGCTCAAGCGCCTGCGCGGCCTGCCGGCACCGGTCAAGGCGGCGCTGGAACTGTTGCCGGCCGCCACCCATCCGATGGACGTGATGCGCACCGGCTGCTCGGTGCTGGGCACGGTGCTGCCGGAGAAGGACGACCATCATGTCGAGGGTGCGCGCGAGATCGCCGACCGGCTGATGGCCAGCTTCGGCTCGATGCTGCTGTACTGGTATCACTTCAGCCACAACGGCAAGCGCATCGAGACCGAGACCGACGACGCCTCGATCGCTGGGCATTTCCTGCACCTGCTGCACGGCAAGGCGCCCAGCGAACTGCACGCGCAGGCGCTGGACAAGTCGCTGGTGCTGTACGCCGAGCACGAGTTCAACGCCTCCACCTTCACCGCCCGCGTGATCGCCGGCACCGGCTCGGACATGTATTCGTCGATCACCGGCGCGATCGGCGCGCTGCGCGGCCCGAAGCATGGCGGCGCGAACGAGGTGGCGATGGAGATCATCGCGCGCTACCGCGGTGCCGACGACGCCGAGGCCGACATCCGCACCCGCGTGGAGCGCAAGGAAATCATCATCGGCTTCGGCCACCCGGTGTACACGGTGTCCGATCCGCGCAACGAGATCATCAAGGAGATCTCGCGCAAGCTCTGCGCCGAAGGCGGCAACCCGACCCTGTTCGAGGTGTCCGAGCGGATCGAGCAGGTGATGGGCGAGGTCAAGAAGATGTTCCCCAACCTCGACTGGTTCTCGGCCAGCGCCTACCACATGATGGGCGTGCCCACCGCGATGTTCACCCCGCTGTTCGTGATCGCGCGCACCTCCGGCTGGAGCGCGCACGTGATCGAGCAGCGCCAGGACGGCAAGATCATCCGCCCCAGCGCGAACTACACCGGCCCGGAAGACCAGGCCTACGTGCCGATCGACAAGCGCTGAGCGCGCCACCGCCTGCGCAGAGGGAGCCAGCCGGCTCCCTCTGCGCTACGCGCCGCCGAGCCTTATGCCGGATCGCCGCCGCGCGAGCCAGCCGCCGCCGCAGACCAGGGCGACCAGCGCGACATCCAGCGCATAGCCCGTCCATGCGTGCGCCTCGAACCAGGCGGCAGCCAGATGGTCGTGCGCGATCATGCGCGCGGCGGTGTAGGCGATCGCGCCGGCGCCGAGGTAGACGATGACGGGGAAACGGTCGATCAGCTTCAGGATCAGGGTCGACCCCCACACCACCAGCGGCACGCTGATCAGCAGGCCGAGCACCACCAGGCTGAAATGTCCTTTCGAGGCGCCGGCGATGGCCAGCACGTTGTCCAGGCCCATCAGCGCGTCGGCCACGATGATGGTGCGCAGCGCGGGCCAGAAGCCGCCGGCTGCGGCGACCTCATGGGGCTTCTCGTCCTGCCTCAGCAGCTTCCAGGCGATCGGCAGCAGCAGCAGGCCGCCCGCCAGCATCAGCCCCGGCAGCTTGAGTAGCCAGACCACCGCGGCCGTCAGCACCACGCGCACCGCCACGGCGCCGAAGCTGCCCCAGAACACCGCTTTCACCTGCAGCGACTTCGGCAGGTTGCGCGCGGCCAGCGCGATGACGATGGCGTTGTCGCCGGCCAGTACCAGGTCGAGCAGCACGATGGTGAGCAGGCCGGAGAGGAAGTCGGTGGAAAGCATGCTGCGGTTCCTTGCGCGGCGAGCCAGATGCAGCAACGGCGGATGCGCGCGACCCGCCGTCGCCGCAAAAGTCTCGTTCGCGGCCTGATGCCGCCGCGGCGCCCGGAGCGAGGTGTCGCTCGTGTTGACGATCGCCGCACGACGGCGCCTCGCGGCGTCGCCGGAACTACTCCCTTTTGGGGTCAGTGTCCGACCATGGTCGATGGTGCCGGGCATATCAGTCAAGCCGATACTTAAGGAACAGGCTCTCGCCCGCTACAATGACGGGGATACCGAATGCTTCGCTTCCCACGGCCTGTGGCGCAATCCAGCGAGCCGCCGTCGGCGGGCGCATGCGGGCCAAGCGTTGATCCCCAGGATTCCCGATACTCATGAATACCGTCTACCGCCAATCCCTTCCCGGCACCTCGCTGGACTACTTCGATGCGCGCGCCGCGGTGGAGGCGATCCAGCCCGGCGCCTACGACGCGCTGCCGTACACCTCGCGGGTGCTGGCCGAGAACCTGGTGCGCCGCTGCGACCCGGCGATCCTCGCCGAGTCGCTCAGGCAGCTGATCGAGCGCAGGCGAGAGCGCGACTTCCCCTGGTTCCCGGCGCGCGTGGTATGCCACGACATCCTCGGCCAGACCGCATTGGTGGATCTGGCCGGCCTGCGCGACGCGATCGCCGAGCGCGGCGGCGACCCGGCCAAGGTAAACCCGGTGGTGCCGGTGCAGCTGATCGTCGACCACTCGCTGGCGGTGGAGTGTGGTGGTTTCGACCCGGATGCGTTCGCGAAGAACCGCGCGATCGAGGATCGCCGCAACGAGGATCGCTTCCACTTCATCGAGTGGACCAAGCAGGCGTTCGAGAACGTCGACGTGATCCCGCCGGGCAACGGCATCATGCACCAGATCAACCTGGAGAAGATGTCGCCGGTGATCCAGGTGCAGGAGGGCGTCGCCTATCCGGATACCTGCGTGGGCACCGACAGCCATACGCCGCACGTGGATGCGCTGGGCGTGATCGCCGTCGGCGTGGGCGGGCTGGAGGCGGAGAGCGTGATGCTAGGCCGCGCCTCGTGGATGCGCCTGCCCGACATCATCGGCGTGGAGCTCACCGGCAAGCGCCAGCCCGGCATCACCGCCACCGACATCGTGCTCGCGCTCACGGAGTTCCTGCGCAAGGAGAAGGTGGTTGGCGCGTACCTGGAGTTCCGCGGCGAAGGTGCGGCCAGCCTCACCCTGGGCGATCGCGCCACCATCTCCAACATGGCGCCCGAATACGGCGCCACCGCGGCGATGTTCTTCATCGACGGCCAGACGCTGGACTACTTGCGCCTCACTGGCCGCAGCGACGAGCAGGTCGGGCTGGTGGAGACCTACGCCAAGGCCGCCGGCCTGTGGGCCGACACGCTGAAGCATGCGCAGTACGAGCGCACGCTGACGTTCGACCTGTCCTCGGTAGTGCGCAACATGGCCGGCCCATCGAATCCGCACAAGCGCCTGCCGACGTCCGATCTCGCCGCGCGGGGCGTTGCCGGCGAGTGGACCGAGCAGCCGGGCCGGATGCCCGACGGCGCGGTGATCATCGCCGCCATCACCAGCTGCACCAATACCAGCAATCCGCGCAACGTGATCGCGGCGGCGCTGCTGGCGCGCAACGCCAATGCCCGCGGCCTCACCCGCAAGCCGTGGGTGAAGAGCTCGCTCGCCCCCGGCTCCAGGGCGGTGGAGTTGTACCTGAAGGAAGCGAAGCTGCTGCCGGAGCTGGAGCAGCTCGGCTTCGGCATCGTCGGCTTCGCCTGCACCACCTGCAACGGCATGTCCGGCGCGCTCGATCCGAAGATCCAGCAGGAGATCGTCGAGCGCGACCTGTATGCCACCGCCGTGCTGTCCGGCAACCGCAATTTCGACGGCCGCATCCATCCGTACGCGAAGCAGGCTTTCCTGGCCTCGCC
>JAGWMU010000148.1 GCA_028873095.1 Pseudomonadota bacterium | reverse complement strand
TGGTTGACCAGGAACTCCATCTGGTCGGCCAGGATGTTGCGGTTGGACAGGATCAGGTGCTCGACCCAGCTTGGCCGGTAGGGCACGGCCAGCAGCGGCATGTGGGCCTGCTGCGGGGTGCGGTTGCTCTTCTTCAGGTTGCAGGCCAGGCAGGCGCTGACCACGTTCTCCCAGCTGTCGCGGCCGCCCTTGGAAACCGGCTGCACATGGTCGCGGGTCAGCTCGCCGCGGTTGCAGTGATTGCCGCAGTAAAGGCAGATGTGGCGGTCGCGGGCGAACAGCGCGGTGTTGGTCAGCGCCGGCGCGGGGTCGATCGCGTGATCGCGGCAGTGGCCGGTGCTGGCGATGATCGGGTGCAGCTCGATCCGGCTTTGCCGGTCCAGCCGCCGGTTGTGGCCGCCATGCACGGTCAGGCAGGGGTCGCCCAGGGTCCAGGCGACGGCGTCACGGACATACAGGCAAACCGCGTCCTGCCAGCTGATCCAGTCGAGGATGCGTCCGGCGGAGTCCAGCGACAGCACCCTGGTCGCGTTGAGATCGGCCCGATTCGGCACTTCCATCAGCATGTAGAAAAGTCCTTCAGCCAAGGCTGCGAGAGCGTTTCAGCGATGTATTTGTCCCAGCATAGAACAATTTGATTGCAAATCGCAGGCGCCGGTGGCATGCCGGTCGGCGGGCCGCGAGTCGCCGCCATGCGGCGGCGCTGATATAGTGCGCAATCAACACAGACCCGACGCCGGGTTTGGGAGGGGGAGCTTCGGTGGCGACCCCGGCACGGCGGGGCTAGAGGTAAACGACGTGGCTGAAGTTATTTTCTATGAGCGTCCGGTGCCGCTCAACCGCGCAGAACACAAGGATCTGCGCCTGAAGGGCATGCCGGGCATGAAGTTCGCGATGAACGCGCATTCGGTGCCGCTGACCGGCACGGAGTTCGCCCTGGCCGCGCGCGATCTGGCGATCGTGTTCGCGGGCGCGGAAGCGAAGGAAGCCGGCCCGATTGCGTTGCTTGGCCTGCGCGAGAACGAAAACCTGTACGTCGATGCCGAGGGGCAGTGGGCGGCCAACACGTATATCCCGGCATTCGTGCGCCGCTATCCGTTCATCCTGGCGGAGAAACCGGCCGGCCAGGAAGGCGAAGAACTCACCGTGTTCCTGGACGAGCAGTACGAGGGCTTCGACAGGGACGTGGGCGAGCGCCTGTTCAAGGAGGACGGTACCGATACCGAGCTGCTGACCAACGCGGTGAAATTCCTCGGCGAGTTCCAGCAAGGCGTGGCGCGCACCCGCTGGTTCATGCAGATGCTGAACCGGCACGAGCTGCTGGAGCCGCGCAACATCCAGTTGCAGAAGCAGGGGGCGGCTGGCGAGGACCCGAAGTCGATCAGCCTCAACGGCGTGTTCGTGGTCAATGAGGAAAAGCTGCGCGCACTGGACGAGAAGACCGCCCACGAATTCGCCCGCGAAGGCGTGTACGGCTGGATCTACGCGCACTTGCTGTCGCTGAACAACATCGATCGCCTGGCCCAGCGCCTGGACGCACGCGAGCGGGCCGAAGCCGCCAGCGGCGCCACCAGGAACTGAGGTATACATGCGGCCGCGCCCGTGGGCGCGGCTCGCGCAGGAGCGCACCCTGTGCGCGATGCTTTTGTGTCGGGCGAAAAGCATCGCGCACTGGGTGCGCTCCTACACATCCGGGATCACCCGGAATCCCCTTAAGTAACTCCTAAGCGGAAGACGCCATCATGGCGGCCATGAATCATTCTGGCCGGCATATGCGTGGAATCATCCCGTGGCAATGGCGCCGCCGTCGCGGAGCGGCCTTGCGGGCGGCAGCGACGCTGGGCCTGGCCGGCGTGCTGACGCTGTCCGGTTGCGCCACCTATGCGCCCTTGCCGCTCGGCAGCGGGCGCGGCGCGGACAGCGTGGCGCAACTGGACGCACCGCTGGCGGACATGCCGATGCCGGCCTTGGCGAGCCACCGCTTCGATCCGTCCGACGGGCTGGACGCGACCGAGGTGGCGATGCTGGCGGTGGCCAACAACCCGGCGCTGAAGCTCGCCCGCGACGCGCTGGGCATCGCCCGCGCGCAGGCGTTCGCGGCCGGCCTGCTGCCCGATCCGCAGCTCGGTCTCAGCGGCGATCTGCCGAAAGGTTCCGGCCGGGGCCTGACCGACGCCTACAGCATCGGCCTGAGCGAGGACATCGGCGCCCTGCTGCTGCGCTCCTCGCGCAAGGCGGTGGCGCGCGGCCAGGTCGACCAGGTCAACCTCGACCTGCTGTGGGCCGAATGGCAAACCGTGGCGCAGGCGCGGCTGTTGTTCGACCAGGTGCTGACGCTGCGCGCGCAGCAGGCCCGGCTCGACGACGAACACGCCGCCCTGGCCGCGCTCGCGCAAACCGTCCGTGCCGCACTGGACGCCGGCAACCTCACCTACGACCGCGCCAGCGCCGGGCTCAACGCCGACGCGGACGTGCGCCAGCAGCAGGCCGACAATGCGATCGCGCTGCGGCAGGCCGAAAGCGACCTGCACCTGCTGCTGGGCCTGGCGCCGAACGCGCCGCTGGACCTGGTCGGGCCGCCGTACCGGGCGGCACCGACGCCGGCGCAGGTGCAGGCGGCACTGGCCGACCTGCCGCGGCGGCGGCCCGATCTGCTCGCGCTGCAGGCCGGCTACCGGTCGCAGGAAGCCAGGCTGCGCGGCGCCATCCTTGCCCAGTTTCCGGCGCTGACGATCGGCTTCAACACCGCCCGCGACACCAGCGCCGTGTATACCAACGGCTTCAGCATCGGCATCAGCCTGCCGCTGTTCGACCGCAACCGCGGCAACATCGCGATCGAGCGGGCGACGCGCCAGCAGCTCAGGGATGCCTACGACGCCCGCGTGCTGGCCACGCGCAGCGACATCCGCCGCATCCTGGGCGACCTCGGCACGCTGGATCGGCAGGCCGGCAAACTGGCTGCGCATGCCCGACGGCTCGACCGGGTCCGTCGCGCCGCCGGGAACGCGTGGCGTGCCGGCACGCTCGACTGGCCGACCTGGCTGGCGATCCGCAGCAGTGCGCTCGGCGCCGATCTCGGCCTGCTCGCGCTGCGGCAGGAGCAGGCCCGGCAGTCGATCGCGCTGGAGGCGCTGCTGGGCAGCACCCGGCTTCGCACCGCCCGGCCCGGCGCCACCCATTCCGTTTCCGCGAAAGCATCCAAGCCATGAATCGTCCATATCCTCTGCCCTGCCTGTGCGCGTTGCTGCTGACCGGTCTGCTGGCCGGCTGCAGTCACGGCGCGTCGGACGCGGGCGAAGCGGCCGCACCCGCCGGCCAGGTAGCGGTGACTACCGCGCAACCCGTGCAGCGGACCTTTCACCACACGATCCATGCCTGGGGCAGCGCGATGGGCGACCCGCATCGTGCACGCACGATCAGCCTGGCGCATGCCGGCCAGGTCGTCGCACTGCAGGTGGCGGCGGGACAGACCGTGAAACGCGGGCAGGCGCTGCTGACGGTCGCTCCCGATCCGCTGGCGCGCAGTGCGTACCGGCAGGCACGGAGCGCGCTGACGCTGGCCCGCGGCGAACTCCAGCGCACCGAACGGCTGGTGGCGCAGCGACTGGCCACGCAGTCGCAGCTGGCGGGCGCGCGCAAGGCGCTGGCCGATGCCGAGGCCGCGCTCGCCGCGCAGCACGCACTCGGCGGCGGTGCGGCACGGGAGATCGTCGATGCGCCGGCCGATGGCGTGGTCACCGCGCTCGACGTGGCTCTGGGCGAGCGGGTGGCGGCGAACGCGCCGCTGCTCGGTTTCACGCCCGCGCATGCGCTGGTCGCCGAACTCGGCGTGCAGCCCGAGGATGGTGTGAAACTGCATGCCGGCATGGCGGTGCAGTTGCGCAGCGTGTATGGCGCGGCGGCGGGTTTCGTCGGCACGCTGAGGATGGTCGGCCAGTCGGTCGATCCGCAGACGCACCTGCTGCCGGCGCAGGTCGCGCTGCCGGCCGCCGCCAGCGCGACCCTGGCGGCCGGCACCGCGCTGGATGCGCGGATCCGCACCGCGGACTTCACCGCCTGGGCGGTGCCGCGGGCGGCGGTGCTGCATGACGGGCAGGGCGACTACCTGTTCCAGGTCGAGCACGGCCACGCCAAGCGCATCGACGTGAAACTGCGCAGTCCCGACGGCGACCCGGTCGGCGTGCAGGGGCCGCTCGATGGGCGGGCCAAGGTGATCGTGCTCGGCGTGTACGAGCTGCACGACGGCGATGCGGTGCGGGAGTCCGCCAAGTGAGCCTCACGGTATGGATGCAGCGGCATCGCCGTTCGCTGCTGTTCCTGGCCCTGATGCTGGCGATCGGCGGCATGGCCAGCGCGTTGATGATGCCGGTGGCGCTGTTTCCCAACGTGGCGTTTCCGCGCGTGCAGGTGACGCTCGATGCGGGCGACCGCCCCGCAGACCAGATGGCGATCGAGGTGACCACGCCGGTGGAGGAGGCGGTGCGCCGGGTGCGTGGCGTGCGCAACGTGCGCTCCACCACCAGCCGCGGCAGTGCCGACATCGCGGTCACCTTCGACTGGGGCGCGGACATGGCCGCCGCCTTGCAGGGGGTGAACGCGGCGGCCGGCCAGGTGCTGCCGCAGCTGCCCGCCGGCACCCAGCTCAGCACCCGGCGGATGGATCCCACCACGTTCCCGATGCTGGCCTACAGCCTGCGCTCGCACACGCTCTCGCCCAGCGCGCTGCACGACCTGGCCGAGTACCAGCTGCGCCCGCTGCTCAGCGGCATCAACGGGGTCGGCCAGGTCAAGGTGCAGGGCGGCGAAGTCGCCGAGTTCCACGCCGACATCGATCCGGGCAAGCTGCGCGCGTTCAACCTCAGCCTGGCCGAGGTGAGCGCGGCGGTCACCCGGGCGGCGACCATCCAGGCGATGGGCCGCGTGTCCGACCACTACAAGCTCTACCTGCTGCTGGCCAACAACCAGCCCAACACGCTGGCCGCGCTGCGCGCGATCGTGCTGCGCGCCGGGCCGCAGGGCGTCGTGCGCCTCGGCGACGTGGCGCGGGTGAGCCTCAGCCACGTGCCGCAGTGGATCAAGGTCAACGCCGACGGCCAGGACGCGGTGCTGCTGCAGGTCTACCAGCAGCCGAACGGCAACAGCGTGCAGATCGCCAGGGACGTGCGCCAGCGGCTGGCCGACTTCGCGCCGCAGATGCCCGCCGGCGTGAAGGTGGCCAACTGGTACGACCAGACCCAGCTGGTGACCAGCGCCGCCGGCAGCGTGCGCGACGCGATCCTGATCGGCATCGTGCTGGCGGGACTGGTGCTGTTCGTGTTCCTGCGCAATACGCGGGTGATCCTGATCGCCCTGATCGTGGTGCCGGCGGTGCTGGCGATCACCGTGCTGCTGCTGTACGTGCTGGGCATGAGTTTCAACATGATGACGCTGGGCGGCATGGCCGCCGCGGTGGGGCTGATCATCGACGACGTGATCGTGATGCTCGAGCACATCATGCGCCGGCTCGGCGGCGACCAGGACCCGCGCCAGGTGCACGAGCGCATCGCCGGCGCGGCGTGGGAGTTCACCCGTCCGCTCACCGGCTCCAGCGCGGCCACGGTGATCATCTTCCTGCCGCTGGCGTTCCTGTCCGGCGTCACCGGCGCGTTCTTCAAGGCGCTGTCGCTGACCATGGCCAGCGCGCTGATCATTTCCTACCTGCTGACCTGGATCGCCGTGCCGCTGCTGGCCGAGCGCTTCCTCGACCAGCGCCATCGCACCGAGCACCCGCCGGGCCGCTTCACCCAGCGCATGATGGCCGCCTACGAGCGCATCCTGCAGCAATGGCTCAGGCGGCCGCTGCTGGTGCTGCTGCTGGTGGCTCCGCTGTTGCTGGCGGGCGGCTTCGCCTTCACGCGGGTCGGCACCGGTTTCATGCCGCAGATGGACGAGGGCGGCTTCATCCTCGATTACCTGTCCCGCCCCGGCACCTCGCTGGAGGAGACCGACCGCCTGCTGCGCCAGGCCGAGGCGATCATCCGCGCCAATCCCTACGTGGACACCTATTCGCGGCGTACCGGCCTGCAGCTGGGTGGCGGCGTCACCGAGGCCAACCAGGGCGACTTCTTCGTGCGCCTGAAGAACGGCTCGCGGCCCTCGACCGAGCAGGTGATGGAACAGATCCGCACCCAGGTCGAACAGAAGGTGCCGGGGCTAGACATCGAGCTCTCGCAGCTGATGGAGGACCTGATCGGCGACCTGGTGGCGGTGCCGCAGCCGATCGAGGTGAAGCTGTACGGCGACAACGCGGCCGAGCTCGACGCCGCCGCCGAGAAGGTGGCCGCCGCGGTCGGCAAGATCAACGGCGTGGTCGGCGTGCGCAACGGCATCAACCCGGCGGGCGACGCGCTGGTCGTGCATGTGGATGCGACCAAGGCCGCGCTGCAGGGGCTCGATCCGGTCGGCGTGACCGACCAGGTGGCCGCCGCGGTCGACGGCGTGGTGGCCGCGCAGTTGCCCGAAGGCGGCAAGGTGGTCGGCGTGCGCGTGCGCCTGCCCGACGACGCGCATCAGCGGCTGGAACAGGTGGCCGCGCTGCCGATCCGCGCCGCCGACGGGCACCTGCTGCCGCTGTCGCAGGTGGCGACGATCGAGCAGGTGCAGGGCCAGCCCGAGATCAACCGCGACAACCTCAAGCGCATGGTCGCGGTGACCGGCCGCATCAGCGGGCGCAGCCTGGGTTCGGCGATGGCCGACGTGAAGCAGGTGATGGCGCGCAAGGACATGCTGCCCAAGGGCATGTTCTACGAGCTCGGCGGCGTCTACAAGCAGCAGCAGCAGGCGTTCCGCGGCCTCACCATCGTGATGCTGGCGGCGATCGCGCTGGTGTTCACGCTGCTGCTGTTCCTGTACGAGAGCTTCCGCGTGGCGCTGGCGATCCTGGCGATGCCGTTGCTGGCGCTGCCGGCGGTGTTCATCGGGTTGTGGGTCACCGGCATCGAGCTCAACATCTCCTCGATGATGGGCATGACGATGATCGTGGGCATCGTCACCGAGGTGGCCGTGTTCTATTTCTCCGAGCTGCAGCAGGCCGAAACCGACCAGGCCGAGGCGGCGTCGCTGCATGATGCCCTGCACCAAGCCGGCCGCCACCGCACCCGGCCCATCCTGATGTCGACGATCGCCGCCATGCTCACCCTGCTGCCGCTGGCGCTGGCGATCGGCCAGGGCTCGCAGATGCAGCAGCCGCTGGCGGTGGCGATCATCGCCGGCCTGCTGGTGCAGGTGCCGCTGGTG
>JAGWMU010000147.1 GCA_028873095.1 Pseudomonadota bacterium | reverse complement strand
GATGGCGCTGTTCCTGCGCCGGCTGGCGCCCACGCTGATTGCCGCGGTGGCGGTGCCGCTGTCGCTGGCCGGGGCGTTCGTGGTGATGTACGTACTCGGCTACACGCTCAACAACCTCACCCTGCTGGCGCTGGTGATCGCGATCGGGTTCGTGGTGGACGATGCGATCGTGGTGATCGAGAACATCATCCGGCACATCGACGACGGCATGTCGAGGATGCAGGCGACCCTGGCCGGCGCCCGGGAAATCGGCTTCACCGTCGTTTCGATCACCGCCTCGCTGGTCGCGGTGTTCATCCCGCTGCTGTTCGCCGGCGGCATCACCGGCATGTTCATGCATGAATTCGCGGTGACCCTGGTGGCGGCCATCGTGGTGTCGGCCGGCGTGTCGTTGACGCTCACGCCGGCGCTGTGCGGGCGATTCCTGGGCGGCCATCGCGCGCGCGCGCCGAGCGGGTCCGGGGCGTCCTCCCGGCGGGGTCGCGGGCTCGATGCGGTCCATGCCGGCCTGCTGCGGCTCTATACCAGGGCCCTGGATTTTTCGCTGCGCCATGCCCTGCTGTTCGCGCTGACGCCGCTGCTGCTGATCGTGGCCACGTTCTTCCTGCTCGGCGTGGTCAAGACCGGCCTGTTCCCTGCGCAGGACACCGGCCTGATCTGGGGTCGCGCCAGTTCCAGTGCCACCGTGTCGTTCGCCGAGAGCAAGCAGCGCCTGGAGCGGCTGACCGCGATGCTGCTGGCGGATCCGGACGTGGCCACCGTCGGATCGCGCCTGGGCAGCAGCCGGCAAGGCACCAGCGGTTCCTTCAACATCGACTTGAAGACGCATGCCCAGGGGCGCACCGACGACACCTTCGAGGTACTGGCGCGGCTGAGCGCCAAGGCCGCGCAATACCCCGATCTCAACCTGCGGCTGCGGGCGGTGCAGGATCTGCCCAGCGGCGGCGGCGGTACCAGCCAGGGCGCGCAATACCAGGTCTCGCTGCAGGGCAACAACCCGGCCGAGCTGCAGCAGTGGCTGCCGAAGCTGCAGGCCGAGCTGAGCAGGAATCCCCGGCTGCTCGACGTCGGCACCGATGTCGACGAGGCCGGCCTGCGCCAGAACATCGTGGTCGACCGCGACAAGGCCGCCCGGCTGGGCGTGTCGGTCGCCGCGGTCGACAGCGCGCTGTACGACGCGTTCGGCCAGCGCCAGGTATCGACCATCTACTCCGACATCAACCAGTACAAGGTGGTGGTCAATGCGATGCCGTCGCAGACCGCCACGCCCGAGGCGCTCGACCGGATCTACGTGCGATCCGGCAACGGCAGGATGATCCCGATCACCGCCTTCGCCCACCAGGAGTCGGGGCTGGCGCCCTCGCAGATCAGGCACGAAAACCAGTACACCTCGATGGACCTGAGCTTCAACCTGGCGCCGAGGGTGAGCATGGGCGAAGCCTTGCAGATCATCCAGGCGACGGTTGCCGACATGCGCATGCCGGGCGACATCAAGCTCAAGATGGGCAGCGACTTCCGCCGCTTCCGGCAGTCGCAGAGCAGCATGCTGTGGCTGGTGCTGGCGGCCGTGCTCACCGTCTACATCGTGCTGGGCATGCTGTACGAGAACCTGATCCATCCGGTCACGATCCTCTCCACGCTGCCGGCCGCCGGCGCCGGCGCCCTGCTCGCGCTGTGGCTGACCGGCACCGAGCTGTCGGTGGTGGCGCAGATCGCACTGGTGCTGCTGATCGGCATCGTCAAGAAGAACGCGATCATGATGATCGACTTCGCCCTGGTGGCCGAACGCGAGCACGGCAAGAACGCGCTCGAGGCCGCCCGCGAAGCCTGCATCGTGCGCTTCCGCCCGATCATGATGACCACCATGGTCGCCATCCTCGCCGCACTGCCGATCGCGATCGGCCTGGGCGCCGGCTCCGAGCTGCGCCGCCCGCTCGGCATCGCGCTGATCGGCGGCCTGCTGATCTCGCAAAGCCTGACCCTGCTCAGCACCCCGGCGCTGTACGTGATCTTCTCGTGCCTGGCGGCGCGGCGGAAAGCGTGGAGCGCAAGGCGGCGCGAGCGCAAGGCCGGGCTGCGCCGGCAGCTGGCGGGTGCCTGACGCCCGCCGACCTGCTTGCACCAGCGTTTTGCGAATCTCACTTGCACCATCGTCGATCGCAGGTACCAGCGATGTCGACCAGGAAATGGGCGGATTGGGATGCTCAGGTCCATTCCACGCACCCGTCGCCGCGCTGTCTGTGCGCAGACAGTACGGTCCCAACGCATTGAATCAAAGGATGGGGCGACGTCCAGAAGGCCCGCAGGGTGCGCGGCATGATCAGGGCGTCCTCGACTGAAAGCATGCAGCGGTATTCGAGCCGCCGCGAGAGGCACGTCGGGCTGGAATGACCAGTGAACCCGGGGCGGGGGTTGTCCGCTTGGCGCAGTGTCGCCGGGCAACCAGCGCGTTTGCGTCACCCGTCCGATCACGCCGCCAGGGGTTGCCGCGCGAACCAGGTTTCGAACTGGTCGATCGGTATCGGCCGGGAGAACAGGTAGCCCTGGTGGGCATGGCAGTCGTGCCGTGTCAGGAAATCGCGCTGCCCTTCGGTTTCCACGCCTTCGGCCAGCACGGTCAGGCCCAGGCTCTGGCCGAGCGCCACGATGCTGCGCACGATCACGGCATCGTTGGCGTCGGTCAGCACGTCGTTGACGAAGGAGCGGTCGATCTTCAGTTCGTCCAGCGGCAGGCGTTTCAGGTAGGACAGCGACGAATAGCCGGTGCCGAAGTCGTCCAGCGAAAAGCCCACGCCGCGGGCCTTGAGCGTGGTCATCTTGCCGATCACCTCGTCGACGTCGGTCAGCAGCAGGCTTTCGGTGAGCTCCAGCTTGAGCCGCGCCGGATTCGCGCCGCTGCGGTCCAGGGCGTCGGTTACCTGCTGCACGAAGCCGCGATGATGGAACTGGCGGGCGCTGACGTTGACCGAGATGTCGAGGTCGGCGCAGGCCGGTACGCGCGACCACGCGGCCAGCTGCCGGCACGCGGTTTCCAGCACCCACTGGCCCAGGGGCAGGATCAGCCGGGTTTCCTCGGCCAGCGCGATGAAGGCATCCGGGTAGACCAGGCCGCGCCGCGGGTGGTTCCAGCGCAGCAGCGCCTCGACGCCGGTGGTGCGGCCGGAGCGGTTCACCTGGGGCTGATAGAACAGCTGGAAATGCTGGTGTTGCAGGCCTTCGCGCAGATCCGCTTCCAGCGCCACGCGGGCGTTGACCGCGGCCTGCATCTTCGGGTCGAAGAAACACACGGTGTTGCGGCCGGCGGCCTTGGCCTGGTACATCGCCATGTCGGCGCGCTTGAGCAGCTCGTGGGTGCTTTCGCCGGTTTCGTGGAACAGCGTGACGCCGATGCTGGCCGAGCCGTGATGGCTCAGGTCGTCCAGTTGATAGCACAGGCCGAGCGCGGCAAGCAGGGTCTCGGCGATCGACTTGGCCTGGATCGCGGCCTTCGCGAGGTTGCCGTCCAGGCCTTCCAGCATCACCACGAATTCGTCGCCGCCCAGCCGCGCCACGGTGTCGTTGTTGCGGATCAGGCCGCCCAGCCGGCGCGCCACTTCGATCAGCAGCTGGTCGCCCTTGGCGTGGCCGAGCGTGTCGTTGAGCGCCTTGAAGTTGTCCATGTCGATGAACAGCAGGGCGCCGCATTTGCCGTTGCGTGCGTGCGAGGTCAGCGCCTGCTGCAGCCGGTCCAGCAGCAGCTGGCGATTGGGCAGGCCGGTGAGCGGATCGTAGAACGCGAGGTGCTGGATCTTCTGCTCGTCGATCTTGCGCGAGGTGATGTCCTGCAGCACGCCCTGCACCCGCACCACGTCGCCGCTTTCGTCGCGCACCGCCTGGCCGATGCTGCGCACCCACACCCGGCGCCCGTGCGCGGCGACGATCTGCAGCTCCTCGTCGAACGGCGTGCCGTCGCGCGCGCAGGCCTTGAACAGGGCATGTGCGCGGGCACGGTATTCCGGTGCGTAGCGGCGCAGGCCGTCGCCCTTGCGCGGCAGGGTCCCGGGCGGCAGTTCGAAGATGGCGCAGACCTCGTCCGACCAGCTCACCCGATCGCCCTGCACGCTGATCTCCCAGCCGCCCAGGCGTGCCATCCGGCTGGCCATCTGCATGCGTTCGCGGGTCGCCCGCAGGTGTTCCTCGGCGCGCCTGCGCTCGGTGATGTCCTTGGCGATGCCATAGACGCCCACGATCCGCCCGTCCACCACGATCGGCACGTTGGTGATCATCGCCTGGAAGCGGCGACCGTCCTTGGCGATGCATTCCGCTTCATAGGTGACCGCCTGGCCCTGGGCCGCCAAGGTGAATTGGGCGCTGGTCGACGGGGCCGATGCCGTGGAAACCAGATGCCCGGTGCCACGTTCGTGGATCTCCTGCCCGCTGTAGCCGGTGAGGCGGGTAAAGGCTGGATTGACGCTGAGGAAATTTCCGTCGAGGTCGAGCGAATAGACCGCGTCCGGATTCTGCGAGAACAGCGACTGGTAGCGCTGCTCGCTTTCGCTCAGGGCGTAGGCGGTGCGCCGCGCCACGGTGACGTCCATCACCACCCCGGCGACGCGCAGCGTGGTGCCGTCGTCGGCACGCACCACGTCGCAGCGCGAGAACATCACGCGCTCGACGCCGTCGGGCCGGCAGATGCGGTATTCGGTCTCGACCGGCTGCCGGCCATCGATCGCGCGGCAGGTGGCCTGCCGCACGCGGTCGCGATCCTCCGGATGAACACAGGCGAGAAATGCCCTGGCGCTGCCGTCGAAGGTCCGCGCGGCAACGCCGAACAGGCGGCAGGCGTCCGTCGACCACGCCATGTGGCCGGTCTGCAGGTCGCAGCTCCAGTAGCCTAGGTCGACGATGGTCCGGGCCGTGCGCAGCAGGCTGGCGCCGGCGCGCCGACTGTCCTCCACGCGCTGCCGCGCGATGGCGATGCCGGCGATGTGCGCGCACGACTCGAGCAGATCCATGGCCCGGGCGCTGGGCTGGCCCGGCGTGCGCGAATACAGGGCCAGCGTGCCCAGGATCCGGCCGTCGTCATCGAACATCGGCAGCGACGTGCAGGCGCGCAGGCCGTACTCCAGCGCCAGTTGCCGGCCCTCCCGCCAGCGCGGGTCGCTGGCGATGTCGGCCGCCACCACGGTGCGGCGCTCGTGCGCCGCGCTGCCGCAGGAGCCGGCGTCCGGCCCGATCGGCATGCCGTCGACCGCCCGCGCGAACGACGGCGGCAGGCTGGGGGCGGCGCCCATGCGCAGTTGCGCGCCGTCATGGTCTGTCTGCAGGACCGCGCAGAGTGTCCCGGGGCATTGCCGTTCGACCACGTGCGCCAGCTCGGCGAGCACCTCGGCCAGGGGCGCGCCGAGCGCGATCCGCTCCAGGATGATCGCGTGCTCCGCTTCCAGCTGCGGCGGGTGCTGACGCGCGACCAGTTCCTGCAGCGCGGCCGCGGCGCGGCGCAGCTGCAGCCAGCTGGCGACAAGATCGTCGAGGCCGACCTGACTGTGGAACGCGCGGACGCAGGCGTCGGCCTGCAGCGATGGTGCGGTGTGGCCGTTGGCGCCGTGCGGACGCTGCAGCACCACGAACGCGCCGGTCAACCGCGGATCGGCCTTGAAATGCTGCAGCAGTGCGACGTCGTCGGCATCGGCCAACTGCTGGTCCAGCAGCACCAGCGCGGGCGGGTTCGCCCGTGCCAGCGCGAGCGCGTCGGCGGCGTTGCCGGCCCGCTCGACCGGATAACCCGCCGCAGCCAGTTGTTCGCCGACCGCGTTTGCGGTGATGGCATCGGCCAGCGCCAGGAGCACCCGTTCGTCTTTCATGCGGCGGCGTCGTGCATTGTGGATGGCACACCATCGGTGGAACCCGGGAATGCCCGGGCGGGCGTCTGCTCTCACCCGGGCGCGGTGTCTTTTCGCGCCCGTCGATGGGAGGCATCAGTCATCGGTATCGGTCGTGGCGAGGTTTTCTTGAGCCGTGCGGAACGTTCGTCCTGCCGGTCGACGCCAGCTCCCGGCGGCGACAGCGTTCCCCGCGCGGGGCATCGCGGCATTGCCAGGCTGCGGCCGGACGGACCAATTGCCGCGCCGGCGTGCGGATCCGGCCGGTTCGGGTGAAAATGCAGGCTTGTGTTCTATGCTGACCGGCGCCATAAGAGCCCTGCCTTTCCCAGGAGATACCGCATGACTGACCACAAGCCCACCGTGCCGGCCGACGGCGCCAGGATCACCCTCGCCGGCGGCAAGCTCACCGTGCCCGACAACCCGATCGTGCCGTTCATCGAAGGCGATGGCATCGGCCCGGACATCTGGCGTGCATCGGTGCGCGTGCTGGATGCGGCGGTGGCCAAGGCTTACGGCGGCAAGCGCAGGATCCACTGGATGGAAGTCCTTGCCGGCGAGAAGGCCTTCAACGAAACCGGCAGCTGGCTGCCGGAAGAAACCGTGCAGGCCTGCCGCGACTACCTGGTGTCGATCAAGGGCCCGCTGACCACGCCGATCGGCGGCGGCATCCGCTCGCTCAACGTGGCGCTGCGCCAGCAGCTGGACCTTTACACCTGCCTGCGTCCGGTACGCTGGTTCAAGGGCGTGCCCTCGCCGGTGAAAAAGCCCGAGGCGGTGGACATGGTGATCTTCCGCGAGAACACCGAGGACATCTACGCCGGCATCGAATTCGCCGAAGGCACGCCCGAGGTGGCGAAATTCATGGCGCTGATGCAGGAGCATTTCCCGGACCGCTTCAAGAAGATCCGCTTTCCCGAGTGCTCCGGCATCGGCATCAAGCCGGTCTCGAAGGACGGCACCGAGCGGCTGATGCGCGCAGCGTTGAAGTACGCGGTCGACAACGATCGCCGCTCGGTGACGCTGGTGCACAAGGGCAACATCATGAAGTTCACCGAGGGCGCGTTCCGCGACTGGGGCTACGCGCTGGCGAAGAGCGAGTTCGGCGCGGCCGAAATCGACGGCGGCCCGTGGATGAGCTTCAAGAACCCGCGTACCGGCCGCGAGATCGTGGTCAAGGACGTGATCGCCGATGCGTTCCTGCAGCAGATCATGACCCGTGCCGCCGAGTACGACGTGGTCGCCACGCTGAACTTGAACGGCGACTACATCTCCGACGCGCTGGCGGCGGAAGTGGGCGGCATCGGCATCGCGCCGGGCGGCAACATCAACTACGTCACCGGCCATGCGGTGTTCGAGGCGACCCACGGCACCGCGCCGAAGTACGCCGGCCAGGACAAGGTGAACCCCGGTTCGGTGATCCTTTCCGGCGAACTGCTGCTGCGGCACCTGGGCTGGAACGAGGCGGCCGATGCGATCATCGCGGCGATGGACAAGGTGATCGCGGCCAAGACCGTCACCTACGACTTCGCCCGCATGATGGAAGGCGCGAAGGAAGTGAAGTGCTC
>JAGWMU010000146.1 GCA_028873095.1 Pseudomonadota bacterium | reverse complement strand
CTGGCCCGCTACGGCATGGCCAAGGCGCTGCTGCCGGCCGGCGACCCCGCGCTGCGCTTCGCCAAGCCCATGAACGTGGGCGAATTGACCCTGGCCCGCGTGAAGCACTACTACAAGCAGACCTTCCGCCCCGACATGACCACCATCGTCATCGTCGGCAAGGTCGATCCGGCACAGGCGAAGTCGGTGGTCGAACAGACCTTCGGCGAATGGCAGGCCAGCGGCGCCAAACCGGACGTGGACTACGCCGCGGTACCGGCGAACAAGCGCAGCCAGTTCGGCGTGCCCGACGCCAGCGCGACGCAGGACAGCGTGCAACTGGCGCAGACCATCGATGTCACCCGCGACGACCCGGCGCGCTTCGCGCTGAACCTGGGCAATGAAGTGCTGGGTGGCGGCTTCTACGCCTCGCGGCTGTTCCACGACCTGCGCGACAAGAGCGGCCTGGTCTACAGCGTCGGCACCTCCTTCAACCTGGACAAGCACCGCGGCACCTACACCGTCTCCTACGGCAGCGACCCGGACAAGGTCGCCGCCGCGCGGGCGATGGTCCTGCGCGACCTGAAGCAGATGCAGAGCGAGCCGGTGACCGACACCGAACTCAAGCGCGCCAAGGGCATCCTGCTGCGGCAGATCCCGCTGGGCGAATCCAGCTTCGGTGCCATCGGCGGCCAGCTGCTGACCCTGGCCAGCGAAGGCAAGCCGCTGGATGCGATGACCATCGCCGGCCAGCACTACCTCCAGCTCACCGCCAAGCAGGTGCAGCAGGCCTATGCCCAGCATATCCGCCCGGATGCGTTTGTCACCGCGGTGAAGGGGCCGATGCCGAAGTAGCGCACCGAAGTGCGCAAATGCTCTTGTGGGAGCGATTGGAGCGCGATGCTCTTGCAGCAGGGTGAAGAGCATCGCGCGCAAGCGCGCTCCTACCTCAGCAGGGAGCGCAGCATCCAGGCGGTCTTCTCGTGCTCGATCAGGCGTCCGGTGACCAGGTCGGCGGTGCCCTCGTCGCCGGCGGCGTTGGCCGCCTTGGTGGTTTCGCGCGCGGTGTGGGCGGCGATCTCGTGGCCTTCGACCAGCTGGTTCACCATCTCCTTCCAGTCCGGCACGCCGGGTTCTTCCTTGATCGCGGTGAGTTTGCCGAACTGGCTGTAGGAGCCGGGCGCGAATACGTCGAGCGTGCGGATGCGCTCGGCCACTTCGTCGGCGGCGAGCCACAGCGCGTTGTACTGGGTCTCGAACATCAGGTGCAGGCTGTTGAACTGCGGCCCGGTGACATTCCAGTGGAAGCTGTGGGTCTTCAGGTACAGCGAATAAGTGTCGGCCAGCAGTTTGGACAGGTGCCTGGCGATGCTTTCGCGATCCTTCTTGGCGATGCCGATGGAAATAGCCATGTGCCGTTCTCCTTGCGAGTTGGGAAATGGGATGGGCAAACCATAATCCCCCGCGCCGCGGCTTGGAAATGATTCCTGCCGATGCGGGCGATAGTTACGGTCTATCGATCAACTGTATTTCGGTAGTCGATGTCAAATGGACGCGGGCAGCGGCTATGATGCCCGGCTGATGAACGACACGACCGGTTCCCGCCCTCCCGCCGCCGATGCGCCGCTGCGTGCGCTGCGACGGCAACTCGATGCGGTATCCAGCCGCGACTTCGGTCGCCTGCTGGGCCGCTGGCGCGGGCTGTCGCGCCGGCCGGACGCGGGCAAGCTGGCGGCGCTGCAGGCGGAGATCGAGCGCTCGGCGGCCAGGCGCGCGGCGCGGGTGGCGGCGAAACCGCCGATCCGGCTGGATGAGGCGCTGCCGATCAGCGCGCGTGGCGAGGACATCGTCAAGCTGATCCGCGCGCACCAGGTGGTGGTGATCGCCGGCGAGACCGGTTCGGGCAAGACCACCCAACTGCCCAAGCTGTGCCTGGCGGCCGGTCGCGGCGAGGCGGGCATGATCGGCTGCACCCAGCCGCGCCGGCTGGCCGCGCGGTCGGTGGCGCGGCGGGTGGCCGAGGAGCTGGGCAGCCCGGTCGGCGAGATCGTCGGCTTCCAGGTGCGCTTCAACGACCAGGTGTCCGAGCGCAGCCTGATCAAGTTCATGACCGACGGCATCCTGCTGGCCGAGACCCAGGGCGATCCCTGGCTCAGCGCCTACGACACCCTCATCATCGACGAGGCGCACGAGCGCAGCCTCAACATCGACTTCCTGCTCGGCTACCTGAAGCAGCTCGCGGCGCGACGGCCGGATCTGAAGATCATCGTCACCTCGGCCACCATCGACACGGCGCGCTTCGCCGAGCACTTCGGCGGCGCGCCGGTGGTGGCGGTGGAGGGGCGGGCGTTTCCGGTGGAAGTGCGCTGGCGATCGGTGGATGCCCCGGTAGGAGCGCACCCTGTGCGCGATGCTCTTGCGGCAAACCCGGCGAAGAGCGATCGCGCACAGGGTGCGCTCCTACGGCGGCAGGGCATGCAGCAGGGCGGCGCGGAGCATATCGCCGCCGTGCTCGATGAAATCACCGGCGAGGATCCCCGCGGCGACGTGCTGGTGTTCCTGCCCGGCGAGCGCGAGATCCGCGACGCGCACCTGCTGCTGTCGCGCCGGCAGTATCGCGAGACCGAGATCATGCCGCTGTACGCGCGGCTGTCGGCCGGCGACCAGGACCGCGTGTTCAAGCCCGGTGTCAAGCGCCGCGTGGTGCTGGCGACCAACGTGGCCGAGACCTCGCTGACCGTGCCGCGGATCCGCTACGTGATCGACACCGGCACCGCCCGGGTGAAGCGCTACAGCCAGCGCAGCCAGCTCGAACGGCTGCACGTGGAGCCGGTGTCGCAGGCCGCCGCCGACCAGCGCAAGGGCCGCTGCGGCCGGGTCGGTCCGGGCATCTGCTATCGCCTGTACGACGAAGCCGAGTTCGCCGCGCGCGCCGCCTACACCGATCCGGAACTGCTGCGCTCGTCGCTGGCCAACGTGATCCTGCGCATGCTGGCGCTGCAGCTGGGCGAGGTGGAGGATTTCCCGTTTCTGGAGGCGCCCGACCCGCGCGTGGTGGCGGACGGCTACCGGCGCCTGGCCGAAATCTCGGCGATCGACGAGGCGCGCAAGCTCACGCCCGTCGGCCGCACCCTGGCGCGGCTGCCGATCGACGTGCAGCTGGCGCGCATGCTGGTCGAGGGCGAACGGCTGCACAGCCTGCGCGAGCTGGTGACCATCGTCAGTTTCCTGAGCGTGCAGGATCCGCGCGAGCGCCCGGCCGATGCGCGGCAGCAGGCCGATGCGGCGCACGCCCGGTTCGCCGATCCGAAATCCGATTTCGTCGGCGTGCTGAACCTGTGGCGCGCCTGTCACGAGGCGCACGAGGAACTCACCCAGTCGAAATTGCGCGACTGGTGCTCGCGGCACTTCCTCAGCTTCATGCGCCTGCGCGAGTGGCGCGAGCTGCACCGGCAGGTGATCCTGGTGGTGCAGGAGCTTGGGTGGCATTTCTCTCCCTCTCCCCTGCGGGGAGAGGGGCGGGGTGAGGGGGCGGCCTTGTGGCAGACTCCGCGCGCCGGCGACACCGCAGCGCGAAAGAGCAAGAGCAGGAAAGATTCCCGCGAGCACCGGCCCCTCACCTCAATCCTCTCCCCGGAGGGGAGAGGAGGCGAACGCGAGGAGCGGGTTATCGATGAAAATGATGAGGGGCGTCTTTTTGAGGCGATCCATCGCTGTCTGCTGGCCGGCCTGCCGACCCAGGTCGGACGCAAGGACGAGAAGGGCGTCTACCTCGGCACGCGCGAGCGCAAGTTCCAGGTGTTCCCCGGTTCGGCCCTGTCCAGGGTGCCGCCGAACTGGATCTTCAGCGCGCAGATCCTCGATGTCGGCGGGCGCGTGTGGGGCATGATGAATGCGCGGGTCGAGCCGCTGTGGATCGAGCAGCAGGCGGCGCACCTGCTGCGCACGAGCTGCCGCGAAGCGCACTGGTCGAAGAAGCGCGGCGCGGTGGTGGCGTACGAGCAGGTCAGCCTGTTCGGCCTGGTGCTGGCGGAGAAGCGGCCGGTGACGTTCCAGGCGCAGGACCCGGCGCTGGCGCATGCGATCTTCCTACGCGAGGCGCTGACCCGCGGCGACATCGATGCGCGCGCCGACTTCGTGCGCGCGAACCAGCGCGTGCTGGAGGATGCGCGGGGCATCGAGGCGAAGCAGCGCCGCGAAGGCCTGATCCGCCACGAGGACGAGCTGGTGGATTTCTTCCGCGGCAAGTTTCCGCAGGACATCGCCAGCAGCCGCGCGCTGGATGCGTGGTATCGCAAGGCGCGCCCGGCCGAGCAGGCGGCGTTGCGCTGGTCGCTGGACGACGTGCTGGCCGGCGGCGCCGCGCTGGATGCGAAGGCGTTCCCCGCGGCGCTGGAGGTCGCGCCGCAACGCTACCGGCTGGAATACCGTTTCGTGCCCGGCGACGAGGCCGATGGCGTCACCCTGCACCTGCCGCTGGCGATGCTCAACGCTTTGCCGGCGGCGCGGTGCGAATGGCTGGTGCCCGGCCTGCTGGCCGACAAGGTCGCCGAACTGATCCGTGGCCTGCCCAAGGCGCTGCGCCGCAACTTCGTGCCCGCACCGGATTTCGCGCGCGCCTTCGCCGAGGCCGAGGCGCCGCGCGACGAACCGCTGGCGCAGGCGCTGGCCGGCTTCCTCAGGCGCACCACCGGCGTGACCGTCGATGCGGCCGAGTTCGCCGCCGTGGAACTCGCGCCGCATTTCCTGATGCGCTACCGCCTGCACGACGACAACGGCCGCACCGTAGCCGCCGGCCGCGATCTCGCCGCCTTGCGCGGCGAGTGGGAAGGCCGTGCGCGCGAGGCGTTTTCGCGCAAGACCGACGTGGAACTCACCCGCGAGGACGTCACCGCCTGGGACTTCGAGGAAATCCCGCGCGAAGTGCGCTCCAAGGGCAACCTGCTCGCCTTCCCCGCCCTGGTCGACCTGGGCGACGCGGTGGCGCTGCGCGTGTTCGAGCGCCGCGACGAAGCCGCCGCCGCGCATGTCGGCGGCGTGCTGCGCCTGCTGCGCAACGCGCTGGCCGGCGAGCTGAAGCAGGCACGCCGGCGCCTGCCCATCGGCAACCCGCTGGCGCTGAAGTACGCGCCGCTGGGCGGCGTGGACGGCCTGCGCGAGGACCTGGTGGAAGGCGGCCTCGCCGACCTCGTGGCGCGGCTCGACCTCGATGCGCGCAGCGCGGGCGCGTTCGAGGCGCTGCGCACGCGGGCCACGCGCGAACTGTTCGCCGCGGCGGTGGAACGGCTGAAGCTCGCCGAGCCGGTCATCGAGGCCCAGGCCGAGTTGAGGCCCTGGCTGCAACCGCCGCTGCTGGGTTTCGCCCGCGCCAGCTACGACGACCTGCGCGAGCAGCTCGACGCCCTGCTCACGCCCGGTTTCCTGCGCGAACTACCGCCCGCACGGCTGGCGCAGCTGCCGCGCTACCTCAAGGCCATGCGCCTGCGCGGCGAACGCCTGCGCCAGGATCCCGCGAAGGACCAGCAACGCATGCTGCAGGTGCTGCCGTACTGGCGCGAATACCTGAAGCACCGCGCCGCCGGCAGCGCAGGGCTGGACGAGCTGCGCTGGCTGATCGAGGAATGGCGCGTGTCGCTGTTCGCGCAGGAACTGCGGACCGCCGAGCCGGTATCCGCGAAGCGGCTGGCCCGGGCACTGGCAACCCTCGCCGCGTAGGAGCGCACCCTGTGCGCGAATGCTCTTTGGCCAGGGGGCATGCAAAAGCATTCGCGCACAGGGTGCGCTCCTACGCGTACATCGGGGTTGTTCGAGGTGCCCTGGGGCGAAGCCTCAGCGCACGCGCCGCACGTGCACGTCGTCGTTGCAGCCGTGCACGTACATCAGCCAGTTGCCCATGATCGACGGCTTGACCTTGACGGCAGGATGGTCGGAAGTCATGCAGGGAGGGGTCTCCGAGCCGACCTGCTCCCACACCTGGCCGTTGTCCAGGGTCATCACGTTGTGGCCCTGCCAGCCGCCGAAGTGGCCGACCAGATGCGTCTCGATCTTGCGGCGCTTCTGCCCCGCATAGAACACCGGCTTGCCGCTGGCGTCGACCACCCGCGTGACGACCTTGTCGTGCCGGTGGGCCTGCAGCCAGCGGTCCAGGTTCGCCAGCTCCTGCGGCGACAGCTTGTCCAGGCCGGCGGCCTTGAATTCGCTGCTGCTCATGCGTTGCTGCAGCCCGGCCGCCTGCAGGGCCTGCGCGGACACGCAAACCAGTGGCAGAACGAGCAGCAGCGGCAGGATCAGGGAACGGGGGCGGAGCGTCATGGGTGAATCCTCTTGAGTACGGCGCGGCGATGATGGGCAATTCTGCGCGACAAGCCCCTCCACGCCAAGCGTCGGGCCGGCGCCGCCCGCTGCATGGGCCCGGGCTGCGGCTAAGATGGCCTTCTGCAAGGACTCCGGATCATGGCTCAAGCCGCCAAACCCGCCAACCTGGCCCAGTGGCGCGATCGCGCCGGTGCGCTGCCGCCGCTGCTGGACGAGGCGCTGCGTACGTGTGCCGCGTTGCCGGTGCCGTCGCCGCTGCCCGAGGCGCAGTGCTGCGATGTGCTGGACCTGCTGGGCATGCTCGGCTGCGATGCGCAGACCCAGGCGGCGGCGTTGTGGTTCGAGCTGGCGCGGATCGATCCGGCGCTGTGGGCGGCGCGGGGGGCGAGGCTGCCGCCGGAACTGCAACGCCTGGTCGCCGGCCAGCAGGCGGCCGAGCAGGTATGGGCGCTGCATGCCCAGCATGCGCCGCCCGAGGGTGCCGCCGAAGGGTTGCGCCGCCTGCTGCTGGCGATCGTGCGCGACCTGCGCGTGGTGTTCGTGCTGCTGGCGCGGCAGCTGGCGCGGATGCGCGCGGCCGCCGCCTGGCCGGAGCCGCAGCGCGCCGCGCTGGCGCGACTGACCCGCGACATCCACGTGCCGCTGGCCAACCGGCTGGGCATCTGGCAGTTGAAATGGGAGATGGAGGACCTGGCCTTCCGCTTCCTGCAGCCGGAGGTCTACCAGCGCATCGCCAGGCTGCTGGACGAGCGTCGCGCCGACCGCGAGGCGTTCATCCGCGAATCGCTGGCCGAGCTGCAGCAGGTGCTGGATGCCGCCGGCATCCGCGCCGAGCTGGCCGGGCGGCCGAAGCACATCTATTCGATCTGGAAGAAGATGCAGCGCAAGGCGCTGGACTTCTCCGACCTGTACGACATCCGTGCGGTGCGCGTGCTGGTCGACAGCGTCACCGACTGCTATGCCACGCTGGGCGTGGTGCACGCGCGCTGGCCGCACCTGCCGGGCGAGTTCGACGACTACATCGCCCGGCCCAAGGCCAACGGCTACCGCTCGCTGCATACCGCGGTGATCGGGCCGGCCGGCAAGACGCTGGAAGTGCAGATCCGCACCCACGAGATGCATCGCGCGAACGAGCTGGGCGTGGC
>JAGWMU010000145.1 GCA_028873095.1 Pseudomonadota bacterium | reverse complement strand
GCCTGCACGCGCTCGCGGTTGCCTTCCTTCACCTTGACGTTGACCACCACGGTGTCGCCGGGGCTGAATTCCGGCAGCTGGCGGGTGATCTGCTCGGCTTCGAACTGTTCAATGATCTTGTTCATGGCGCACCTGTCGGTTCACTTGCAGTCAAATGTCAATCAATGCCGCGGTCATCGATCGACCGCATCGTCTTGCCGCGCCTGCTCCCGTGAAGCATGCTCGCGGCGGAATTCGTCCAGCAGGGCGCGGGATTCGGCATCCAGCCCACGCCTTGCCAGCAGCTCCGGACGACGCAACCAGGTCCGTCCCAGCGATTGCTTCAGGCGCCAGCGGGCAATTGCCGCATGGTCGCCGGACAACAACACCTCCGGCACGCTACCCAGTGCATCGTGCACCGGTTTCGAGTAGTGCGGACAATCCAGCAGGCCATCCGAAAACGAATCCTGCTCGGCCGACTGCGCGTCGTTCAACGCGCCGTGCTGCAATCGACCCACCGCATCGATGATCACCGCAGCAGCCAGCTCGCCGCCCGACAGCACATAATCGCCGATCGAGAGCTCCTCGTCGACCTCGTGCGCCAGCAGACGCTCGTCCACACCTTCATAACGCCCGCAGAGCAGGGCGATGCGCGGCAGTTTCGCCAGCGCCCGCACCCTGTCCTGCGTCAGCCGCGATCCCTGCGGACTGAGATAAATCACGTGCGCCGGTTCCGGCGCGGCGTTGCGCATGACCGCCAGGGTCGCACGCAGCGGTTCGATCAACATCACCATGCCGGGGCCGCCGCCATACGAGCTGCTGTCCACGGTGTGATGCCGATCGCTGGTGCAGTCGCGCGGGTTCCAGGTTTCCACCTGCAGCAACTCGCGTTGCTGCGCGCGTCCCACCACACCGACAGCGGCGCACTGGCGCACGAAGTCGGGAAACAATGTGACGACGTCGATGCGCATGACCCTTGACCCTCTGCGCTCCGGCGACGTCAGAATTCGGGATCCCAGTCCACCACCATGCGCCCTGCGGACAGATCCACCGAACGCACGCAGGATCCCCGGACATAAGGAATCAGCCGCTCGCGCGTGCCGTCCCTCACCACCACGACATCGTTGGCACCGGTGGCGAACAGGTGACTGATCCGCCCCAGTTTCACGTCCTGCGTGGTGACGACCTCGAGTCCTTCGAGATCGACCCAGTAATACTCGTCCTTGCCGGGAGGCGGCAACCGGTCGCGGGCGACATGGATGTCGATCCCGATCAAGGCCCTTGCCTGCTCCGGATCGTCCACGCCGGGCAGATGGGCCACCATGCCCTTGCCCTGCACGCGACCCCTGGCTCCCGTGATCTGCGTCTCCTTGCCTGGCGCTGCACCGAGCAGCCACGGCTGGTAGTCGAAGATCCGCATGCGCGGCTCGGCCCAGGATTCGATCTTGAGCCAGCCCTGCACGCCGTACAGCCCGACGATGCGCCCGATCAGGACGCGCCGACCGGCTGCGGTCACGTTCAGGCGGCCTGCTGCCTGCCGGCTTCCTTGACCAGCGCGGCGACCTTGTCGGTCAGCTGGGCGCCCTTGCCCACCCACTCCTTGACGCGCTCGACGTTCAGCTCGAGACGCTTGTCCTTGCCCGATGCGACCGGGTTGTAATAACCGATGTTCTCGATGTTGCGGCCGTCGCGCTTGTTGCGCTGATCGGTCACGACGACGTGGTAGAACGGACGGCCCTTGGCGCCGCCGCGCGAAAGACGAATCTTGACCATAAGTAGAACTCCAGAATTGCCGAATGGGCGGCAGCGCGTACGAGACCGTGCGCGGTAAACGGGGCATTTTAGCGGTTTTTCGCGAAAAGGGAAGACTCGCCCTGCCCAGCTGCCGGGGAACCTGCTTTACTAACGGGCAACCCATGCACCGGCCGGAGATGCAAACCCGCATGCGCGAGTCGCCGACGAACCCTTCCGCGTCGCCAGCCCCGGTCACGAGAGCCTTTCGCGCCCTGCCGCCGGGCATCTGGGCACTCGGCTTCGTGTCGATGTTCATGGACACCTCCTCGGAACTGATGCACAGCCTGCTGCCGATCTTCATGAGCAGCGTCCTGGGCGCATCCATGCTCACGATCGGCATGATCGAGGGCATCGCCGAAGCCACGGCGGCAGTCACCAAGATGTTCTCCGGCACCATCAGCGACTACCTCGGTAAGCGCAAGGCGCTGGTGCTGCTCGGCTACGCGTTGAGCGCCATCACCAAGCCGGTGTTTCCGCTGGCGTCCGACATCGGCTGGGTGTTTGCGGCACGCTTCGTCGACCGTATCGGCAAGGGCATCCGCGGCGCGCCGCGCGACGCCCTGATCGCGGATCTGGTGCCGCCGCCGCAGCGCGGGACGGCCTACGGCCTGCGCCAGGCGCTCGATTCGGTAGGGGCCTTCATCGGGCCGCTGCTGGCGGTGGTTTTCATGCTGTGGCTGGCGGACAACCTCAGGGAGGTGCTGTGGGTGGCGGTGGTGCCCGCCTTCCTCGCGGTGCTGGTGCTGGTGGTCGCCGTGCGCGAGCCCTCGCGACGGTCCGCCAGGCAGCCGAACCGCGTGACCTTCGCCGGCATGAAACGATTGAGCCCCCACTACTGGTGGACCGTCGCGCTGGGGGCGGTCTTCACCCTGGCCCGTTTCAGCGAGGCGTTCCTGATTCTCCGTGCGCGCGATGTCGGGCTCGCGATCGACTATGCCCCGCTGATCATGGTCGTCATGAATGTCGTCTACGCCATCTGTGCCTATCCCGCGGGCGTCGCCGCCGACCGGCTTTCGGCGCGCACGCTGCTGCTGCTCGGGCTCGCCGTGCTGGTCCTCGCCGACACCACGCTGGCGCTGTCCGCATCGCCCGCGCCGGCCTTCGTCGGCGCGGCGCTCTGGGGGCTGCACATGTCGCTCACCCAGGGACTGCTGTCGAAACTGGTTGCCGATACCGCACCCGGCCGGCTGCGCGGCACGGCCTTCGGCATCTTCAATCTGATCAGCGGGGTGTCGCTGTTGCTGGCCAGCGTCGTTGCCGGCGCCTTGTGGGAAGCCTTTGGCGCCGCGACCACGTTCGTTGCCGGCGCGGCGTTTGCCGCACTGGCCATCGTCGGCCTGGCGCTCTACCGCCCTGGCAATCGCCCGGCGGCCGGCTCGACCCGCGGCTGAACCGTGACCGCCGATACCACCGCCATCAACCGGCGCATGAACCGCTTCGACGGCCATCACCAGGTATGGCTGTTCGGCTACGGCTCGCTGATCTACAAGGCCGACTTCCCCTATATCGAACGGCGCCCGGCATCGATCCGGCACTGGACCCGCCGGTTCTGGCAGGGCTCGCACGATCACCGCGGCACGCCCGACGCACCCGGCCGCGTGGTCACCCTGGTCGCCGAGCCCGATGCCGTATGCGCGGGCATGGCCTACCTGATCGCCCCGCGGACCTTCAGCCAGCTGGATGCGCGCGAGAAGAACGGCTACCTGCGCCTGGCCACCGAATTCAGCCTCGACGACGGCCGCCACGTCGAGGGCCTGGTCTACATCGCGACCGCCGGCAACGCCGCCTTCCTCGGCCCGGCCGGCGAGCGCGAGATCGCCCGGCAGATCGCGGCCTCGCATGGCCCGAGCGGGCCGAACCGTGATTACCTGATGCAGCTGGCCGCCGCGCTGCGCGCACTGGGAACGCAGGATGCGCACGTGTTCGCCATCGAGCGCGAGCTGGTGGCGTTGATCGGGCACTGACACGCCGCGCGGAGCGCCCGGCTGGCCCGCCCGGTGATCGCGCGGTCCGGGCCGGCCCATCCGCAGTACCTGGCGATGCCGGCGCTGCGTGCCGCGCACGGCGGGCGAGATCGGCGCACGGCTGATGCCCGACCCGGGCACCCTGGCACCGCACGACGCAACGGAAATGGGCCGGCCGCGACAAAACACCACGGCCGCCGGTTCGCCCGCCACCGGCGGCCTCCGACCACGGCTCGATGCGCTCCCGCGACAGCGGCGAAGAGCGGCGGCGCGCGCCGTGCGCCGGTCAACGCGATCGCCCGCAAATGCCGCTGCTGCAACGATCCGCATGCCTCCGGCGGGCAAATCGGGCTTCGGCAGCGACCCGGCGGACGGGCCCCTGTCGCCGCGTCCGGCGTGCCGCAAGCGGTTCCCGGAGCGCCGCTCGCGCGTCCCCTGCCGTCGCGTCCCCGGCCCACCGCAGGGATCTCTTGCTCCGGATCAGATACATCGGAAAAGACAGCCCATATCATCGCGCGGCGAGCTCGGGCCCCGCCTGTTGCATGGCATGCCATGCCGGGGTTCGTGCCGATTGCCTGCCTGCATTGCACATCACTTTCGAGTCGACCAACCGAGGCCCACGATGAATCCCGCCGTCTTTGTGCATAAACAGCTGTCCTATTTCATCGGCACCGATGAAGATCGCCCCATCCATCTGTTCCGCGCCCCCGTGTCGCCGATGTTCGATCACGAGCGTGCCCAGATCATCCTGCGGCGCATGGAGGTGCTTGCCTGGGTCTTCATGCTGCTGGTGCCGCTGTGGATCTTGATCGACATCCAGATCTTTCCCGTGGAAGTGATCCGCCAGCTGGTGTTCGGGCGGCTCCTTGCGACGCTCTGCCTGGGCCTGCTGCTGGTGGTTTCCCTGGTCCTGGTCGAGCGGGCATCCTGGCTGGTGTCGTACCTGTCGCTGTTGTTCCTGATGGCGATACCGGCGATCTTCGAACTGTATGCCCAGCCCGTCTTCAGCGCCTGGCTGCTGCGCGACCCGCACGTCTCGGAGACCCAGACCGCTGCGATGTTCCTGTATCGGCAACTGCCCATCATCTACATTTCCGGGCTGGCGCTGTTCCCGCTGACGCTGCTCGAATCCCTGCCCATCGCCATCGCGATTACCGTCATCGACGCCATCGTGGACATGAAAGGATTGAACCTCGGCGCGCTGCATGCCACGCACTGGGCCGGCCTGTGGGTCGTCTTCGTGACCGGCGGCACGGCCATCCTGGCAGGTGTCCTGCAATTCAACCTGTTCCTGCAGAATCACCGGCTCGAGGATTTCGACGCCGATTCGGGCCTGATGAAACGGCACGCGGCGCAGGAGCTGCTCAAGCTGCTGTGGTCCGACAAGACGCCGAAGGGACAACGCATCGGGATCGGCATGATGGCGCTGCCGGCGCCGCCCGTCGACACGACCGACAGCCAGGCGGAGGCCAGGTGGCTGTCCAACGAGGCGGAATTCCTCCGCCTGCACCTGCTGCCCGGGATGTATGGCATCCGCTGGTCCAGCCAGTGCCTCGGCCTGGTTTCCGTGGGCCATGCGCGCCAGGAAATCGAAGGCATGATGAACGCCATCTACGGGAAAACCGCCAATCCGACGGGATCGCACAACAACCGGACCATCGCGATCGCCGAACGCACGGCGGACAGCGGCGTCGGCCCGCAGAACCTGCTCTCCATCGCCGAGCAGAAACTGCGGCGCGCGCTGGCAAAGGCCTGATCCCACCCGCGTCGGCGGGAAGGCGCGATCGCGCGTTTGTCGCGACGTCCCGGCGCCGTCGTCGCACCCGCGTTCGGCGCGCGAGCGCCGGGCGCCTGCGCCGACCGCCCGGGCACCAGGGGAAATCCCGTTCATGCGCGCCGCCTGCGGCCGAAGGCACGCGCTGTACCGCTGTGCCGCGTTGGCCGGCGCGCGCAGCGGGATCGCGCCGCGCTCAGCCCGGCATCAGGCCTTCCTCAGGAAACACACCTTCAGCACCAGTCCCTTGATCTTGTCCGAGTTGCCTTCGATGTGTTCATCGTCGCCCTCGACCAGCCGGATGTTGCGGATCACCGTACCCTGCTTCAACGGGATGGACGAACCCTTCACCTTCAGGTCCTTGATCACCACCACCGAGTCGCCGCTGTTGAGGACGTTGCCGTTGACGTCCCTGACCACCACGCCGGCTTCCGTGGCCGCCGCAGCCGCCGCGATCGGCCACTCGTGGCCGCAGTCGGCGCACACCAGGTTGTCGCCATCCGGATAGGTGTTTTCCATGGCGCACAGCGGACAGGCGGGAATGTTGGGCATGGCGTGGTTCCGGGAAGACTGGGTTGCAGGGGCGCAAAGTATATTCGGTCGTCCCGCCGATCACCGCGACCGGCACCGGTTCCCGCCGTCGCACCGCGGTTCCGGCCGCCGCTCACGCGTTGCGCGCAAACAACGCGGCCGCCCTTTCGGGGCGGCCGCGTTGTCATCGAGTGGTGCCGGAGATAGGAATCGAACCTACGACCCCATCATTACGAATGACGTGCTCTACCAACTGAGCTACTCCGGCTAAAGAGCCGTGCATTTTACGGTGCGTGACACCATGGCGCAAGCAAAGAACGCCCATGGCACGCCGGATGGCGCGGCATGCCCGCTGCCGGGGGGGCGACGACGCCGCCGGGGATGCGCTGCGCGCCTGATCAGAAGCTGGCCGAGGCATTGCCGTCGCCGGCGCGCAATTCCTTCGGCAGGGCGAACGTGATGTTTTCCCGCTCGCCATCCAGCTCGTGGACTTCGCCCGCACCCCACGACTGCAGACGGGCGATCACGTCGCGCACCAGTTTCTCCGGAGCCGAAGCGCCCGCGGTGAGGCCGATGCGGCCGACCCCATCGAGCCAGCTGCGCTCGATGTGCTCGGCGCCGTCGATCAGGAACGAGCGCACGCCCTGCTTCTGCGCCAGTTCGCGCAGGCGGTTGGAATTGGAGCTGTTGACCGAGCCGACCACCAGCATCAGGTCGACCGCGTCGGCCAGGCGGCGCACCGCGTCCTGGCGGTTCTGCGTGGCGTAGCAGATGTCGTCCTTGCGCGGACCCTCGACATCCGGAAACTTGGCGCGCAAGGCATCGATGATCGCCCTGGTGTCATCCACCGACAATGTGGTCTGGGTGACGTAGGACAGCTGGTGCGGATACTTCGGCGCCAGCCGGTCCACGCATTCCAGCGATTCGACCAGCAGGATTTCGCCGGCATTGGCCGGGTTCCACTGGCCCATGGTGCCTTCCACTTCCGGATGCCCGGCATGGCCGATCAGCACCACGCTGCGGCCGATGCGGCCCAGCCGAGCCACCTCCATGTGCACCTTGGTGACCAGCGGGCAGGTGGCGTCGAAAACCTTGAGATGGCGTTGCCCGGCCTCCTCGCGCACCGCCTGCGACACGCCGTGGGCGCTGAAGATCACGGTGGCGCCGTCGGGCACCTCGCGCAGTTCCTCGACGAACACCGCGCCGTCGGCGCGCAGCTTGTCGACCACGAAGCGGTTGTGCACCACCTCGTGCCGCACGTAGATCGGCGCGCCCCAGGATTCCAGCGCACGCTCGACGATGGCGATGGCGCGGTCGACGCCGGCGCAGAATCCGCGGGGGTTGGCGAGCAGGATGTCCATTGAAGTCTCGGTTCGTCGGGCCCGCGTAGGAGCGCACCCTGTGCGCGAATGCTT
>JAGWMU010000144.1 GCA_028873095.1 Pseudomonadota bacterium | reverse complement strand
GGCAGGATCGCCGCGGGACGGGCTGTTAGCTCAGCGGTAGAGCGCTGCCTCGACAAGGCAGATGTCGCAAGTTCGATCCTTGCACGGCCCACCAATTCCATCGACGACAAAGGCCACCTCGACGGGTGGCCTTTGTCGTCGATGAAGGCAGGGCGAAGAATGGCCCGATTTGCAGGAGCGCACCCGGTGCGCGAATGCTCTTGCGGGAGCGACTTCAGTCGCGATGCTTTTGAGCAGACAGCAGGAGCATCGCGGCTGAAGTCGCTCCCACAAGGTGCGCTCCACAGCCAGTGCCGGGTCATGGTGCCCGCTACGCCGGATAGCCGGTGATCGCGCGGATGTTGCGGTACAGCGGCTTGAGCTGCCGGTACATGCGCAGGTAGACCTCGCGATACAGGCGCTCGTAGGTGCGCTGCGCCTCGGGCCGGGGCAGGAAGACCTTGCCGACCCGCGTCATCGCGGCGATCGCGGCGGGGAAATCCGGGTGCAGGCGCAGCCCCACCGCGCAGTCGATCGCCGCGCCCAGGCCCGAGGTCTCGAAGGTGTGCGGCCGCTCGGCGGGCAGGCCGAAGATGTCCGCGGTCAGCTGCATCGCCGCATCGCTCTGCGAGCCGCCGCCGGAGACCAGCAGGCGCGTGATCGGGATGCCCGAACGCCGCTCGATGCGTTCCTTGCCCGCGCGCAGCGCATAGGCCAGGCCTTCGAGAATCGCCCGGTAGACATGCGCGCGGGTATGCACGTCGCCGAAGCCGATGATCGCCCCCTTCGCTTCCAGCCCCGGTTCGCGGATGCCCGGCGACCAGTAGGGTTGCAGCAGCAGGCCCATCGAGCCGGCCGGCACGCTGTCGACCAGTTGATCGAACAGCGCCTCGGGTTCCACGCCCAGCCGCGCGGCCCGCTGCGTTTCGTCCAGGCCGAATTCCCGCTTGAACCAGCTGACCATCCAGAAGCCGCGGTAGATCATCACCTCGTTGTTGTAGTGATCGGGCATCGCCGAGGGATACGGCGGGATCAGCGCAGTGGTTTCCCGATACTTGCGGCGCGTGGTGTTGATGGTGGCGGTGGTGCCGTAGGACAGGCAGGCCGTGCCCGGCTGCACGCCGCCGGCGCCGAGCACGTCGCAGGCCTTGTCGGCGCCGGCGGCGATCAGCGGCAGCCCTTCGGGAATGCCGGTCAGCCGGCTGGCCTCGGCGCTGATGCGTCCCAGCAGTTCGCCCGGCTTGCGCAGCTCGGGCAACTGCTCGCGGCGCACCGGCATCGCCTGCCATTTCCAGTCGCGCGGCGCGGCCCATTGCCGGCGCCGGTAGTCGAACGGCAGGTAGGCCACGCAGCAGGCCACCGAATCGACAAACCGGCCGGTCAGCCGATGGGTGAGGAATCCCGACAGCAACAGCAGCTTGTGCGTGCGCGCCCAGACCTGCGGCTGCTGCTGGGCGATCCAGTTGACCTCGGCCTGGGCGCGAAAATAATCCACCGTGGGCGTCGCGCCGACCAGTTTGAACAGCCAGCCCCACGGCCCCCTGATCGGACCGCCGACCTCGGCCCGGCGCTGGTCGAGCCAGACGATGGCCGGGCGCAGCGGCCGGCCCTGCGCGTCCACGTTGATCACCGTGCCGCGCTGGGTGGTCAGCGCCACGCCCTTGATCAGGCGCTTGTCGATCGACACCTGCGCCCACAGCCGCCGGCAGGCCTCGGCCAGGTTCTGCCAGTAATACTCCGGTTCCTGCTCGGCCCAGCCGGGCTGCGGCGACACATAGGCCTGCAGTTCCACCTTGCCCTTGCCCAGCAGGTTGCCGTGCAGGTCGAACAGCAGCGCGCGCACGCTCTGGGTGCCGTTGTCGATGGCCAGCAGATAACTCTCTTCGCTCACGTGTCCGTCCTTATCCTGGGGGGAATCCCGAACAACCCGGTTCCTGGCACATACCGTAGGAGCGCACCCTGTGCGCGAATGCATTTCCCGCACATGAAGAAAAGCATTCGCGCACAGGGTGCGCTCCTACCGATCGCGAAGCATCGCGCACAGGGTGCGCTCCTACAGATCGGGGTTGTTTCGAGGCACCCTTTATCCGAGCAGTGTCGCGTTTCAGTGCGGAGCGAAACGGATCTTCTCACCGCTCCGGCTCACGCGGCAGCCGGCGCGGGCAGGCTGTAGCAGCGCCGCCACAGCGCCAGATAGCGGTCTTCCTCCTGCTGCCAGCGTTCGTCGCTCCAGCCCAGGCGCGGCTGGCACAGCTGGCGGATGCGCGGCAGTTCGGCGGCGGCGCCCCCGGCCAGCAGCAGGCCCAGCCGGGTCCGGCGCAGCAGCAGGTCGTCCAGGTGCAGCACCAGCTCCTGCCCGGCGGCCAGGGCCAGTTCGGCCCACAGCGTCTCGCTGGCGCCCACCTTCTCGCTGCCCAGTTGCGCCAGCAGGGCAGCCAGTGCCGGCAATTCGCGGCCATGGCGGCCGCACAGGCGGCGTTGCTGGTACGGCGCCAGCTGCGGCAGCGGTACCGGCGCCAGCGGGCCGAACGTCGGGCCGTCGTCGGCGGCGAACGGCTTGCCGATCATCGGCGCGCAGGCGCGCAGCACGTCCAGCGCCTGCGGGCGGAAGGTGGTCAGTTTGCCGCCGGCCATCGCGACGCAGCCCGGTTCGCTCCACAGCGCATGTTCGCGCGTTTCGTCCGAGGGGCGGGTTCCGGCCGCGCCGCTGCTGACCACCGGCCGCACCCCGGCCCAGGTCGACAGCACATCGGCCGGACCGATCCGCGCCGCCGGGAACTGCTGGGCGCAGGCCGCCAGCAGATAGTCGACTTCGGCGGCGCTGATGCGCGGTTCCCGGTCGAGATCCTCGCGATGGTCCAGGTCGGTGGTGCCGATCACCGTGGCGCCTTCCCACGGAAAGATGAAGATCGGGCGGCCATCGGCGGCATGCAGGAAGCTCAAGGCGTGGGCCAGCGGCAGCCGCCACGACGGCAGCAGCAGGTGGCTGCCGCGCAACGGCCGGATGTGCCCGTGGCCGCCGACCCGCCGCAGCCGGTCGGACCAGGCGCCGGTGGCCAGCGCGATCGCCCGGCTGCGGAAGCGGAAGGATCGGCCGCTCTCGCTGTCCTCGGCCAGCAGCCCGGCGACCCGGTCGCCGTCGCGGCACAGCTCGACCACGCGCAGGCCGTTGAGCGCCTCGCCGCCCGCTGCCCGCGCCTCGCTCAGCACGCGCATCACCAGCCGCGCGTCGTCGGTCAGCGCGTCGGTGAACAGCGAGCCGCCGAGCAGGTCCCGCTCCTTCAGGCCCGGCAGCAGGTAATGCAGCTGGGGCAGGGCGGCATAGCGATGGTCGCGCCGGCCGGCCAGCAGGTCGTACAGCGTCAGCAGGCCGCCCATGACCCTGGGGCCGGGGAAGACGCCGCGGTAATGCGGAAAGACGTAACCCAGCGGATCGACCAGACCCGGCGCCTCGCCGAGCAGCCGCTGGCGTTCGCGCACCGATTCGTGGGTCAGCCGGAAATGGCCCTTGGCGACATAGCGCAGCCCGCCGTGGACCATCTTCGACGAGCGGCTGGAAGTGCCCCAAGCGAAATCGCGCTGCTCGACCAGCAGGCATTTCCAGCCGCGTCGCGCCGCCTCGCGCAGGATGCCGGCGCCGCTGATGCCGCCGCCCACCACGATCAGATCCCACGCTTCGGTGGCCAGCCCGGGCAGGGCCTGTTCGCGCCAGCGAGCATTCCACGCGGTCACCCTCATTCCTCCAGCAGCACGCCGGGATTCAGCCGGCGCTCGGGGTCGAAATGCACGGCCAGCGCCCGCAGCGCGGCGATGCCCAGCGCGCCTTTCTCCACCGGCAGGTACGGCGCATGGTCGCGGCCCACGCCGTGCTGGTGGCTGATCGTGCCGCGATGCTCGACGATGGTGCGGCTCGCCGCCTGCTTGAGGATTCGCCAGCGCGCCAGCGTCTGCGCGTGGCTGGCGGCCGCGCGGAACACGTAGGTGGTGTAGAGGCTCGACCCCTCGCCGTAGGCGTGCGAGAGGTGGGTGAACACGTGCACCGGCTCGTCCGGCAGCGCTTCGCGCAGGCTGGCCTCGACGCGGTTCAGCAGGTTGTCGACGTTGATCCAGTCGGTCGCGGTTTCCAGCGTGTCCACCGCGTAGCCGGCCTGCCACAGGTTCTCGCGCAGGTAGGGAAAGCGGAAGCGGTTCCGCGCCCATTTGCTGCCCAGCAGGGTGCCGGTGAAGACGCCGCCGAAACCCTTCAGCAGCCGCTTCGCCTGCCGCAGCGACGCGGCGTTCTGCCGGCGCTCGCCGGTGACGCCGAAGGTCAGCATGCACTTGCCGCGACCGGCTCCGCGCATGGCCAGATACTTTTCCAGCCACGCGATCGGCCCGGGGTGACCGGCCAGCGCCAACTGGGTTTCGGTCTCGATCGCGTTGGACAGCCGCAGCATCGACAGCGGCACCCGCGCCTGCGCCAGCTCGCGAACCGCTTCGAGCGCCTGCGGCCAGGACGGCAGGAACACCGCGTGGAAGTGTTCCTGCGCGGGCAGCCGGCTCACCCGCACCCGCACCTCGGAGATGACGCCGAAACGCCCCTCCGAACCCAGCACGATCTCGCGCAGGTCGGGTCCGGCCGCCGAGGCCGGGAAGGTGGGAATCCGCAGCGGCCCGGCGAAGGTTTCCAGCGTGCCGCCGGCGAACAGCTGCTCGATCCGGCCGTAGCGCAGCGATTGCTGGCCGCTGGAACGGCTGGCCACCCAGCCGCCGAGGGTGGACAGCTCCCACGACTGCGGGAAATGGCCCAGCGTGTAGCCGCGCGCGCGCAACTGGCTTTCCACCTGCGGGCCATTGGCGCCGGGGCCGAAGGTGGCGATCCGGCTTGGCTCGTCCAGTTCGATCAGCCGGTTCATGCGCTCCAGCGACAGGGTCAGCAGCGGCCGGCTGCCGGCCTGCGGGGTGATGTGCCCGGCCACCGAGGTGCCGCCGCCGTACACGATGACGCTGGCGTCCTGCGCGCACGCCCAGGCCAGCAGCTCGCGGATCTGCGCGGCGGTTTCCGGATAGGCCACCGCATCGGGGAACAGGCCGAAATCGCCCGAACGCATCGCCAGCCAGTCCGGCAGGCTCTGCCCGCGGGCATGCCGCACGCGGTCCTCGGCCGTGCTGACCAGCAGCGGATGGGGCGGCAGGCGCGAGGGCGGCACCTTCGCCAGCACGCTGTCCAGGCTGGCATCCGGCAGCGGTGTGGCGGTGCCGATGCGCGCCGCGAGGAAGGCCGCCCCCTGTTCCGGCAGTTCCGCCGTGGTGGACTCCTCGCCCCAGCCGTTCCAACGCCGCATGCCATCGTCCTCAGTTCGATGCAGGAGCGCACCCTGTGCGCGAATGCTTGTTGCCGGCGCTCGAACAAAAGCATTCGCGCACAGGGTGCGCTCCTACAAGTGCTTTCGCGCACAGGGTGCGCTCCTACGCGCAGGTGCCAGGGATCAGGTTGTCGATTGTGGCGTTTCCGTCGGCACGCATCCACCGCAATGATGCGCTCACCGGGCGATCGGCTTCTCCCCGGCGGCCTTGAGCGCGCGGTCGAGCGCGGCCAGGTCGCCCTGCTTCAGCTGTTTCCAGGCATCCAGCGTGGCGGCGAGCGTATGCGACAGGCTGGCATACGAGGCCAGCGCGTCGGTGCCGGGATCGGCATCGGCGCCGTCGACCGCCTGTTCGAGATTTTCCAGATTCATCGACAGTGCGCGCAGGCTGTCGGTGCGCCGGGGCGGACTGCCCATGCTGTTGCGCGGATCGGGATGCAGCTGCACGCCGGACAGATCCGTCGTCTTCGCCAGCAAGGCCGCGATGCGCACGCGCAGGCTGGCATCGGCATGCGCCTGCCGCGCGTCCAGCGCCTTCAGCACCTTGGCCGCCTCGGCACTCGCCGCGGCGCTGCGTACCGCGGCATCTTCGACTTTGCGCGCCAGCACGAACTCGCGCTGCAGGGCGGCCGCGGATACCCGCACGCGCGGATCGGGCAGCACCCGCAACGGCTGCCGGTAGCGCCGGCCATTCACGCCGAGCTCGATGCGGTACTGGCCGGGCGGCGCCCATACGCCGGCAGCCGGTCCCCGGTTCGATGCGGGCAGGGCCGGCGGCGGATAGCGCAGATCCCACACGAAGCGATGCATGCCCGCCGCGGTGGACAGCCGCATCGGCGGCGGCACCCATTCCGGCGCATAGGCGAGCTTGGCCGGGTCCGGGGCGGTCGCCTTGTCGGCGCTGCTGAAGCTGCGGACGGTGTGGCCCTGCGCATCGAGCACGGTGAGCGTCACCGGCCCCTTGACCGTCCCGGGCAGCACGTAGTCGATGCTGGCGCCGTCGGGCGGGTTGGCGGCGGTCGGTTCGTCCTTCGGCAGCGGCGTGCCGGTGAAGCTGGGCGGCCGCACGCGGATCGCATCGGCCGGCTTGAACAGCGTGGCGGCATCCGCGCGCACGCCATCCATCTGCCGCAGCGCGCTGACGTCGTCCATGATCCAGAAACCGCGGCCGTGGGTGGCGATCACCAGGTCGTTGCCGTGGATGTCGATGTCGCGCACCGAGGTCGTCGGCAGGTTCTGCTGCAGCGACTGCCACTGCGCGCCGTCGTCGAACGACACGTATATGCCCTTCTCGGTGCCGGCGTACAGCAGCCCGCGCTGTCGCGGGTCGGCGCGCACCACGTTGACGAAGCTGTCGCGCGGGATGCCGCTGTCGATGCGGCGCCAGCTGCTGCCGCCATCGTCGGTGCGATAGATGTACGGCGTGTCGTCGTCCAGCCGGTGGCGATCCACCGCCAGGTAGGCCACCCCGGGGTCGAACGGCGACAGCTCGATGCCGGCGATCTTCGACCACGGCGTCAGCGCCTTCGGCGTCACGTCGCGCCAGTGTGCGCCGCCGTCGTCGCTGCGCCAGACCAGGCCGTCGTCGGTGCCCACCCACAGCGCCTGCGCGCTCAGCGGCGAGGGCGCGATGGTGTAGATCACCCCGCGGCGCCGGCCGACGTGGTTGTCGTCGCCCGCGGTGGTCGGGTCGAGGTTGGCCGGCGTGCCGGCGTCCTCGCGGGTCAGGTCGGGGCTGATCGGGGTCCAGTGCTCGCCGCCGTCGGTGGTGCGGAACAGCCGCTGGTTGGCGAAGTACAGCGTGCGGGTACCGCGTTTGGAGAACGTCAGCGGCAGCGTCCAGGCGCCGCGGTAATGTGCGGCCGGGTAGGCCAGGGTGGGGTCGACGTTGCGGGTCTGGCCGGTGCGGGTGTCCAGCTTGTCGACCTTGTTGCCGTAGACGATGTGCGGATCGTCCGGGTCGGGCGCGATCATGCCGCTCTCGCCGCCGGCGGTGATCTCGTGGAACTGCTCCATGCTGATGCCGTCATGGCTGTCGGTGCGGCTGGGCAGCGCCACCGCGCCGGAATCCTGCTGCGCGCCGTAGACCCAGTACGGGAAGCGGTTGTCGGTGCTGACGTGGTAGATCTGCGCGGTCGGCTGGTT
>JAGWMU010000143.1 GCA_028873095.1 Pseudomonadota bacterium | reverse complement strand
GCTCTACCAACTGAGCTAACGGCCCATGAACTGATTTGCAGCTCGTGACTGGGTCTGAAACTGGGGTGGGTGATGGGATTCGAACCCACGACAACCGGAATCACAATCCGGGACTCTAACCAACTGAGCTACACCCACCATAAATCCTCTAACTGGTGCGCCCGACAGGACTCGAACCTGCAACCCTCGGCTTAGAAGGCCGATGCTCTATCCGGTTGAGCTACAGGCGCAGGCAACGCCGGCAAAGCGCATCGCTGGTCGGGGCAGAGGGATTCGAACCCCCGACTTTTGCGTCCCAAACGCAACGCTCTACCAGACTGAGCTATACCCCGCAACAAACCTTCAAACACTTCAAGTCATCGAAGCCTTCAAATGTTACGGGTGACTCCGCACTCAGTCAATCCGTATCGAAGCACACCTTGATCCCGAATCACCTGCTTTCGCGGAGACGACGCATCCTCGCCGCTCGCCGTGAAAACAAAACGGGGCGCAAGCACCCCGTCTCACCGAATAAAAATGGTGCGCCCGGAGAGATTCGAACTCCCGACCACCTAGTTCGTAGCCAGGTACTCTATCCAACTGAGCTACGGGCGCACTGCAAAAAATCCGCTTCGCCGCTTCGATGCGTGAACACCGGCCCGGTGAAGCAAGAGACGGAATTATTCAGACTCCGCCCTCATGCGTCAACTCTTTTCGTCAAAAAAATTTCCGGCAGATGCCGTCGCACGGCGCAAACACGGCGTGGCGCATGGCTTCGTCGCGAACGGGCGACCGGCATCGCGCAGCGGTGCCGGATCGAGTCCGGAAATGCGCATGAAGTCAGCTGCGGCGCCGCGGATCCCAGCAACGCCGCACTAGCCTGTCGGGCCACCGCTGCGGCTCTGCGCCGCCGGCCCGCCGACCTTCCCCACCGTCGAACCGGCGTCGCCCTTCGGCGGCGGCGGTGGCGGGCTCGCGCCCGCCGCGGCACTCTTGGTCCACTCAGCCGGAGGCCCGGGTATGCGCCCGGCCATGATGTCGTCGATCTGGTGCGCGTCGATCGTCTCGTACTGCAGCAATGCGTCGGCCATGGCATGCAGCTTGTCGAGGTTGGCGGTCAGCAGCTCCTTGCTGCGCGCAAAGGCACGATCGAGAATGCCGCGCACCACCTCGTCGATCTTGCTGGCGGTCTCGTTGGAGATGCTCTTGTGCTGGGTCACCGAGCGCCCCAGGAACACTTCATCCTCATCCTCGCCGTAGGTGATCGGCCCGAGCTCGTCGGACAAGCCCCATTTGGTCGCCATGTTGCGCGCCATCTTGGTGGCGCGTTCGATGTCGTTGGAGGCGCCGGTGGTGACCTTGTCGGCGCCGAAAATCAGTTCCTCGGCCACCCGGCCGCCATACAGCGAACACAATTGCGACTGGATCGCCACGCGATTGATGCTGTATTTGTCGCCCTCCGGCAAATACATGGTGACGCCCAGCGCGCGGCCGCGCGGGATGATCGTCACCTTGTAGACCGGATCGTGCTCGGGCACCAGGCGGCCGACGATGGCGTGGCCGGCCTCGTGGTAGGCGGTGAGCTTCTTCTCGTCCTCGCTCATCGCCATCGAGCGTCGTTCGGCACCCATCAGGATCTTGTCGCGCGCATTGTCCAGGTGACTCATGCGGACTTCGCGGGCGTTCTCGCGCGCGGCGAACAGCGCCGCCTCGTTGACCAGATTGGCCAGGTCGGCGCCGGAGAAGCCCGGCGTGCCGCGCGCGATGGTCATGGCATCCACGTCGCTGGCGATCGGCACCTTGCGCATGTGCACCTTGAGGATCTGTTCGCGGCCGCGCACATCGGGCAGGCCCACCACGACCTGGCGGTCGAAGCGGCCCGGCCGCAGCAGCGCCGGGTCCAGCACGTCGGGACGGTTGGTCGCGGCGATCACGATGACGCCTTCGGTGCCCTCGAAACCGTCCATTTCGACCAACAGCTGATTGAGCGTCTGCTCGCGTTCGTCGTGACCGCCGCCCAGGCCGGCGCCGCGATGGCGGCCGACCGCATCGATCTCGTCGATGAAGATGATGCACGGCGCGTGCTTCTTGGCCTGCTCGAACATGTCGCGCACGCGGCTGGCGCCCACGCCGACGAACATTTCGACGAAGTCGGAACCGGAGATCGAGAAAAACGGCACCTTGGCTTCGCCGGCGATCGCCTTGGCCAGCAGGGTCTTGCCGGTACCGGGCGGACCGACCATCAGCACGCCGCGCGGAATCTTGCCGCCGAGTTTCTGGAAACGGCCCGGGTCGCGCAGGAACTCGACCAGCTCGCCGACTTCCTCCTTGGCCTCGTCGCAACCGGCAACGTCGCTGAGATTGACCTTGACCTGGTCCTCGCCCTGCAACTTGGCGCGCGAACGGCCGAAGCTCATCGCGCCGCGCCCGCCGCCGCCGGACTGCATCTGGCGCATGAACCAGATGAACACGCCGACGATCAGCAGAACCGGCAGCCAGCTGACCAGCAGCCCGATCAGCGAGAAACCCTCGGATGGATCCTGGCGAACCTCGACCCCCTTCTCCTGCATCTGCTTGACCACCGTGCTGGTGGCAGCACCGAGCACGGGCGCCACCGTGCGGAACACGCTGCCGTCCTTCAGCTTGCCGCTGATGGTGGCCGGCTGGTCCGCGCTGATCGTGGCGGTGGCCACGTTGCCGCTGTCCACGCTCTGCAGGAACGCACTGTAAGGCAGGTCCGACGACGTCGCGCCCCGCGGATTGAAGCTCTGGAAGACGGTGAACAGGACCACCGCGATGATCACCCAGAGCAACACGTTTTTCGCTGTTTCATTCATGCACGGTTCTCGCCCGGTTGCACCGCGGAGGGCTTCAGCCCGACCGCCAGTGCGTACACTTCGCGCGAACGCGCGCGCGAAGCCTTAGGTTTACGCATGGTCACGCGGGTGAACTCCGCGCGCAAGCTGCGCAAGTATTGGTCAAAACCGACGCCCTGAAACAACTTGATCAGGAACGACCCGCCTGGCTTGAGCCACTGTCGACTGAAATCGAGCGCCAGGTCGGCCAGGTCCATCGCCCGGATCTGGTCGGCCAGCGCCACACCACTCATATTGGGGGCTAGATCCGACAGTACAAGATCCAGCTTCTGTCCGTTCAACTGGGCCTCCAGCGCACGCAGTACCGACTCTTCGCGGAAATCGCCCTGCAGGAAATCCACCCCGGCGATGCTCTGCATCGGCAGGATGTCCAGCGCGAATACCTTGCCGGCGTCGCCCAGGCGGTTGCGCACCAGCTGCGACCAGCTGCCCGGCGCGGCACCGAGGTCGACCACGTTCATGCCCGGCTTGAGCAGGCGGTCGTGCTCGATCAATTCCTCCAGTTTGTAGACCGCACGCGAACGCAAGCCCTCGGCCTGGGCCTTCTTGACGTATTCGTCGTTGAAATGTTCACGCAGCCATACTGCGCTGCTTTTGCTGCGGGCCATGTCGTCTTCGGTCACGGATTGGGCAAAGGTAAGCCGCATGATACCCTTACCCGTTCATTTACCGCGAATCGAGCACCACCGCATGGCCCTTTCCTCCTCGCAGAACCGCTACCTGCGCAGCCTCGCCCATGACCTGAGCCCGGTTGTCCTGCTTGGCAACAAGGGCGCCACCGCGGCCGTGGTGAAGGAACTGAATCTGGCATTGGACATTCACGAGCTGGTCAAGGTGAAACTGTCCGGCGGCGACAAGGACGAGCGGCAGGCGCAGATCGACTTCCTGATCGAAGGTACGCAGGCGGAAAAAATCCATCAGATCGGTCACGTGGTCGTGCTGTTCCGGCGCAACGCCGACGAACCGAAAATCGCCCTGCCACGCTAGGCGTGGGTCGCACGCCAGGACTGCCGCATTGGGGAGACCCTGATGGATCTGTCGCTCAACCGTCCCGAAGGCTACCTGTTCGTGCGCCGGACCAGTGCCGGCAGCGTCATCCTCAGCGACCGCGAACTCGACCACAGCTTCCTGCTGGCGCCGGATCGGGTGGTCGAACGGTGGCCAGTCGACAACGCCCGCGCGCTCGATGCCAGCCACGTCGAAAGCCTGCTGGCGCTTCGGCCGGAGCTGGTGCTCCTGGGGACGGGACAGCGGCAGGTCTTTCCGGTGGCGGCGTTCCTGGCCGGCTTCCTGCGCCGGGGCGTCGGCATCGAAGTAATGGACAACGCCGCGGCGGCACGCACTTACAACCTGCTGGCCGGCGAAGGCCGCAAGGTTGTCGCCGGATTCATTCTGCCGGGCTGATCGGGTTGCGGGGCCGCGCCCTGGACCCATTCCGGAAAATTCGATGGACCGGACCGGCCGGCATCGACGCCCTCAGCGCGACGGCAGATAACTGAGCGGGTCGACCGGGTTGCCGTCCTTGCGGATCTGGAACTCCAGTTCGTTGCGCGAGGCGCCCGTGGAACCCATCTCGGCAATTTCCTGGCCGGCGGTGACCCGTTCCCCTTCCTTGACCAGCCGCTTGCGGTTGTGGCCATAGGCCGACAGGAAGCTGTCGCTGTGCTTGATGATCACCAGCTCACCGTAACCGACCAGCCCGTTGCCGCTGTAGACCACCACACCGTCGGCCGCCGCCCGCACCGGATCACCCGACTTGCCGGCAATTTCGATGCCGGGAATCGCATCGCCGCTCTGGAACCGCGTAATCACGCTGCCCTCGGCTGGCCAACGCCAGATCACCCCGCTGACGGTTCGTGAAGCGCCGCCGCCGGCAACCGGCGGCGCCGCCCGCCGCACGGGAGCGGCGACCGCCGTTGCACTGGTGGCAGGCGTTGCCGGCTTCGCCGGCGCGACGGCATGCCGCTCCGGCGCTGTCGCAGCGCTGGATGCCGGCGACGGCGTCCGCACCGGCACGAACACCGGCGCGGAACGGGCCGGCCGCCGGCCCGCATCGTGCGCGATGGCGGCGTTGCCCGGGGGCGACAGCGTCAGGCGTTGTCCCGGCCAGATCGTGTAGGGCGCGGCAATCGCGTTCCACTGCGCCAGATCGCGAAAATCCACGCCGTTGCGGAAGGCGATCGAATACAAGGTGTCCCCCCGCACCACGACGTAGTAGCCACCGGGAATCGAGGTCCGGGGCGGCGTGTTCATGGCGCTGCCCGCATGGCCGTATGCGCCGCCACCCGCCGGTTCCACCACAACCGAATTCGGCATCGTGCCGCATGCCGCGAGCAGCAGCACGACGGCAACCAGCGCCAGTTGTTGGAGGTGACGGTCCATGCTCGCCAGCATAGCGAGGCCCCTCGGCTTTTTCATGCGACGGCGCCCGCTGGGTGCCGCCAAAACACCGCGCCCGCGGCGGTCCCGGCGCCGTCCGGGCGGCACGGCAGGTCCTTCCAGCGGCAATCGCGCAACAGCCGTTCGGCACTCCCGCGCACCAACCGCATCAGCCGATGCCACCCAGCAACGGCACGAAACTGACCGCACCCAGTTCTTCCTGGATGAAATCGCCCTGCCCGTCGCCACGCATCCGGATCAGGGTCTGCCGGCTCGGCGAACCCACGGGCGCCACCAGCACGCCGGTCGGGCTGAGCTGGTCGAGGATCCTGGAGGGAATGGTGTCGCCGGCCGCGGTGAGGATGATCGCATCGAACGGCGCCTCGTCCGGCCAGCCGAGTTTGCCGTCATCGTGACGCGTGCGCACGTTGCCCACGCCGAGCTGCCGAAAACGACGGCGCGCCTGGCGCAGCAACTCCTCGATCCGCTCGACGGTGAACAACTGCGGCACCAGCGCGGCCAGTACCGCCGCCTGGTAACCCGAGCCGGTACCGATCTCCAGCACTTTCTGCGGCAGGCCCTGCTGCCCGTCGAACGGCTCCAGCAGCGCCTCGGTCATGCGCGCCACCACCCATGGCTGCGAGATGGTCTGGCCGTGGCCGATCGGCAAGGCGGTGTTTTCGTAGGCACGCGAATGCAGCGCCTGGTCGATGAAGTGGTGGCGCGGAATGTTGCGGATCGCGTCGATCACCCTCATGTCCCGGATGCCGCCCTCTTTCAGGACGTTCACGAGACGATCGCGTGCGCGTTGCGAAGTCATTCCCTCCCCCTTGAGTGCGGCAGCCGGCAGCGGATACACGGTCATCGCTCAGGCGGCCTCATGACTGGTGCCGCGGCTGGCTGCCATGTCGTCGCTCAACACCTGCATCCAGCTGCTGACTTTTTCCAGCGCCTGGAACCGCGTCAGGTCGACGTGGATCGGCGTCACCGAGACAAAACCGCGATGCACCGCGTTGAAATCGGTGCCGGGGCCGGCATCGTCCACTTCGCCCGCCGGCCCGATCCACCAGATCGGCCGGCCGCGCGGGTCGGTTTGCGCAATCGATGGCGCGGAACGATGGCGCCGACCCAGCCGGGTCACTTCGAAGCCCACGATGTCCGCCCACGGCCGGTCCGGCACGTTCACGTTGAGGATCGTGTCGGCGGGCAGCGGATCGACCAGCAAACGCCGCATCAGCAGCAACACCGCGTCGGCGGCCGATTCGTAATGCAGGCCCTTGTGATCCTGGGTGACCAGCGACACCGCGATCGCCGGCAAGCCCAGGAATCGTCCTTCCATGGCCGCCGAAACCGTGCCCGAATAGATCACGTCGTCGCCGAGGTTGGCCGAATTGTTGATCCCGGAGACCACGATGTCCGGCTCCTCGTCGAGCAACCCGGCCAGCGCCAGATGCACGCAATCGGTCGGGGTGCCGGCCACGCGGAAATAGCCGTTGCCCATCGGGAAAACCCGCAACGGCGCATCGAGGGTGAGCGAATTGCTGGCACCGGAGCGATCGCGGTCCGGCGCCACCACGGTGACCTTGCCGACTGCGCCCAGACGCTCGGCGAGCACGCGGATGCCAGGCGCGTCCACACCATCGTCGTTGCTTACCAGAACTCGCATGATGCTCCGTTGCAGGCTGATTCCGGACAGCCCGGCCATGGACTCATGGCGGATGCCCCGTCCCCGAAGTCTACCCGAGCGCACAGGGGTTTCACATGAGCCTGCGAGCCGGTCGGACTTTGGCTAGCATGACGACATGAAGAGACGATCGCCCGCCCGCATCACCGACGACGACAGCCGTCTGTTTCGCGAGGCGATCGGCGAGGTGCGCCTGCTCGATCCGGCGCCGCCGCCGCCAACGGCGGCGAAACCGGCGCCGCATCCGCACATGCTCGACGCGGACGAGGCCGCGGTGCCCGGCGAGCTGCTCGACATGGCGTTCGACCCGGCCTTGCTCGAGATCGGCGAGGAACTCGGCTACCTGCGCGACGGTTATCCGGCGAAGCTGCTGCGCCAGCTCAAGCGCGGTCAGTTCAGCGTGCAGGACGACCTGGATCTGCACCAGATGAATGCCGCCGCCGCACAAGCCAGCATCGTGGCATTCCTGGCCGAGGCAAGGCAGCGCGGACTGCGCTGTATCCGCATCGTGCACGGCAAGGGCCTGCGCTCGCGTGCCGCCGGGCCGGTGCTGAAAAGTCTCACCGACCGTCTGCTGCGCCGACGCGACGACGTGAT
>JAGWMU010000142.1 GCA_028873095.1 Pseudomonadota bacterium | reverse complement strand
GGCCCGTTCTGGCCGGCTGGCGAGCAGACAAGTTTATCGCATGCTGAGCATACTCGACCGCTATTTTCTGCGTGAACTGGCGCAGACCGTGGCCGCCACTCTCGTGGTGCTGCTGGTGATCGTCGCCGGCAGCGCGTTCGCCCAGGTGTTGCAGCAGGTGGCCAGCGGCAGTTTTCCGGCCAGCGTGATGTTCCAGGTGCTGGGCCTGCGCACGCTCGACGGGCTGAGCAACCTGCTGCCGCTGGCCAGCTTCGTCGGCGTGCTGATGGCGCTGGGCCGGATGTACCGGGAAAGCGAGATGTACGTGCTGGCTTCCTCCGGCATGGGGCCGGACGGGCTGCTGCGGCCGGCGCTGGTCCTGGGCGCGCTGCTGGTGGCGCTCACGGCGGCGGTGTCGATGTGGCTGGGGCCGTGGGCCGTGCGCACCAGCGATGCGATGGTGGCGGTGGCCAACCGTTCGGTGATCGCCGCCGGCCTGGATGCCGGCCGTTTCACCGAACTGCCGGGCAAGGGCGGCATCATCTTCGTCGACAGCATGAGCCGCGACGGCAGCCGGCTGGGGCGTACCTTCATCGCCACCCAGCGCGACAGCAATGACGGCCATCCGCACCTGAAAGTGGTCAGCGCGGCCAGCGGTCGGCTGTATCAGGAAAGCAACGGCGGCGGCCGCTTCATCGCGTTCAGCAAGGGCTGGCAGTACGACATCCCGCTGGGCGCCGACAACTGGCGGCAGATGCAATACGAGCGCAACGACACCTCGCTTTCCAGCGTGCAGGTCGACGACGGCGACGACGACCCGATGCATGCGCTGGACACCGCCACGCTGGCCCGCTCGGGCGATCCGGGGGCACGTGCCGAACTCGCCTGGCGCGCCAGCGCGCCGCCGATGACGCTGGTGCTGCTGCTGCTGGCGTTGCCGCTGTCGCGGCAGAGTCCGCGCGAACCGCGCTATGGCCGCCTGCTGCTGGCCGTCGTCAGTTTCTATCTCTACTTCGTGCTGCTGATGCTGGGCCGTTCGCAGATCGGCAAGGGCCATTGGCACAACGCGGCGCCGATCTGGGCGCTGCATGCGCTGGTGCTGCTGCTGGCCGGCTGGATGCTGTGGAAACAGAACACCCCGCGCAAGACGCGCACGGAGCGGCCGGCATGAGCCTGTCCCGCCCCGGCGTATTCAACATCAAGCGGGTCGATCGGCTGGTCGGGCTGAGCGTGGTCGGCTCGCTGCTGATGGTGTGGCTGGTGCTCACCGGCATGGATGCGGTGACCCAGTTCCTGCGCCAGCTGATCCACGTCGGCAAGCACGGCTACACCCTGAGCAATGCCGTGGTCTACGTGCTGGTGACGTTTCCGCGCCGGGCCTACCAGATGTTCACCTATGCCGCGGTGATCGGCGGGCTGCTCGGCCTGGGCGGCCTGGCCGCCACCGGCGAACTGACCGCCCTGCGGGCGGCCGGCATGTCGCGATTGCGCATCGCGGGGTCGGCGGTCGGCGTGGTCGCGGTGCTGCTGGTCGGCGTGGTGATCATGGGCGAGACGGTGGCGCCCTGGGGCGACCAGCAGGCGCAGGCGATGCAGTTGCGCCGGCATGCCAGCGCGCTCGGCATGGCGACCGGCAGCGGGCTGTGGGCGCACGATGGCGACAACGTCATCAACGCCCGCGGCACCACGCTCAGGCGGCACGACGGCGTCAGCACCGTGCAGCTGACCGACGTGCGCGTGTTCAGCTTCGACGCCGACGGCCAGCTCACCCGGTTCCAGTGGGCCAGGACCGCCGAGCACGACGGGCATCAATGGGTGCTCGAGGATGTGCGCAGCACCACGCTCGACGCCCAGGGCACGCACACCACCACCATCGCCAGGCAGGACTGGCAGTCCAGCCTCAACCCGCAGGTGCTGGCGCAATCGGTGGTCCTGCCGCAATACCTTTCGATGCGCGACCTGCGCCGCAACATCAGCTACCTGGAAAGCAACGGCGAAAGCCCCGGCAGCTACGCGGTGGCGTTCTGGGCGCGTGCGCTGTACCCGCTCGACGTGCTGGTGCTGGTGCTGTGCGCGATGCCGTTCGCGTTCGGCGCGTTGCGCTCCGGCGGCCTGGGCAAGCGCATCTTCATCGGCATCCTGTTGGCGATCGGCTGGTTCTTCCTGCAGAAGGCGATGGTCAATTTCGGCACGGTCTACGGCATGCCGCCGCTGCCCGCCAACCTGCTGCCGTCGCTGCTGCTGGCACTGGTCGCGTGGCTGTATTTCCGGCGGCGGGTGTGATTGGGGAACGGGAAACGGGGAACATGCAGTAAACGGCATACCGATGTTGTTGCGCACATCTGTTACGTCGGGAGTTGCCATAGACAGCCGTTGGACCGCAAAGCCGATGTTCCGCGCTCCCCGCCCGATGCCTGCAACAACCAAGGAGTGAAGATGGATGCGATCGATCTGCGCAGCGACACGGTGACCCGCCCGACCGCCGCGATGCGCGCGGCGATGCTGGCGGCGGAGGTCGGCGACGACGTCTACGGGGAAGACCCCACGGTGAATGCGCTGCAACGGCGGCTGGCCGACGATCTCGGTTTCGAGGCGGCGCTGTTCGTGCCCACCGGCACGCAGTCGAACCTGCTGGCGCTGATGTCGCATTGCGAGCGCGGCGACGAATATCTGGTGGGTGCCGACGCGCACACCTACAAGTTCGAGGGCGGCGGCGCGGCGGTGCTCGGTTCGATCCAGCCGCAGCCGATCCCGCACGACGCCGACGGCAGCCTGCCGCTGGACAGGCTCGCCGCGGCGATCAAGCCGCTGGACCCGCATTTCGCCCGCACGCGCGTGCTGGCGCTGGAGAACACCTGGCACGGCCGCGTGCTGCCGCTGGACTATCTGCAGGCGGCGCACGACTTCGCGCGCGAACGCGGCCTCGGGCTGCACCTGGACGGCGCGCGGCTGTTCAACGCGGCGGTGGCCTGCGGCGTGCCCGCGCGGGCGATCGCGCGCCATTTCGACAGCGTGTCGGTGTGCCTGTCCAAGGGGCTGGGTGCGCCGGTCGGTTCGGTGCTGGTCGGCTCGGCGGCGCTGATCGACAAGGCGCGGCGCTGGCGCAAGGTCGCCGGCGGCGGCTGGCGCCAGGCCGGCATTCTCGCCGCGGCGGGCCAGTACGCGCTGGACCACCACGTGGATCGCCTGGCCGACGACCACCGGCGTGCGGCACATCTGGCCGGTCGCCTGCGCGAAATCGCCGGCGTCGACCTGCTCGGCCAGCACACCAACATGGTGTTCATCGACGTGCCGGCCGATCGCCTGCGCGAACTGGACGTCCATCTGCGCGAGGCCGGCATCCGCATCAGCATCGGCTACCTGCCCACGCTGCGGCTGGTGACGCATCTGGATATCGACGATGCCGGCATCGAGCGCACCGCCGAGGCCTTCCGCGGTTTTTTCGCGCGCGGCTGACCCGTTCCGCCACGGCCTGCGCCCGCCCGCTGTAGGAGCGCACCCTGTGCGCGATGCCCTCGCTGCGTACTGGACGACAGGCCCGCAGGGGCCCCGGGCAGAGCGGCGCGCATCCTGCACGGAGCCCCTGCGCGGCGGGAACCGTCGCGCGTAGGCTAGAAGATCGACAGGCCGGTCTTGCTGGTGAAAAGTTCGAGGGCGGCGCTGCCGGCCAGCGAGTTGCCCTTGGCGTCGAGGGCAGGCGACCACACCGCCACGGCGAGCTGCTTGGGGATGACCCCGACGATGCCGCCGCCGACGCCGCTCTTGCAGGGTATGCCGACGTGATACGCGAAATCGCCGGCAGCGTCGTAGGTGCCGCAGGTCAACATCAACGCGTTGATGCGTCTGGTCTGATCCGGCAGGAGTATGTTGCCGCCGCTCCAGGGGCAGCGGCCCTGGTTGGCCAGGAACAGGAAACCGCGCGCCAGATCCACGCAGCTCATCGCCAGCGAGCACTGGTAGAAGTAGAAGCCCAGCACATCGTGGACGGAATGATCGAGGTTGCCGAAGCTGCGGATGAAATTGGCCAGTGCCGCATTGCGAAATCCATTCGCCTGCTCCGAGCTGGCCACTTCCGGATCGTCCCGCAGGGCGGCATTGTCGGAGCAGCGTCGTACCGTGGCGAGCAACTGCGCGCGCGGATCCGGCGGCGATCCGAGCACGACGTCGGCGACCACCAGCGCGCCGGCATTGATGAAGGGATTTCGCGGCAGGCCGTTTTCCAGCTCCAGCTGCACCAGCGAGTTGAAGGCATTGCCGGACGGCTCGCGTCCGACACGCTGCCACAACCGGTCGCCGATGGATTGCAGCGCCTGGGTCAGCGTGTACACCTTGGAAATGCTTTGTATCGAGAACGCCTCGTCGGCATCGCCGGTCTGGTACAGCCGGCCGTCGAGCGTGACCACCGCCATGCCGAATTTTTCGCGCGGCACGCCGGCCAGCCGCGGGATGTAATCGGCGACGTGGCCCTGGCACAGCAACGGCCTCGTCTCCTCGCGGATCTCATCGAGGATGGCTTGATAATCAGGCATTGCACGGCACGCTTCCCGCACTCGGGATCGGGAGTGGAGGCGACATGGTGCAGACTTCAGCCGGCGCCGCGGTCGGATCGGCGGATGAAGTCGCGCACCTGCGGGTACACCGTCTCGCGCCAGCGCCGTCCGCTGAAGATGCCGTAGTGGCCGGCGCCCTCGATCACCCTGTGCTCGCGGCGGCTGGCCGGGATGCCGGTGCACAGGTCGTGCGCCGACTCGGTCTGGCCGAGGCCGGAGATGTCGTCCAGTTCGCCCTCGATGGTCAGCAGCGCGGCGCTGGTGATGGCGCTGGGCGTGACCCGTTCGCCGTTCACGTCCCACAGCCCGCGCGGCAGCAGGAACTGCTGGAATACCGTGGCGATGGTGTCGAGGTAGAACCTGGCCGGCATGTCCAGCACGGCGTTGTATTCGTCGTAGAACTTGCGGTGCGACTCGGCGTCGTCGAGATCGCCGCGGACCAGGTCCTGGTAGAAGTCCCAGTGCGAGCTGAGGTGCCGGCCCGGGTTCATCGCGATGAACCCGGCGTGCTGCAGGAAGCCCGGGTAGACCTCGCGGCCGCGGCCGGGATAGTTGGGCGGCACGGTGTGGATCACGTTGCCCTTGAACCACGACAGCGGTTGCTTGGTGGCCAGGTTGTTGACGCTGGTGGGGCTGCGCCGCGGATCGCTCGGGCCGCCCATCATGGTCAGGCTGCGCGGCGTGGCTTCGCCGCGCGCCGCCATCAGCGACACCGCGGCCAGCACCGGCACCGTCGGCTGGCATACCGAGATCACGTGCAGCGACCCGGCGCCGATGTGCCGGATGAAGTCCTCGATGTAGGCGACGTAGTCATCCAGCCCGAAGGTGCCTTCGGCGGCCGGCACCATGCGCGCGTCGACCCAGTCGGTGATGTAGACCTTGTGATCGCGCAGCAGGGTGCGCACGGTGTCGCGCAGCAGCGTCGAATGGTGGCCCGACAGCGGCGCCACCACCAGCACCACCGGGTCGATCTTCATTTTCTCGATGGTGTCCGGATCGTCGCTGAAACGCTTGAAGCGTTTCAGCTGGCAGAACGGCTTTTCCAGCGCGATGCGTTCGATCACCGCGATCTCGTGATCGTGCGCGGTTGCGCTGTGGATGCCGAACTCGGGTTTCTCGTAGTCCTTGCCCAGGCGATGGATCAACTCGTAACCGGCCGCCATGCGCTGGGTGCCGGGCAGCTGCGTGAACGGGTTGCTGTTGTCGTTGAGCATGCTGGCGCTGGCCCGCGCCAGATGGCTCAGGGGGCCGAGAAACGAGCGTTGCCATTCGTGGATTTGGTAGAGCATCGAAGCGGTGACCGGGGGTGAGGACGCTTTCATCTTAGCGCGGTTTGCCCACGCTGTGGTGCGGTGCCGCACAGCCAGTCGCCAGCCCGATCAATCAGTTAGGCGGACCTCGGTGGCGGCGAGGATGTCGTGCAGGGCGCGCCGGCGCGGGTCGAGCAGCGCCACGGCGAACCAGCCCGCCCAGGCGGCCAGCAGCGTCCACAGCGTCGGCTGCAGCCCGAGCCAGGGTTCCAGCAGCAGCAGCAGCAGCGGCGCCGCCGCCGCCAGCACGCGGGTCGCCGCCTGCCGCGGCAAGGGTGCGCCGCCGTCGTCGCGGGTGACCCGGATGTGCCACGGGCGCATGCCGATGGTCTGGCCGCCGCGCAGCCACGAGCTGATGAAATACGTCGACACCACCACGCCCTGCAGTGCCTGGTACCAGGGCGGGACGGCGGTGCGGGCGCCGGTGTCGATCAACCGGCCGCCGGTGGCCAGCTGGCACAGCAGGCCGACCACCATCACGAGCGCCACCACGATCAGCAAGTCGTAGACCAGCGCCAGCAGGCGGCGCCACAGCGGGCTGGTCGGGTCGGCGGAAGACGGATTCATCGGCATCGGCGGGGATCGCTTGCGTAGTGCGCGCGCAATGGCCAGCATCGTGCGCATGAAGAAGGAAGAAACCCCTGCCAGTATCGCCGATGCCGACCGGCGCAGCATCGCCGCGTTCCTGGAGCGGGTATGGTCGGAGGATGGCCTGGCCGACCGCACGCTGGAGGCGTATCGGCGCGACCTGGAAGCGCTGGCGGGCTGGCTGGCCGCTCGCGGACGCAGCCTGCGCACGGCGCGGCGCGAGGATATCTCCGCCAGTCACGGCAAGCGGCCGGCGGCGGTGCGTTCGGTCGCGCGGCGGCACTCGGCCTATCGCCGCTACTACGCCTACCTCGCGCGCACCGAGCCGGGCTTCGACGATCCGACCTTGCTGATCGAGCGGCCGAGGATGCCGCGCAGCCTGCCCAAGGCCCTGGCCGAACGCGAGGTCGAGGGCCTGCTGGGCGCCCCGGACCTGGCCACCACGCTGGGCCTGCGCGATCGCGCGATGCTGGAGCTGATGTACGCCTGCGGCCTGCGCGTGTCGGAACTGGTCGAGCTGCCGCTGGCGGCGCTGAATCTGCGCCAGGGCGTGCTGCGGGTGACCGGCAAGGGCGGCAAGGATCGGCTGGTGCCGGTCGGCGAGGAGGCGCTCGAACGCATCGGCGCCTACCTGGCCGCGGCCCGGCCGGAACTGGCCGGTGGACGCCAGCCCGCCGCGCTGTTCCTGAGCCGGCGCGGCGAGGGCATGAGCCGGCAGATGTTCTGGGCCCTGGTCAAGCGCCATGGGGCGAACGTCGGGATCGACCCGAAACGCATTTCGCCGCACGTGCTGCGGCATTCGTTCGCGACCCACCTGCTCAATCATGGCGCCGACCTGCGTGCGCTGCAGATGCTGCTGGGCCACAGTTCGCTCAGCACCACCCAGATCTACACGCTGGTGGCGAAAGAGGGGCTGAAACGGCTGCATGCGCAGCATCACCCGCGCGGCTAGGAGCCTGTCGGACTTTGGCGGTCGAGGCGAGAATTCGGCTGTGCGAGGACAGATTTTCGACGCTTCGCCGGCCCATAGTGGTTCTATGGGCCAAGAAGCGGCGGAAATATGGACCGCACAGCCGGATTCGCAGCCCGGCCGACCA